>DATJWZ010000555.1:0-1312 GCA_035500795.1 Candidatus Eiseniibacteriota bacterium | reverse complement strand
GTTCAGTTCGAGTTCGACGACATCTTTGGCGGCGAGTTTGAGGCGCTCGGCCATCTTGGGGCCGACTTGCACGGCGTTATCCCACGTGAGCTTCGACATCGGCTTGGGAAGCTCTTGCAGCCAGCCGTTGTTGGAGAACTGACCGTCGTAGATGGTGGGGTCGCGGCGGATGTTGAGCTCGATCGTATCGGCGGGAACTGATCCTGCGATCGTGCTAACGCCCTGTGCCTTGACTGTCTTTTGGGCGAACGCGGTTCCTTCAACCCATCCATCATGCAACGACTTGCGCCAGAACTGCTCGAAATCTGCTCCAGGGTGCTGCTTCTGCCAGTAGGAGCGGACCAGTTCATATCCGGTGGCGTCGCTCTGGCCCGAGAGCATCCCGAAGAATTCGATGGCGCTCTTGCCGTTATAAAGAGGAGCGATCAGGGGCTGAATGAT
The DNA here is from genome assembly GCA_035500795.1 of Candidatus Eiseniibacteriota bacterium. Classification (GTDB taxonomy): domain Bacteria; phylum Acidobacteriota; class Terriglobia; order Terriglobales; family Acidobacteriaceae; genus Sulfotelmatobacter. The sequence continues at coordinate 871 of DATJWZ010000555.1, read as the reverse complement.
GCTGACCGTACCGTCGTAGGCGCGGGCATCGCCCCAGGATTCAAGTTCGTGCGTTGCTGGAACATGCCATTGGCATAGCTCGGCGGTTTCGTCTTGATAGAGGCCGTGATGTACACGTATCGGAGTCTTGCCGTTCTTGAGCACGTCGGCGAAGTTCAGATCGGCGGGAGCATCGTAGACCGGGTTGCCACCGAGGATGATCAGCAGATCGACCTTGCCGCCTTGCATGTCGGCGACGAGTTCCTTCAGCGATTCCGTTTGATTGATCGGATTCGCGTCGACGGAGTCGGTGTAGAAGACGGTTTTGCCTACGTTGCCGAGCTGTGCGTTCATCGCATGCGCAAGGGCGTGGACTGCAGGAGGCTGGTTGTCGCCGGCCAACACAATACTCAAACCGCGATGGGCCATTAGGTCTTGGCCGATTTTGTATACAGACGTGTTCACATCGCCAGCCACATTGCCGCGTGACATCGCTCCAATGAAGCCGGAAAGGTCGACGGCGAATGGTTCGACCCGAGACGAAGTGATCGGAACTCGATGATCCGCCTTCGCTCCCGTCGCGCTCGGCGTGCTCTCGATGACGTACAGCCGATTCATGTTGCCGTCGGGATTACGGCGGCTGGCGAAATCGCGGATGTACTTCACGTTGCCGGGGAATCCGCCATAGAGGAAATCGGCATCGAGTGAGACGATGACATCAGCTTTCGTGAAATCGTAGCGCGTCTCGACAGGCTGTCCGAAGGCCGCCTTTGCGCCTTCGAGCGCGTTGTCGCGATTGACCGGTTCGTAAACATGCCACTTCGCCTGCGGATAGAGCTTCTGAAAATTGCGAATCTGATCGGCGAGCGTGGGCGAGGAAATCGTCGTAGTG
>DATJWZ010000554.1:0-1011 GCA_035500795.1 Candidatus Eiseniibacteriota bacterium | reverse complement strand
AATTGGTCGCCAGTTGCGGGAGATTGAACGACAGAATTGAAGGGAAATCTTGATGAGCAGAGTAACCGGCCAGCCCTCAATGAAGGCTCTCGGAGAGGTCGTTGACCTCTTGGTAGAAAGCCAGATTAAGCTCGACGCCCTCGAAAACGTCGTCAAGGAGATCAACCCACTTCTTCACGAACGTTACCTTGGCGAGATCGAGGTTGTGAAAAAGCGAAAAGCGTCAGAGTTAAAACGGGCGCTCGCAGCGAGTCTGAAAGCAAAGCTTACGCAAAGCTAAAATAATCGCCTTTCCGGCCCTCTGTCATCTCCTTCTGTCAAGACTCGTCCACTACTGAACAGTGGCTGCCATTTGTTTCACACTTTCTAGCACTTCTTCACTTCCATCTGGATTGTCCGCGAACGCAGTTTCACCTCAAACGCAGCTCCCCACGGGATTGATTCAGAGAGTCCTGACGCCGCCGAGAAAGTCCGTTTGGCACTCACTGTGCTTCTCATAATGAGCACTCAATGGGTGTGCGATAAGGCGTTCAGACAAGCTTTTGGGGGGACAAAAACAGTGCTTCCAATTATGACCATCGCGCTGATCGCGATCGCATTAGTAGCGCTCGTCGTGCTGGTCGGAGTTTGGCGGTTACGGAGTCCGAAACCCATCGACCGGACGGAGAAAGAATATTGGGAGATACAGTCGGGTTGAGAAGCTCTGCCTCTGCGACAACAGACATGAAAATGAGATTTTTGCGATGACGGGCAAGGCTTATCGCGAGGTCCTGCGGCAGATTTCCGATAGGCTGATACGCTTGAATACAGTTCCGGCGTTAGGATTGTCTACGAAACTCGATGACCAGTCCAAAACAAGGTGGCACCCGGGCAGAGATGACTTCTGGCGCTCCAACACGCAGGGGAAAAGCGCGTACCAGAATTCTCGTCCTGCTGATCAGCGTACTGGCGTGCTCGGTTTGTGCATTTCCGCTCGACCAGTCACTCGACGTCAGCCAGTACGCACACACC
>DATJWZ010000553.1:0-15170 GCA_035500795.1 Candidatus Eiseniibacteriota bacterium | reverse complement strand
GGCGGTAGGCACGGTGCAACTGAGTTACAGCCATCCCTTCGTCCTGGCGATCCGTGCCGCTTCTACGCGATTACTCGCTCCTAACTTGCTGATCGCTTCCGAAAGATAATTTCGCACCGTGCCGTCGGAGAGGCCGAGTTCACTGGCGATGTCCACGCTGGCCATGCCTTCCCCGGCGAGCCGAAGTACTTGGCGCTCGCGGTCGGTGAGCGGATCCATTTCTGCCCACGCTTCCGTCGCCAGTTCCGGATGAATTACCCGCAGCCCCTGATGCACGCGGCGCACAGCCTCGGCAAGTTCTTCGGCACGCATGTCTTTGAGCAGATAGCCCGATGCTCCGGCTTCCAGGGCTCGGCGCAGATATCCCGCGCGCGCGAATGTCGTCACGATCACTACGCGAGTACCGGTGCGGCGGCGCTTCAGCTCCGCCGCCACATCGAGACCACTCATGTGCGGCATCTCGATGTCGGTGATGAAAACGTCCGGCTTGTGCGTCAGTACCGCCTCAAGAGCCTCTTTGCCATTGCGTGCCTGCGCAATCACGGCAATGTCGCCCTCGATGTCGAGTAGTGCGGCCAGCGCGCCGAGCACCATGCCCTGATCTTCAGCCAACACGACGCGAATACACTTGCGTCCTTCCTTCGTGTTCTCGCGCGTGCCCTCTTTTGTCAGTGGGTTCAATTTTTTCCGCTTTCGACTTTGAGTGGAACGTCTTTGACGGGAAGCGTGATCACCAGCATCGTGCCCGATTTGTTGTTGCGCTCGAGTGTGCCGCCAATCATTTCGACGCGCTCGCGCATGCCTCGCAGCCCGTTGCCTTCCACACTTACAAATCCTTGGCCGTCATCCGATATCTCAAGACGACATGTCCCGTTATATTGCTCGAGCCTTAACCGGCAGGTGGCAGCTCGCGCATGGCGGACAACGTTCGTCACGCCTTCGCGCACCGCCAGCGACAGCACACTTTCCTGCATCGCTGGTATTTGAAGCGTTGTCGCCGCTTCAAGCTGCACACTCACTCCTGCGGTTTCAAGCGTCGCCTTGGCGTGTGCTAACTCGGCGGAAAGTCCTTTTGAGCGGTATCCGCGGATCGCATCCCGCACTTCGGCGAGCGCCTTCCGCGAAATTTCTTCTACCTCGCGAATCTCTTTTCCAGCACGCTGCGGATCGCGGTCAATTAATTTTCCCGCGAGCTCCGATTTCAGAGTAATGACGGATAGCGTGTGTCCCAGCACATCATGCAGGTCGCGGGCGATTCTCTCGCGCTCTGCGACTTTGGCCAGATGCTCAATCTCTTCGTTGGCCTTGCGCAGTTTGCGGTTCATGCGGTTGCGCTCGGCAAAGAAGGTGTTCCCGGCGCCAATGATGATCGGGAACAGGGCGCAGTAAAAGAGAACCCAGCCGTTGCTATGCAGGATCAGACCTTCAACTGCGGCGACGGTCCCAACAGCAGCCAGGCCGAGGACGGCAGCCCTTTTGGTATCAACGCAAAATGGCAGCATGGCCGCGGCATAAATGAAGAATGCGGATGCTCCCTGGTTGATCGGCATAAACAGCATGCCGAGCAGCACCATTCCACCGATGTGCACAAAGACTTTGGGATTCTCCAGGGCAAAGAGCCCGAAATAGAGCATCAGGAACACGAGCGTTCCTGCAATGTCGAGCGCCCACATCCGGGCACTGGCATGGCTCAAGACTGGGTCGACGAAAAAGAAGCCCAGATATAAGACCCAGAGCAGGGGACTCCAGCCATGGTCCTTGTCCCTGAAGATGGTTCTCCACGGCTTCAACTTCCACGGCGGAGCCGTGGAGCAAGTCTCCACATGATCGTATGTGAGCAGAGGCATGCTTCTATTTTCACCCTAGCCGTCAATTCCGGCCACTATGCAGATGCGGTCGCGCTTCATACCAGATCAACACGGCCGCCGGAACCAATATGATCAGCGACTTCAGTCCCGCATACATCGCGAACACGCCGAACATCATCAGGACGGTGGCAAAGCCAATCGATTTTTTGTTTTCCCGGCTCATACTCAGACTCATTTCGAAAGAATGCCTTCAAATCGCTGCTCGGAAACATGAAACTTGAAACCTGAAACTGTTATCCATACATCTTTTCCTGATCGCGTTGGAATCCGATTCGTGCCACCCCAAGGCAGATCATGGTAAAGGCCAGCATTACTTCCCAATGCGCAGTCACTCGCTCGTGCATACCAGCTCCAACCGTTTCCAAGGCCAGCTGCGACAGGTGATACGAAGGCAGCACCAGGGCAATCTTCTGCACAACTTTCGGCAGGAACATGAATGGCACCCATAATCCGCTGCAGAAGGACATCGGCAAGTAAATCAGGTTGATCGTCGGAGGGGCCGAGTTTGGGCCGGTGAAATATCCCAATGCCAGGCCCATTGCCGAAAAAGGAAGCGAGCCAAGCACTAGCGTTCCAAGCAAAGAGAGAAAAGTCACAACTGGCATGCGCACGCCACCGAGCGCGAAGCCAAGAGCGAAGAGCGCCAGCACGATAATCGTGCTGAAGATCATGCTCACAATGACTTTTGCCGCGAAGTATGCGAACGGAGGCATCGGACTCGCCCGCTTCACTTCCAACCAGCCCAATCCCCGATCAGATGCCAGTCCGGCAGCTGTGCCGAACAACGACGCTCCCATCACGCCGAAGGTTCCATAAGTTGCAATGAGGTAGGTGGGAACGCGCATGCCGCCGATCGCCTCATGCGCATTCAGAACGAGCCCGAACAAGATGTAGAACATGATCGGAAAGCTCAGTACCGATAGCGTGTAGACGCGCAACCGAAGGTATTTGAAGAATTCGTATTTGGCCTCTTTCAAATAGATCGTCAACGTGTGTCCCAGCGATCTCTGCATCTGGCCTGTTGTCAATGTCAGCGCTGCGGTACTCATCGCGTCTCCTTCATGAATCTCAAGTTCAAGCTTGCGGTTTTAACTTTCCTGCTAATTCACGCTCGCAGCACCTTCCTGCGTCAGGGCTAGAAATGCATCTTCCAGTCCGGCGCTAGTAACCTCGAGTCCCGAGAGCGTCTTGTCCCACGCCAGCAATTCGCGGAGCACAGGTTCTGCCTCGACGGCATGAATCTCGATCGCTTCGCGATCCTCTTTGACTTCGCTCACCCCGGGCAAATCGCGGAGCGACGCGAGCGGAACCTGTGTGATGCAGCGGATTTTCTTTCCTGCAGTCTGTGCTTTGATTTGCGCCGGCGTTCCTTCCGCAATGATTTCGCCTTTGTTAATCACCGCGACGCGATCCGCCAAAGCATCGGCCTCTTGTAGATAATGTGTAGTCAACAACACCGTCTTACCGCGTCGCACCAGTTGGCGGATTTCTTCCCACAGCATTCTGCGCGCCTCAACATCTAAGCCAACTGTCGGCTCGTCGAGGAACAGCAGATCCGGATTTCCGCACAGAGCCAAAGCGAACAGCACACGCTGTTTCTGTCCTCCGGAGAGGTCGCCAAATTTCCGATCGTTCAACTTCTCGAGTCCGGCAGCACCGAGAACGGCGGTGGCCGGCATCGGTTTCTGGTAATAGGTGGAGAAGAGGTCGATGTGCTCACGGACGCGGAGCGTTTCTGGAACACGACCGACTTGTAGCATTGCTCCGGTTCTCATCCGGTTTTCAGGATTCGTGGGGTCGCCTCCGAAAACCCGCACTTTGCCGGAATTCGGTTGTAGAAGTCCGAGGAGGAGTTTCACGGCAGTGGTTTTGCCAGCTCCATTCGGACCGAGCAGGGCAACTACTTCTCCCGGACGTACCTGAAAATCGACGCTGCTCAATGCCCGTATGGAGCCGTAGTTCTTGCTTACGCGCTCCAGGGTCGCAACCGCGCCATTGGAGCGGATCACGTCAGTGGGTCGGGCTCGTTCGACCGTCGCGGCCAAGGCCGGTTCTTTCAACGTATCCATTCGCCTCATGCTTGATGCTCCTATTCTGTAGTTGCATCGTCGCGCAAGGCGAATTGGTAAACCAGTGCCATCCATCACGCATAACGCGTGACAATTGTCATCCTTATGTTTCCTGGTAAGCGCGGCAGCAATGTAGAGGCATGCTTCCAACTCGCGGGAGACATTGGGCGCTGTTACGAATTCCGAACAATTACCCGACGATCACAGTCTTACAATCACCGCAAACAGTGCTGCATTCCGTTGAGCCTTCGGCTTGATTCCCATTACTGGCAAGGCTTTCAGCGCGTTCGGATTTCGTAACACACCGGCGCGAGAATTTTTCCTGCGAAACGCGATGCATCTTAAAGCGGCCTTTGGTATGATTTGCGTCACGATTCAGAGGGCGATGTTCAATGCTCCCAGCTGGAAAAAGCCTTCGGACTCTCCGCGAGAAACTTGGCCTCACTATGCGCGATGTGGAGAACTCGAGCGCGCGTATCGCGGAAAAGTATCGCAATGAGGAATTCTCCATTCCTCCCAGCCGCCTATCCGACATTGAAACGAAGGGCATTCTGCCGAGCATCTACCGGCTCTATACGCTATCGATCATTTATCGACGCGATCTGCGGGAACTGATTTCGTGGTATGGAGTCGACCTGAACAACACAGCCACGGATCTAGGACTGGTTTCGCCGCCGAAGTCTCATGTTTCGGACGCGCTTGCTGGTCTGTCGTCCGTACAGGTGCCGGTCCGCATGGATCCGGGCTTCGACGAGCGCCGCACCGCGAATCTCGGCCGCATGGTGGAGCAGTGGGGACTCGTTCCTTTTGCTTATCTCGCGCAGCTTGCCAATACGGATTACACCTACGGCTACGTTGGCACGCAGGACTTCACGATGTACCCGATCCTGCCGCCGGGCAGCTTTATTCAGGTGGACGAATCGAGGAACCGGGTGGTTGAGGGATCGTGGCGATCGGAGTATGAAAGGCCGATCTATTTTGTCGAAACCCGTGATGGGCATACCTGCTCGTGGTGCAGCATGCGCCGGGACGACATCATTCTCCAGCCGCATCCTCTGTCTCCAGTGCCAGTGCGCATCCTGCGGCATCCACAGGAAGCTGAGGTGCTCGGGCAGGTGGTTGGAGTCGCTATGAAGTTGACCGAGTGGCACGCCCTCGATTCCGCTCCAGGCTCGAAAGTGCCTGCAGCACTGAATTGAGGTGGGTCGAGGATGGAGTATTCTCACGACCGTCAGGGACTAGTTCTTCCAGCCTGCCCTGCATGTCCTCCGCGAACTCTCGAGGTCTCGTACCGGTAAATTCGCTAGACTCCCGCAAGTCCTGCTCCAGCAATGACAAAGGAGCTCGTAGGACGCGGCCTATAACCTCGGAATGGGCTGCCTTGAGGGCCTTCTCCGAGGCCTCCCGCCCGTGAACCAGTTCCATGCCCCAATGGTCGTAATGGCCATGAGCCCGTCGTAGCGACCCCAAATAGGCCAGTCTGGCCAAAAGGCCGGAAATGGCCGAAAGGGTGGTCTCTTTCACATCCTGAAGGGCAGATTTCAGAGTCATTTTTGTTACGAATTCCGAACAGCCCCATGTTCTTTCGTGCCGTGGCGAAATTGCCCCAGCGGCATGACACTACCACGGTTCGAAATCGCTGTCCCCCTAAAGGAGAACTATCGTGAAACGTGTGCTACTCGTCCTCGGAGCGGCCGTTCTGTTCGTGAGTACTATGGTAACCCCCAGCCTGGCGTCGAAGGACGGCGGCGGCGGAAGCACCACCGGCTGCGGAGCAACCCTTTGCAAGCCCTAATGATGGCGCGGGTTGATTCGATATTTACACAGACATGGCTGCGATTAGTAAGAAATTAGCCGGTCTTACGAAAAACGAACAAATTGACGATCGCGTTGCGGCCTGCAGCGAATCGCGGTATATTGCCTCACCATCGCGATGCTGCAGGCGCACTCATTTCTTTGGAACTATCTTTGGGTAGCGCCCAACGTCCTTCTCATCCTGTTTGGTTTCCTATTGTGGAGGCGCGATCGAACCCAAAAGTTTCGGGCTTTTTTGGTTTTCGCTTTTCTAAGCTCCTTGGGAGATCTGGCGGCCTACCTGGCCGATATCATCCCTTCCGTAACGCCCACCACGTTCTGGCGCGTAATCTGGGTAGGTCTGATCGTTGAGAGCATTTTGAAATTCCTCGTTATCGGCGAGGTTTTCTCACATTTACTTAATCCATATCCTGCCATCGCTCGACTCGGCAAAAACCTTCTCACTGGATTCGGGACGATTCTCGTCCTAGTCGCAGCAGTCGTCGCAGCTTTTGCCCGCCCCGATAGTAAATTCGATATTATTTTTGACGCTCATATTGTTGAACAAACGGTGTTCCTCGTTGAGACCGGCCTTATCATTTTCCTCTTTATCTTCGCCGCTCACTTCCATCTCGGGTGGGAGCGCCTGTCATTCGGTATATTGCTCGGTCTTGGGATCTCCTCGTGTGTGCATTTAGCCACATGGGCGATTATTGCGAATACGAATCCTTCGGAACACATGCGCATGGTCTTCGCGTTCCTAAACATGGGCGCTTACCATATCTCGGTTTTAACGTGGTTCTACTATCTGTTGGTTCCCGGCAGAGTTAGGGTCAAACCTGGTGGCCTGCCGCCCTCTGCGGACATTCTCGCTGTTTGGAACCGCGAATTGGAGCGTCTTTTACAGCAATGACATTCGCGATCATTCTTGTCCTGTTTGCCGTCGTCACGCTCATCTTGCTGCTGCGAATTACTGTTACTCGCAGCCTTCAGCTCTCCAGTTCCAACCCCTCCCCTAAAATTGAGCCTATCGACATTGAGGCCTTCCGCAATCTCATTGATGTCGCCGAAAGCGAGTACCTGTATCATCGCCTCCCCGCCGCAGAGTTTCGTCGGGTGCAGCGCGAACGATTGCGAGCGGCTGCAGCCTACATCCGCGTCGCCGGACATAACGCCTCGGTGCTTGTAACGATTGGCCAGGCAGCTCTGGCCAGCCCAGACATGCAAACAGCCGAGGCTGCGCGTCAACTCATCGACCGTGGACTCCTTCTCCGCCGCAATGCGACGGTTGCCCTCCTCCGCATTTACCTGGCAATGGCGTGGCCGCAAGCCAGCCTGGCCGCCAGTCCAGTGCTCAATGGATACGAGCGGCTCAGCAGTTCCGCGATGCTGCTAGGCCGCTTACAGAATCCGGCGGTGCCAGTTCGGATTTCGGTTCGACCATAAGGACCGTCCAAGCGCAATTCGAGCAAGATAAGCGCCATCGTGTGTATCTGTTGAGAAATTCATCTACTCCGGCTGGCATTTACTTGCTGGACGACCCGGCCCACTCCTCACTTGTTTTCGTTCGTGGATTTGTTATAAAAACCACCGGGGCGATTACCAGTTCGACCTTCGAGTGACTACATCGGCAATCTGCCGGAGTGCTGCGTCCTTTCGTCTGCTCGCCTTCGCGAGTTCAAGGGAGAATCCTATGTTTCGCACGATTAAGTTCGCTTTTGTCCCACTCTGTGTGTTGCTGCTATCCGGCTATTGCCTGGCGCAAGGTGGTGTCGCCACGGGAGATCTCCACGTCACCGTTAAAGATACAAAGGGAAGCTTCGTCACGAATGCGACAGTGACGGCGCAGAACATGGCCAAAGGTGTGGAGCGAAACGCGACTGGCGATGGCCAGGGAGGCTACAGCGTCCAGTTGCTGCCGCCGGGCTCGTACACGATAACCGTTGCCGCCGCAGGATTCGCCAGAACACAAAGCACTGGAGTTTCTATCACCGTCGGCGGCCTCGTCGAACTGCCCATTACATTGGAGGTCGCGGGCACGAAAGAAGTCGTTGAGGTTACATCCCAGGCCGAACTGGTCGAGACCTCGCGTAGTTCCACGACCGACACGATCGGGGAGCGCCGCATCGACAATCTCCCCATCAACGGACGCAACTATATCAATTTCACGCTGACCGATTCGCAAGTGGTCCGCGACAATGCTCCGAATACCGGAGCGGCGCCGACTTCAGGCCTGAATATGAGCGGACAGCGCGCGCGTTCCAATCTGGTCAACGTTGATGGCGCCGATGCCACCGACAACTCTGTCAATGGCGTACGCTCCACGGTTTCTCAGGAGGCCGTACAGGAATTCCAGATCATCACGAACAACTACGCCGCTGAATATGGTCGCGCTGCGGGTGGCGTCGTCAATATCATCACGCGCTCCGGGTCGAACGAATTTCACGGTGATGTCTTCGGATATTTGCGCAATCGCGACTTCCAGGCCGTGAACCCGTTCAGCACGGTGCCGAATCCGGCATATACGCGCGTGCAGGCTGGAGCTGCGTTCGGCGGAGCGATCAAAAAAGATAAGACCTATTACTTCTTCTCCTACGAGATCACCCGCCGGCATGAAACGGGATTTTCCAGCATCGGCCAAGGAAATTTCGGACTGACGCCGTTCGATGCTTCGGCGTTTTTCGGAGCGCCAGCAGGCAGCGTAAACCTGCAACTTACGCCAGACCAGATCGGATTTCTTGCGAATCCGGCGGTCGGCGCAACCGCGGCCACCAATCCCGTTTATGCGGGAGAAGTCGCGCAGTATCTTGGCCTGGTCGGAGCTTCATCGGGTATGGCCCTGAATGGCGAGTGGCCCGTGGGGCTCACTGGCGGGATTCCAGGAGTTGCTGGTTTCCCGACGTCGTGCCCGGCACCGCCTTGTTTCGTGCCCGGTTCGTATCAGACACTTGTTTCGCAGGAAGGCAACTTTCCAGTCTTTGAAGGAACCAGCCTTTACTCACTGCGGCTCGACCAGAACATCGGCACGAACCATCGTCTGACGTTCCGGGCGAATGTTAGCCCGAGTACGGTAACCGGCATTGAAGTCAGCGGCCAGGATCAGCCGTTCGGACAGAATGCCTACTCCCGCACGTCAGAGCAGACCTATCGTGATGTCGCTGGAATGTTCCAGGACACCTGGACGATCGGCAACAATAAGATTAACGAATTCCGATTCCAGTACGCCCGACGCGGCCTTTCGTACTTCTACAACACACAAATTCCTGGAGGATCTGATCCCGCCGTCAACATCCCCGGATTCGCATACTTCGGGCGCGAACCTTATTCCTACATTCAGCGCGTCGAGCAGCGATATCAATTCACCGACAATTTCTCGTGGACACTCGGCCGTCACAATACGAAGTTCGGAGTCGACGTCAACTATCTGCCACTGACGGCAACATTCACCGTCAATTACGGAGGCGTTTACGATTTCGGAACGTTCGGCGCCACGAATCTTGGGTTCGTTAATCCTGCTCCCGGAGTGCTTCCTGATTTCCCGGAGCTCTCTGCCGTCCAGGCATACGGCGCGGGTTTGCCCGGCGACTTCATTCAAGGTCTCGGCAGCCCGAGCGACTCGTTCAAGAACATTCCGATCGGCGCTTTCTGGCAGGATTCCTGGCGGGTCAGTCCTCACGTGACGTTGAACTACGGCGTGCGTTACGACGTTGAGATTCCTCCCAGCTTCAAGGCGCCGCAAGGGCTTGCGGCTGCGGCCTACAAGACTCTCGGCTTGCAGAAGGGGATTCAGACCGACGCCAATAACATTCAGCCACGCTTCGGCGTTGCATGGGATCCACACGGCGACGGCAAGACCGTCGTCCGCGGGTCTTATGGAATGTTCTATGACCATCCGCTGCTCGGGCTTTACTTCCTTGGCGATGCTTCGGACGGATCCTCCAGCGGTCAGCTGGCTTTCGCGGGCACGTCGGTCTGCAACGGACCCGGAAGTCCCGGCAATCTCAACGCTATTACGATTTTCCAGGGGTTACCGGTTAACGTTCCGAGCGCGCTGAATCCTTGCGCCGCGACCTTGAATCCCGCTGCCGCTACTGCCATGGGATTCCTACCCAATCAGCAGCAGTTCCAGTCACTGAACTTTCCTCAATCGCTGTTCTTGAACCAGAATTACCTCAGCCAATCGACCTTCTTCCCGCTTGGATTTCAACCCTTCGGATATCCGCAGGCAAAGAACTTCGTATATGCCTACTCGCAGCAGGCAAACCTGAGTGTTGAGCGTGATCTCGGCGACGGATACGCGCTGAGTCTCGCTTATAACTTCAATGGTGGACGTCATCTCAATCGCCCGATCAACGCCAACACGATCCGTGGCGACCTGATGGTCTCGAACTTCAATGCTGCGCTGGTAGATGCATCGGTTGCGGGCGCGACTCTGCCGGCGAGCCCGTTCACGGTAAGCGGCTGCAGCCCCGGTGGACTGCCGACGAGTCCGTTGCCCTTCGTAGATGCGTCGCTGATGAATTTCTTCCGTCCAGGCGGACTGAATCCATCGATCATTGGCGCTTACGCCTCGCTTGGTCCGTTAGGCCTGCCCTGCATCCAGCAGGCTGCAGCGTTGGCGCAGACACTTGGCTTTAACGCTTGCGATCCCACGACCTTCGCCGGATGCGTCCCATTTGGTGACATGGATGCCAACTACTCCAACGGTAGTTCTATCTATCACGGATTCAGCGCGAATCTCCGCAAGCGCTTCAACGAGCACTACGAATTCCTCGCGTCGTATACCTGGTCGCATGCAATTGACGACTCGACCGATCTGCAATCGACGCTCACTCCTCAAGACAGTTACTATCCGGCGGTCGATCGCTCCACGTCATTGTTCGATCAGCGCCATCGTTTCGTTTTCAGCGGTGTTTATCAAACCGGCAGACTGCACGGCGACGGATTCATGAGCAAAGTGTTCAGCTACTGGACATGGGCGCCGCTGCTGGAAATCGCCTCGGGGCGTCCGTTTAACATCATCACGGGCAGTGGCGATAACTTGCAGCTTTCATCGCTAACGAGTCGCCCGAACACGACTGTCAATCCCGCGTGCGGCACGGTTTACAAATCGAAGTATTCGCCAACCGGACAATTCCAGGAGCCCTGCATTCTGGGATTCCTGCCGAGCGCGATGAATCCGCTGGGGACCGCGCCCACTCTGCTCCAGCTTGATGGCAACCTCGGACGTAATGCCGGAGTCACGCCCTGGACAGCGTTCGGCGATATGCGATTTTCAAAACGCATTCCATTCACCGAACGAATCAGCGCGGATTTCATCGTCGACATGTTCAACATCGCCAACAAGAACAACGTTGCGGCGGTCAGCCCACTCTTTACGAACGCAGGACAGGCCACCGCAGCCTATGATCCGCGTCAGTTCCAGTTCGCGATGAAGGTGAACTGGTAGCCGAGTAGCGCCGGGTGGCGAGCGCATCTCGCGTTCCCATTCAAAGGTGTGCCAGTTCTCGCACGCACTCTCGGAATTGTCGTCTGATCCCGAATTTTTCAGTAGGCTTTGAGGCGGCGCGCTTCGCGAACCACGTCTTCCAGCTCCGGCAGGTAATGATGCTCCTGGGGTGGAGAGAACGGAATCGCTGAATCCAAGCCAGCGATTCGGACAATTGGGCCGTCGAGATCGTCGAAGGCTTCTTCGTTGATGATGGCGGCGATTTCTCCGGCGATGCCTCCGGTGCGGGAGTGCTCGTGGAGGATGATTACCTTGTTCGTCTTCTTGACCGTTTGAGCGATGGCTTCACGGTCAATCGGGACTAACGAGCGCAAGTCCAGGATTTCAAGATCGATTCCTTCTTTGGCGAGTATGTCGGCTGCTTCTATAGCGGTATGAACCATTGCCGCGTAAGTGATGATGGTTAAATCCTTGCCTTCCCTTGCTACGCGCGCCTTTCCGATTGGAACAACGTAGTCGTCTGCCGGAACTTCTTCTTTGATCCGGCGATAGAGATATTTGTGTTCAAAGAAGATGCACGGGTTGTTGTCGCGGATCGCGGACTTGATCAGGCCTTTGGCGTCGTACGGTGTGGCCGGGCAAATCACTTTCAAGCCAGGATTGTGGACGAACCACATTTCAGGATTCTGGGAATGGAACGGGCCACCGTGGACGTATCCGCCGCTCGGGCCGCGGAGGACGAGCGGCGCGGGCGCTCCCCAGAGATAGTGCGTCTTGGCAACCATGTTCGAAATCTGGTTCATCGCGCAGGCGATGAAATCCATGAACTGGAACTCGGCGACAGGGCGCATGCCGGTGAGTGACGCGCCGAATGCCGCGCCGACGATGGCGGACTCGGCGATGGGCGTGTCGATGACACGCTCAGGGCCGAAGCGGTCGATGAATCCGTCGGTGACTTTGAACGCGCCGCCGTAGATGCCGATGTCTTCGCCGAGGCAGAAGACGGTCGGATCTTTTTCCATTTCTTCCCAGATTCCCTGGCGGATGGCTTCGAGATATGTTAACTGCATGTTAGTCCTGAGTTGCGAGTCCCGAGTCGCGAGTTAAGAACTTCTTTGTCCCGGATTTTGCGGATTTACACGGATCTTGTTATTTCAGATGCACAGCGGCTTCGGTTTCTTTGTAGGCTGCGCTTCCCTTTTTCACTTTTGGCATGCCGTATTTTGGTTTGATTTCGTGGCAGCCGTTTTCGCAGAAGACTCCGCCTTCGGCTGACTGCGGCTCGGGCATCGGGGAGTTCACGGCGATTTCCCGTTCCGCTTCGATTACTTCTTCTACTTCTGCGATCAGGGCTTCGTTCTCTTCGGAACTTAGCCACTTTTTGTCTTTCACCAAGTGGTTCTCAAATCTTGCCATGGGGTCGCGCTTTTTCCAGAAGTCGAACATTTCTTTCGGCACGTAACTCGCGGCATCGTGGATGGCATGGCCTTTCATACGCATCATTTTTGCTTCGATTATCGTTGGACCTTCGCCTTTGTGCGCGCGTTCGACAGCTTCATGCGCGGCGTCGTAGACCTGAGCGGCGTCGGTGCCGTCGACGATCACGCCGGGGATACCGTATCCGATCGCGCGTTCCGCGAGGTCCTGACAGCGGTACTGCATGTTGCTCGGCGTCGAATAGGCCCAGAGATTACTTTCAACAACTAGGACAAGCCCAAGATTCTGCACGGCGGCGAAGTTTATGCCTTCATAGGTGACGCCGGTAGACTGGCCTCCATCGCCGATCCAGGTCATGACGGCGATGTTGCGTCCTTGCAGGCGCGCGCCTAGAGCTACTCCGGACAGCACCGGGATGAGATCGCCAAGCATCGAGATGGGCGAAACCATGTTGCGCTTTTCGATGTCGCCGAAGTGGCTGGTGCCGTCTCGGCCTTTCGTGGGCGAATCGGCTTTGGCCATGTACTGCATCATGGTGTCGCGTGCATCGAAACCACGGACGAGGAGCGCTCCCTGGTTGCGAATCATGGGCGCGAACCAGTCGTCTTTATCGAGCGCATATGAGGAAGCGCAGGAGCAGGCTTCCTGACCGAGTCCGAAGTAGACACCGCCTACAACTTTGCCCTGCTTGTAGAGATTTTCGAGGGCGATCTCCATTTTGCGGTTGAGCAGCATGTAGCGGTAGATCTCGATGGCCTGCTCTTTGTTCAGATATTTGGAGTCGCGTATCGGTGGGACTGGAGCGTCGAGGTCTCCGGTAACTTCGTAGTGAACGTGCTCTTGGCCTTGGCGGTCTTTCTCCATTCGCTGCGTGACCGTGAATGTTGGGTGCTCTAGGCGGTAGTCAGGGATCTCGTAGGTACGCAGGTTCGGGCCAGGAGAGCCTGTCGCGCTTTGCGCGACCGAACGGCCGGGGGCAGCCGTTCCCACGTGGCCATTGCCATTGGCGGCCTTCTTTAGGATTGCGCTGTTCGACCGCGCTCCGTTGCGCGGACGACTACCGTTGGAACCTGCTTTGGACTTCGGTTTTTTATTCCCCATGTAAGGCCGCGCGGAAGGCGCTTTTATTGATGGTATCGCGAGCGAGGGGGATAGGGCTAGCGAACGCGACCGCCAGGGCTAAAGCCCTTCAAGAATGTGTCCTGTCGCGGCCCTGAAGGGCCACTCTTCCACGAGACTCTGAGCTTGGAAGTGAAGGGCGAGTTCAAACACTATGCCCAGGTTGTCTCGTCTTCTTTGTGGATTTGGCGGAGTTCTGCTGGAGGGCTCATTGGGACGCCGACTGTGCGGCCGAGCAGGGCGTCGAGTGTGTCGACCCAGAGGATTTGGGATTGGAAGATCGTTCCGACGTTGCGGGAGATGGATTCGGTTACGGCGTTGAGGTCAAGTTCACGGCCGAGTTCTTTTTGCATTGAGGTTACGGGCTTGCTTGTGATGCCGCAGGGGATGATCAGGTTGAAGTAGCTGAGATCGGTGTTTACGTTGAGAGCGAAGCCATGGGATGTGACGGATCGCGAGATATGGACGCCGATCGCGGCGAGCTTGGCTTCGGGTGCGGCTTCGGCGAACGCAAGGTCCCTCGACTGCAGAGAACGATTCTTAGAATCGTTCTCTTCCGCTCGGGATGACAATGGCAGTGGATCTGTCCAGACCCCCGTTAGTCCCGGCACTCGTTTGGTCACAATCGCAAAGTCGGTGCAGGTGCGGATCAGGATGTCTTCCAGGCGGCGGACGAATTCGATTACGCCCAAGGTTTTGCGTTTGCTGCCAGAGGCGGACGAGGCGTCCGCCCCACACGGGTATCCGCGAAGGTCGAATACTGGATAGCCTACGATCTGGCCAGGGCCGTGGAAGGTAACGTCGCCGCCACGATCGCATTCGAAGAGCTCCACGCCGCGCTCGGCGAGGAGTCCTTCGGTCGCGATTACGTTCTGCGCTTTCGCGTTGCGGCCCAGAGTGATGACGGGCTTGTGTTCGAGTAGCAGCAGGACATCGCCGATCTTGTCTTCTTTACGAAGAGCGACTAACTGTTGCTGCAGGCGAAGGCCTGTGGCGTAGTCGACGGTGCCGAGTTGGACGATTGAAATCAAAACAAATTGAGTAATTGGGTAATTTTGTAATTGAAAAACCACAGCTATCCGAATTTCTCAATTACTCAATTTTTCAATTCCTCAATCCTCCTCAGGCGTTGATTGCCATCCCGTACACGCTGTTGGATGCGTCGAGCATGGCTTCGGCTAGCGTGGGATGTGCGTGAATTGTCCACGTCAAGTCTTCCACTGTCATTTCAGCTTCCATGGCCGCGACTGCTTCGGCGATTAATTCTGTAGCCTGGGGGCCGATGATGTGGACGCCGAGAATCTCGCCGTAGTCGGAGTCGCTCACGATCTTGATGAAGCCTTCATGCTGGCCGACGATGCTGGCGCGACTGTTGGCGGTGAAGGGGAATTTGCCGATCTTCACGTTGTATCCGGCTTCGCGAGCTTGGGTTTC
>DATJWZ010000552.1:0-4542 GCA_035500795.1 Candidatus Eiseniibacteriota bacterium | reverse complement strand
TCGCCCGCGCATCGTCCATCCTTACCCCAGCGTGCGTTTCGCCGTTACGCATCCGAGGTAAGAGCCGTATGAGGTAATTCTTCAAGTACGGATCCGTGCGGGGGGCGTTGGGTAACCAGCGTCCCTACCGCGACCGAACCTAAAACGAACCCAGGCCGAGTACGGGACCTGAGAAGGTGGTCGTTAAGATAAGTCAAGAACAGTCATTAAGTTGGAAAATAATTGGGCATGCGCGGCGAGGAAATGCTAAAATCGGCTTCCAACAGTCTTGAGCAGCGGCAAGCGACCCTACGAAGTCTCGAAGGCTGTCGTTCTAGATCTAGCGCGGTCACAGTTTTGAAACAAAAATGTGACGCCACCTTAAAAAACTGCTTGACTCGCGGAATCCACGGGATGTAGTCTACATGATGGCAGAGGACAGGAGGCAGATACGCGAAAGACAAGTGACTAGGGGCTGATCACGGGCAGGTAATTTCCCCGATTTTCTCCCGCCTCGCTTCACCCCTTACAAGGCCACCTAATTCTCCGATAGCACGCGTAGAGCGTCATCTGGAGTGTCGCCTGATGACGCGGAGGGCAGCGCGTGCGGGTGCCTGTTGCGCGAATCGGCTGCAACGAATTGCGGAAGGTAGTTAGAATCGGCGAGATGTTGAGTTCGGTGCTTTTCCAGATATCAAGCTCCGAACTGAGCATCCCGAGGGTTTAAGCAAAGTTGAGACTCTTGGATTGCTAGGAGGGCGAAAGCGGGTCTGCGGACGTCGTTTTCGTCACTTGACGATCTTTGAAAACTGAATAGTGCGGCGTCTACAAGTGCTCAGTCTGCCGGGAGGGATCCTGGCAGAAGTAAGCGAATCTGTGAAGCCGTTGCCGGTCGTCAGTTGCTGGTTGTCGGTTGTTCCGGCCGCCGGTTCTGGGGATGGGCAACAGGGAGCATATGGTAAGGAGGCGAATGTCAGGTGGGTCGTCTAGCCCTGACACCTAGTCCCCGACCCTGCTTCTGTGTGTTGAGCAGATTTTATGGTCAAGCTACTAAGGGCGTACGGTGGATGCCTTGGCGCTGGACGGCGATGAAGGACGTGGTTACCTGCGATAAGCCTCGGGGAAGGGGAAACACCTATCGATCCGAGGATCTCCGAATGGGGAAACCCTTCCGATGTCAACATCGGAAACGGCCCGCTGAATCCATAGGCGGGTGCGAGCAAACCCAGGGAAGTGAACCATCTCAGTACCTGGAGGAAAAGAAAACAAAAGTGATTCCGTTAGTAGCGGCGAGCGAACGCGGAACAGCCCAAACCGGGCGCTGCACAGCGCGCCCGAAACTCGAAATTCGAAGTTCGAAATTCGAGGCTCGACAGAGTTTGGTTCTGCGAGTTTCGATTTTCGAGTTTCGATTTTCGGAGTTCGACGCGGTGTGCAGCGCCCGGGGTTGTAGGGCGTGCGTCGGTTTAGAACCATCGAGTTACCAATCTGGCGGCTAGTCGAACGACTTGGAAAAGTCGGCCATAGAGTGTGATAGCCACGTAGTCGAAAGCAGACCAGACTCGAACGCGCGTTCCTGAGTACCGCGGGGCACGAGGAACCCCGCGGGAAGCTACGGGGACCATCCCGTAAGGCTAAACACGTGCCAGCGACCGATAGTGAACCAGTACCGTGAGGGAAAGGTGAAAAGAACCCCTGCGAGGGGAGTTAAAAGTACCTGAAACCGTATGCCTACAAGCAGTCGAAGGGCTACGCCCGTCCCTCTGAGGTTCGAAAAATCGAAAGCCGAAGTCGAAATTCGCAGCAAAAGATCCCTGCCGAGTTTCGAATTTCGATCGTCGAATTTCGGGCCTGAGAGGGGCGGACAGCCTGACGGCGTGCCTATTGCATAATGAGCCGGCTAGTTATTGTCCGTCGCAAGGTTAAGCGGTGATCCGGCGAGGAGCCGGGGAGCGAGCCGTAGCGAAAGCGAGTCTGAATAGGGCGACGAGTGGCGGGCAATAGACGCGAAGCGGGATGATCTACCCTTGGTCAGGGTGAAAGCCGCGTAACAGCGGCCGGAGGCCCGAACTGGTGTTGGTTGAAAACAGCTCAGATGAACTGAGGGTAGGAGTGAAAGGCCAATCAAATTCCGTGATAGCTCGTTCTCCCCGAAATAGCTTTAGGGCTAGCCTCGGATGATTGCCCACGGTGGTAGAGAACTAGATGGACTAGGGTCCGTTAACGGATACCGAATCCAACTAAACTACGAATGCCGTGGCGCACAGTCCGGGAGTCAGACGGCGGGGGCTAAGCTTCGTCGTCGAGAGGGAAAGAGCCCAGATCGCCAGCTAAGGTCCCGAAGCAATGGCTAAGTGGGAAAGGAAGTGGAGTCGCTCAGACAGCCAGGAGGTTGGCTTAGAAGCAGCCATCCTTTAAAGAAAGCGTAACAGCTCACTGGTCGAGTAACTCTGCGCCGATAATTTAACGGGGCTCAAGCCATTTACCGAAGCTGCGAACTCCATCTGCGATCTCAGATCTCAAATTGGGTTGAGATTTGAGATCGCAGATGGATTGGTAGGGGAGCGTTGAGTACAGTCCGAAGCGAGACCGCGAGGGCTCGTCAACGGTACTCAAGTGACTCTGCCGGCATAAGTAGCGATAACGGAGGTGAGAACCCTCCGCGCCGAAAGTCTAAGGTTTCCTGAGAAAGGTTAATCCGCTCAGGGTCAGTCGGTCCCTAAGGCCAGGCCGAAAGGCGTAGCTGATGGACGGCCGGTTAATATTCCGGCACTGAACCGGAAGCGTTATGACGATGCGGGGACGCAGGAGGATAGCGGAGGCGGTCCTATTGGACATGGACCCTGCACGCACCGAGGAGGATCCGGCAGGCAAATCCACCGGGTCGGTTTAAAGCCACTCTGAGGTGCAGGCCAAGAGGCGTCGCCTCGTAAAGTCCGCGATTTCATGCTGCCAAGAAAAACCGCTAAGCAGCTTCCGGGGCAACCGTACCCCAAACCGACACAGGTAGACGAGGTGAATATCCAAAGGCGCTTGAGAGAACACTTGCTAAGGAACTAGGCAAATTAACTCCGTAACTTCGGGAGAAGGAGTACCTCGCTAGGGTTAGTAGCCCGAGGAGGTCGCAGTGAATCGCGCTCCGCGACTGTTTAACAAAAACACAGGTCTCTGCTAAGTCGAAAACGACGTATAGGGGCTGACGCCTGCCCGGTGCCGGAAGGTTAAAGGGAGAGGTCATGGGGAGCAATCCTCGGAAGCTTCGAACTGAAGCCCCGGTGAACGGCGGCCGTAACTATAGACAGACCGCTGTAGTTCCGAGAACAAATCTGGCTATTTGCTGGGAAGCCCGATGGATCTCCTGCTACTCGCTGCTAGGCTGATGAAGCCGAAGAAGGCAGCAGTAACAAGGCAAGGAGTGCGGGTAATCAGCAGGAAAGACTCAAGCTGTGCTCAAGGTTAAGGACGTTCCGCCAGAGGTGGGCTGGTATTTAGCCGGCTTTGCCGACGGTGAGGGAAGTTTCAACGTGTCGTTTCGGCCACGAGACGATTACAGGCTTCCCTGGAAGATCTCGCTCTGCTTCAACATCTCCCAACGAGACCAGGTGATTCTGGCGCAGTTTAAGCGTCACTTGGGCTGCGGAACGATGCGGCAGCGGCAAGACGGGGTGTGGTACTACGAAGTGAACCACCTCCTTCCCATTCTTCAGAACGTGATTCCTTTCTTCGAACACTTTCAGTTCCTCTCGGCAAAGAAGAAACGCGATTTCGCCAAGTTCAAACAGCTCGCAGAATTGATGCGAGAGGGTCAACATCTCACACGGGAGGGCGTGGAGCAAATCCTGGCCATCCGGCGGGAGATGAACGACGGCGGAAAGCGAAAGTATTCTGACCATGAGGTTCTGGAACGGCTTGAAAATCCTCAGAGACCATACGCCAGACCCGGAAGCGCTCCGGGATGATATGGTCCGAACTCGGTGGCGACATCGAGAGCGCGGCAGAAATGTTCGCGCCACCGCCGAAAGGCGGCAGCAACACGATTGAACGGTCCTAAGGTAGCGAAATTCCTTGTCGGGTAAGTTCCGACCTGCACGAATGGCGTAACGATGGAGCGACTGTCGTGGCGAGTGACTCAGCGAACTTGTAGTACCGGTGAAGATGCCGGTTTCCCGCACCTAGACGGAAAGACCCCGTGCACCTTTACTATACCCTAGCCCTGACTTATGGGATTGTCTGCGCAGAATAGGTGGGAGGCTTTGAACCTGGGTTTTCGGATTCAGGGGAGCCAACGGTGAGATACCACCCTGATGATTCTGTGGGTCTAACCAAGGTCCGTCATCCGGATCTGGAACACGGCTAGGCGGGTAGTTTGACTGGGGCGGTCGCCTCCTAAAATGTAACGGAGGCGCTCCATGGTGGGCTCAGGCGGATTGGAAACCCGCCGTCGAGTGCAAGGGCATAAGCCCGCCTGACTGCGAGACAGACAAGTCGAGCAGAGACGAAAGTCGGACCTAGTGATCCGGTGGTTCTGTATGGAAGGGCCATCGCTCAACGGATAAAAGGTAC
>DATJWZ010000551.1:0-8144 GCA_035500795.1 Candidatus Eiseniibacteriota bacterium | reverse complement strand
AGCCCGGCTTCAATTACTTTTGTGTTACTGAATGCAGTACTGAAAGGTGTGTAAAAGGTCCAGCCAGTATCGACGCCGCCCGTCAGCATGCAATGAAGCATCATGAGACCGGCGATGATGTACAAATACCAGCTCAAAAGGTTAATGCGCGGGAAGGCCAAGTCTTTGGCGCCGATCATCATCGGCACGAGGAAGTTACCGAGCACCGCCGGAATCGATGGGATCAGGAAGAAGAAGACCATTACCTGACCGTGCTGAGTGAACATCTTGTTGTAAGTGTCGGCTTGCAGCAGGTCGCCTGCGGGCGTGAGCAGTTCGAGCCGGATCAGCAGAGCGAAGAAGCCGCCGATGAAGAAGAAGAACGTAATCGACATCAAATAGAGAAGCGCGATGCGTTTGTGGTCGGTAGTGAGCAGCCACGAACCGACGCCGTAGTGCTTATTAAGATAGTTTTCGCGCTCGACCGCTGGTACTGTTGCCGTTGCCATAACTATTGCACCTGATTTCCCTTGCCCGCAGCGCCCTCGGACATCGCCGTCCTGGTTCCGGGCTGGCTGGGTCCACCGAGAGCTTTCACATAGGCGACCAGCGCATTCAGTTGTTCTTCACTGATCAAGCCCTGGAAGGTGGGCATGACCGGTTTGAATCCTTTGACCACCTTTGCGCCGGGATCGAGGATTGATTCGCGGAGATAATTTTCATCCGCAGTGATGATGCGGCCGTCTTCGAGTTGCACGGGTTTGCCGAAGACGCCTATCAGATTCGGACCGCGACCCTGCGTATCAGACCGGTGGCAGGTAGCGCAGCCGAGTTCCGCGAAAATCTTTTCGCCGGCAGCTGAGAGGGGACCGTTGTTGGTGCCGCTCATCCATGCCTCGTATTGAGCGGGCTCCATAACGACGACGACGCCGATCATCCCCGAATGCTGTGTTCCACAGTATTGGGTGCAGAACAAGTGATAGCGGCCGGGCTTGGTCGCGCGGAACCATGCGACGGTGTAACGCCCCGGAAGCACATCTTGCTTCATGCGAAATTCCGGCACGAAGAAGCTATGAATCACGTCCTGCGAGGTCATGATCAGTTTGACGTCTCGTCCGACGGGGACGTGAAGCTCGTTGATTTCGCGCTGCCCCTCAGCGTGTTCAAGCTTCCACATCCATTGCTTGGCGACGACGTAAACTTCGGTGGCGTCGCGAGGAGGCGTCCGGCTTTGAAAGTAGACGAACGCGCCCCAGCCAAAGATAACCATGAAGACGCCGAGAGGAATAATGGTCCAGACAAGTTCAAGCGGAGTAGAACCTTCGACCTGCTCGGCCAGAACACCTCTGCGATGGCGGTAGCGCGCGGCGAAATAGAGCACAGCGCAGAAAATCAGCAGCGTCATCATCCCGGACACGATGATCAGGAAGATGAAGAGGGCATCGACGTTGCCCGCGATGCTGGAGGCCCTTTGCGGCCACAATGGAAAGTTATCGAACATATCGCTAGTGTTTCAGTCCTGAGTGAGCCAACTCCGATTTGTCCCAACCCTGGTGCGGCGCGGCGCGGTCCAGACGGATGAGAATGAGGATCAGGCCGCCGATGAGCAGAATTGTCAGTCCGCCGCCGATCTTCAACATGTTGCTCACGACCGCGCCGTATTTTCCGGCGACTGGATCGTAGTGATAGCAGTACAAGAGAACCTGGTCGATAGCGTTGCCGATCTTGCCAGATGAGGCTTCGACCAATCCCATCCGCAGATCTTTCGGCGGAAAATCTACGCCGTAGAAGTAGCGCGAGATGCGGCCTTGGGGCGTTAGCACCATGATGGCTGTAGCGTGCGCATACTGATCTTTTTTCTCGTCGTATTGATACTGAAATCCGACCGCTTTCGTCAGTGCATTGATCGACTCGGGTGGTCCGGTGAGGAAGTGCCATCCGGCGGCAGCGTTCGGGCGTCCGTAGCGCTTCAAATACTCGGCTTTTTTCTGTGCGGCGAGTTGCGGTGTTTCCTTTGGGTTGAAGCTGACGGTGACGACATCGAACTCGTTGCCGACATCGAATTTGATCATCTTCATCGAGGCGCTGAGCCCGGCAAGGGCTTCACCGCAGAGCATCGGACAGGTGTAATAGACGAGGTTGAGAATCAGCGGCTTCTTGCCGAAGTAGTCGCCAAGTTTGACAGGGCGGCCAGTGTCGTCGACGAAAGCGAGGTCCGCGGGAACTTGGCCGTCGAGATGCTGCTCGATCCCGACGTTGGTCAGGTAGGGCGGGCGCACGTTGGCTGGGGGCGACATGATGCCCGTCGTCATGGATTGAGCGAAGGCAGTCGCGCTGAATGCGCTAATGAGCATTAGGCGCTGCACGCGGGACACCAGATTCCTCCTCTGCGCTGAGCGCTTCGTCGGAACGACAAACGGCTTATTTACTTCCTCCACTTGCTTCACTGCTTTGTTCCCTTCATCTTTGCCGGCTGGGACTTGGCGGCTTGCGTCGGAGCTTCGCCGGATTGAGGGCGCACGGGAAGGCCCCGTTGAACGAGGAGATCCATGGCGCGGTCGATGGGAATGCGGACGGTGCCGGCATTCTTGTCGACGTAATCGTAGGTGCTGAGTACGTCTTCCTCACGCAGTCGAACTTTGTTCAATTCCGTGCGCTCGTTGGTTTCGAGTTGTGGAGCGGGGAAGTTCTGCCGCAGATATTTCTCGTAGTCAGTACTTTCCGCATCGTTCTTGTATTCCGGCGGCAGTTTCCGAGTGTCTTTGGGTACATTGGCCGCCAGCGGGCTGACCGCAGGTTGTTTCTCCGCAAAGTGCGACTCGAGAACGCTGTACAAACCCCGGACGAGAAAGAAACAGATCACCAAGACGGCCGCGAGTCCGATGAGGAACGCAAACACGCCGCCGACACCGATATCTTTCCGCTCATAATCGGCGTGGCCGTTGTGTTTCACGGGATGAGTTTCGTTGCTCATGCGTTCTCCGGGATTCCTGGCGTGTGAGTGTCAAAAACATCTCGCGCCGATACATCGTAGACCGGCAATAAAGGCAGAGCGGCGAGATTACGGCAGAAGAAGAACATCCAGATTGCACCGATCGCGATGGGCACGACGATATCTGCAATCGTGACGGTGAAGCTTTGTGAGAAGTTCGGCTCGATAATCCAGAACAGATCGACAAAGCGCATGAACAGGAGCCAAACCGCGATCCAGACGAGCTTGCGGATGTCCCGCTTAAAAGGCCGCGATAGCAAAATGACGAAGGGGATGCAGAAATGGAAAAAAGCCAGGAAAGCGCCAACGTACCCCCATCCGTGGTTGAGTCGTTTCAGATAAAACGTGATCTCATTCGGAAGGTTGCCCGCCCAGATGATCAGCCACTGCGAGAAGCTGAAGTAGGCCCAAAGCATGATGAAGGTAAGGGTCCACTTGCCGTGGTCGTGGACGAATTCGGGCTTGAGCATCTCCGACATCGGCTTGTACTTCACGAGGATGCGCTCAACTACGATCGCGAAACAGATGGCGGAAAGCAATTCACCCGCGAGGATGATAAGACCGAAGATTGTGGAGATCCAGCTCGGATCGAGGGACATCACCCAATCAATCACAGCGAAGGTAATCGTGAAAGCGTAGAGGATGAGGCCCGGTCCGGCAACGGCCTTGAATTTCTGCGTGTTGTCGGGAGCGTTCGGCTTATCCGTCTGCTTCGACCACATCGAGAGCAAGAATGAGAGCACGTTCCAGATCGCGAGATAGATGATGGCGCGGATGATGAATCCGGCGGCATTCAGGTAAGCGCCCTTGATGAAGTCATGCTTCTCGAGATGTTCTTTGATGTGCGGATCTTGAATCGCATCGAGCGGCATGAGCCAGGGATAATTGCGGTGCTGCAGAACCCCGATGATGATCGGGATGAACAGAACTGCGAGTACCGGCAGAGTGCGCATGGCGGCGCCGAGAACGCGGCGGATAACGGTGCCCCATCCCCCGCCGGTGAGATGGCGGATCATGACGATGGCCATGGAGCCAAGTGCGACGCCGAGCCAGTCCATGTAGCCGAGCAGATATCCGCGGTAGAACTCGTCGGGGCGCGTAAGTGCGAGCGCGATCGCGCCAATGCCGAAGATCACGCCGATGATCAGCGAGCGCTGGCCGATCGTCTTTACGACTGCCGGGGCCGTGAGGTCGAGTTGTTTACCGGGGGCCGCGGTCATTGGTTGTCTCGCCTTCTATCGTGTTCTCGCCCAGACTCGATTCCGGTTCGTGGTTCATTTACGACTTGAGGCAAAGTGGCTCCTGATCCGGGCTCGGCGAATTTCGGCGGCTCGGAGGGAATCTTCTGGCCTGCGGGGACATCCGCCTGCGTGGCATCCTGGCTTAATTGCAGCGCCTTGATGTAGGCCACGATTTTCCAGCGATCCTCGGGCGAAATCTGTGAGGCATAGTCGGGCATGATGCCGAATCCGTTGGTCATCACATCGAAGAAGTATCCCAGAGGCGCCTTCTGCAGGCGCGGGATGTGATACGAGGGAGGCATGCGCGCGAATCCGCGAGACGGAATGAATCCCTGGCCGTCGCCCACGCGGGAATGACACGGAGCGCAGTAAATGTCATAGCGCTCGCGTCCGCGTGCGAGAACTTCCTTGGTCACCGGGAAGGGCATGTAGTCGCCGGGATTGGTGCCGATCTTGCCTGTGTAGAAATAAGCGTCGGAGTAAAGTTGGCCCCGAGCGACCGTACCTTCGACGGGTGGACGGGCCGATCGGTGGTCGGCATAGAAGTCGCTGTAGGAGAGCGGATTCTGGCGCGGCTGCACGTGCATGTCGATGCGGCAGGCGCTTGTGGCAGCAATCGTCATGATGGCTGCAAAGACCTTTAACCACAGGGGACACCGAGGTCCACAGAGGGAATCCGGGATTCTTCGGAAGCGCAGCATTTTAGCTTGGCACCTCCGAGACTGAGCGTGGGTTCAGGGCTTCGAGGAAGCTGCGGACTTCAGCTGCTTTGTACTTCTTGTCGGATGAGAACACGATCAAGAAGAAGCGGTCTTTGGAAGCGAACGCAAATCGAGGAACGTTGAAGACCGGGTGGTACGGCATGGGCAGGCCATTGAGAGCCAACATGCCAAGCACGGCAGAAATTCCAGCAAACAGAATCGTCATTTCGAATGTGATCACGATGAATGCAGGCCAGGAATGCGGAGGTTTGCCGCCGATATTCAAGGGATAGTCGACAGCATTCATCCAGTACTGCATAAGATACCCGGTACATCCGCCGATGATGCCGCCGATGAGCACGACCAGCGGAACTTCGTCGTGATGGAATCCGATTTCCTCAGCCAGACCTTCGATCGGGAAGGGGCTGTAGGCGTCGATCTTCTTGTATCCGGCGCCATACGTTTTTTTCGCGGCATCAACTAATGCCTGTGCGGAATCGAATTCGGCCATGAGTCCGTAAATGGGATCGCGCTTGGCCATTACTCTTTTACCTCCGCTTCGGGCAGGAGGGTGCGCATTTCAAAGATCGAGATCGATGGCAGCACGCGCAGGAAGAGGAACATCAGCATCAGGAACATTCCAATCGTCCCGAAGAAGGTCATGTAGTCCCAACGCGTGGGGTAGTACATGCCCCACGAAGAATTCAGGAAGTCGCGGTGCAAACTGACGACGACGATGATGAAGCGCTCGAGCCACATACCGACGAGAATCACGAAAGAAATGAAAAACAAAGCAACGGGGCTCGTACGCAATTTACGAATCCAGAGCACCTGCGGAATAAAGATGTTGCACGTGAGCAGCGACAAGTACCAAAAGGCGTAGGGACCGTGCAGACGATTCCAGAGGGTAAAGGCGTCGTACCGGTCGCCACTGTACCATCCCATAAAGGCCTCGACGCCGTATCCGTAAGCGACGATGAGCCCGGTCGCGAGCATGACCTTCGCGGAATTCTGCAAGTGACGCTCCGTGATGAAATCTTCCAGACCGTAGATCTTGCGGATTGGAATAGCAAGCATCAACACCATCGCGAAGCCGGAGTAGATGGCGCCGGCAACGAAGTATGGCGGAAAGATCGTGGTGTGCCAGCCCGGGACGATGCCGATAGCGAAATCGAAGCTGACGACCGTGTGCACCGAGAGCACGAGCGGCGTGGCAAGTCCGGCAAGAAGCAGGTACATGGTCTCGTAACGATGCCAGTGACGTGCTGATCCGCGCCATCCGAAGGAAAGCATGCCGTAGATGACTTTGATCCAGGGCTTTTCAGCACGGTCGCGCAGCGTGGCGAAGTCAGGAATCAGGCCAACGAACCAGAAGAGAGCGGAAATGGTGGCGTAGGTCGAGACCGCAAAGACGTCCCACATCAGCGGGCTACGGAATTGCGGCCACACCCGCATGGTGTTGGGATAGGGGAAAAGCCAGTAAGCCAGCCAGGGACGGCCGACGTGAAGCAGCGGGAAAAGTCCAGCGCAGGCGACCGCGAAGAGGGTCATCGCTTCAGCGAAGCGGTTGATGGAGTTGCGCCACGACTGCCGCAGCAATAAGAGAATGGCGGAGATCAGCGTGCCAGCGTGGCCGATCCCGATCCACCACACGAAGTTGACGATGGCGAAGCCCCATCCGATGGGGATGGTAACGCCCCAGATGCCGACGCCTTTCAGGAAGAGGTATCCGATGGCGAACAGCAGCATCATCGTCGCCATGAACATCAGGCCGAAGCCGATGAACCATCCGTTCGAGGCCGGACGCGTCAGCACGATGGCACTGATTTTCTCGGTGACCGTGCCGAAAGTATGGCCCGGCTCGATGACGGGAGCGCGTTCGATCTCGGTTGATGTTTTGTATTGCTCTGGCATGCTCTGTCTCAGGGGCTAAAGCCCCCTAATCTCAATCCGCCTCTTAACGCGGCCCTAAAGGGCCACTCTTCCACGCTAGCTTTCCAGTTCCGGGTTCGGGTTTCTTACTTCCGCCAAATACGTTGTGCGCGGGCGCGTGTTCAGTTCGCCGAGCAGGCTGTAGTTGCGAGCCTGCGCCTTCCATTTGGAAACAGTGCTATTCGGATCGTTGATATTGCCGAAGATAATGGCGTCTGCCGGACACGACTGCTGGCACGCAGTCTGCAAATCGTCTCCGATGCGGGTTTCCTTACCGTCGCGAACTGTTGCAACTTCGCTGTCGATGCGACGTTCGTTGATGCGCTGCACGCAATAGCTGCACTTTTCCATGACGCCGCGACTGCGAACGCTGACGTCAGGGTTGCGCATCATCTTGTATTGCTGCGTGTCCCAGTCTGAGAACAAGAGGAAGTTGAACCGTCGTACTTTGTACGGGCAGTTATTGGAGCAATAGCGCGTGCCCACGCAGCGGTTGTAAATCATGTCATTGAGGCCCTCAGTCGTGTGACTGGTGGCGCCGACGGGGCAAACAACTTCGCAGGGGGCGTTTTCGCACTGCATACATGGAACCGGCTGGAAGAAAGCTCTCGGATTGTCGCGGTCGCCTTCGTAATAAGCGTCGATACGAATCCAGTGCATGTGACGGCCCAGCAGAGTCTGCTCCTTTCCGACAACCGCAATGTTGTTTTCCGACTGGCAGGCGACCACGCAGCTGTTGCAGCCGACGCACTTGTTGAGATCTATCGCCATGCCCCAGGCGTACGCTTCTTTTTCGTACTCGTAGTTTGGGTAGAGCGTGTCGTCTTTTGCAGGATTCTCTTCCTCTTCGTTCGCGAAGTTGGGATGCTTTTTGTATTCGTCGAGGCTTGTCTCGCGCACGAGCGGGCGGTGTCCGCCGTCGGGGGTATCCATCGACTGCATGCCCTGCGTAGAGGCGAGCTCGTAGGTGTCGCCGGTCTTGCGAATCTGAACGCCGTTCGCAATCCAGGGATTCGAACTTGTGCGGAACTCGTACGCGTTGAAGCCTTGTCCGGTGCCGACGCGTCCGGCACGCTTGCGGCCATAGCCGAGAGTGATCGTGATGGAGTTGTCGGGATGTCCAGCTTGAATCCAGATCGCGCCTTTGAGCTTCTTGCCGTTCAGTTCGAGTTCGACGACATCTTTGGCGGCGAGTTTGAGGCGCTCGGCCATCTTGGGGCCGACTTGCACGGCGTTATCCCACGTGAGCTTCGACATCGGCTTGGGAAGCTCTTGCAGCCAGCCGTTGTTGGAGAACTG
>DATJWZ010000550.1:0-2530 GCA_035500795.1 Candidatus Eiseniibacteriota bacterium | reverse complement strand
ATTTCACTCATAATCCTTTTCAGAGAAGTGTCGGTAAAATCCTAATTCCGACGTGCCAGTGCGCGTTTGATATGAAGAACTCCAAAGTAAACGACGGCTAGGGCTGGAATCGAGCAGACGAAAAAAACAGCGATCAGGAAGCCGTCCAACAATGGGTCCGAAAAAGCTTTCGACCAGATAAGTACCAGCACAGTGAGTCCGCTTGCGACTATGGTTGTTCCGAGCAGAAGAAGGCCCAAGAACTGAACTCGGGTCGCAGGAGTGCTCGCTGCAAACCATTCGTCGTAACTCTTCCCGAATGTTCGTCGAACAAATCTCACAGCTAGGACCTCTGACAGTCAAACAACGGCTATGATTGTACGATTCCACCGTGGCGCGTTCCACTCGGCGGGTCGCCATGACTGTCGTAATATCGCAATTTCACTCATCGAGAGCGCTGATCAAGTCACTTGGCAGCTTGTTGAAATCGCCCTTACACACGACAGTGCCTAGCGTCTGCCGGAACGACGGCACCACCAAGGTCTCCGATTCCAACTGTGGCACCAGCTTTTCTGCGGCTTCTGGATTACGGTCTTGCAGAAACAACGCGGCCAGAAGGCGGGGAGGAGGAAGCCCCTGAGGACCTGCATCGGTGCGGGAAAAATCCTAACTCTCACCAGTGGGCCGCATTCGCCGGAGATTCTTCTCGAAGGTTCGTCACGGCGATACGATAACTTCGCGTGAAGTTCTTGCCTGTCTGAAGTGACAGTAGACCTCTCGAAACTCAGCTGTTATTCAGCAGGGAGTTTCCTTCCCAGCAGATGACCTTTTCCAAGGAGAAAGCCATGATGCACCTGCGCCCCAACGTGATCCGATTGCTTGTCCAGATGGCCCTGATTGTTGGTGTCGTCGTCCCTGCGACTGCCCAAACGGGTGGAGGATCAGGGGGAGACCTGCAGCAGAAGGTAGCCGCCATCAAGCAGTCGGTCGCGGAAAATCAACAGAAACTGCACCAATACCAGTGGACCGAAACCACGCAGCTCACGCTGAAAGGGGACGCCAAGCCTCCCAAGCAGTCCATGTGCCAATATGGCCCCGACGGAAAAGTGCAGAAGACGCCAATGGGAGAGTCCGCTCCGGCGCCGGCGCCGAGCGGCGGGAGAATGAAGCAGAAGGTCATTGCGAAAAAGAAAGAAGAAATGCAGGACTACATGGGAGATGTGAAGGCTTTACTGGCCAAGTACACTCCACCGGATCCACAGAAGATCGAGCAAGCGTTCAAGTCCGGGAACGCTTCGTTGAATCCGAATCCGTCGGCAGAGACCGCGGCGCTTGTATTCAAAAACTATGCCCAATCGGGCGATCAGATGACGCTCTCATTCGACACAGCGACCAAGAAAGTCAGCTCCCTGAACGTGAACACTTATCTGGATGATCCGAAGGATGTAGTGACGTTGGCCGTTAAGATGGACAGCTTGCCCGACGGCACAAATTACGTACAGCAAACCGTCCTGGATGCCACGGCCAAAAAGCTTCAGGTCACGACGACAAATTCCAACTATCAGCGGGTCGGAGGGCAGTAACGCCAGGATGGCAGGGCCCGGAATGAGGCCGAAAGACGGTTCTTCTCACCAGGTGCTGTAGGCCGTGCCGTCGCTGGCGGTGGCGTTGGAGGCGGAGTGGACGTCGGTGATACCCGGTTCCTGCTGGTCGACGGCCATGAGGACGTCTTCCTGAACAACCTCCCAGTTGGGCTGGCGCGTCTCGGGGTCGATGGGGATTTGGCGGAGGTATCCGGCAGTGACGAGGTCGTCGAGGGACTGCGGGGCTTTCTGTTTGTCGAGGGTGTATTGCGAGATCACGGAGCGCAGGGTCGCGAGATTGGAGCGGAGGACGGATTCGCGGGCCTGCACGATGGATTGGTTGTAGACGGGGACGGCGACGGCCATCAGGATCATGATGATGCTGATGACGATCATGAGTTCGAGCAGGGTGAATCCGCGCGCGAAGCGGCGTCGCGAGGGAGAAGATATTGCCTGTCGCGAATGATGCGCGTTCAGCAGATTGTAAAATTGCCGCCCCATTTTCCTAGTTCAGATCTCCACGGGGGCTAAAGCCCCGATTTTTCTTTGCTCCTAGCGCGGCCCTAAAGGGCCGCTCTTCCACGGTGGTCCGACAGGTCCAAAATTGCGACCGCCTACCAGTCTTTGTACTTCGAGCCATCGAGGCCTACGCCTTGCGATTTGGTGTAGACGTCGAAGACGTTTTGTCCGCCCCAGGAATCGGAGTCGGCGTCATCCTGCATGGAACGCAAGCCCCACTCCTTGCTGTTCGTCATGGGGTCTGTAGGGATAGAACGCAGAAAACGGTATTTCTTGCCGCCTTGGCCCTCGACACCTTTCACAAGAGTTTCCAGATCGGGAGGGTACCCTTGGCTGTCGACCTTGGTTTGGAACACCTGGCGATCGGCGGCGTCTTTGTAGCGGTCGATGGCGTCGCGCATGTCCCAGAGGGCCTGGCGAAGTTGCTTTTCCTTCTCGCGCTGGATCGT
>DATJWZ010000549.1:0-7094 GCA_035500795.1 Candidatus Eiseniibacteriota bacterium | reverse complement strand
GCGAAAGGCCTCGGCCAGTCCTGCGGGTTTTCAGAACCTCAATGAGGCAGCGCCCCAACTGGGATTGGGGTTGGCGACGGGTACACGCTTGCGGGCCCGGTTGGAATCGGCCGCAAGCACGGCCGTACGTGCGCCAGTTCTGGCGGTGATCGAGCATAACTACGAGCGCGATGGAGAAATTATTGTTCCTGCGGGAGCCAAAGCGGTCGGCCATATCAGAGATGCCAACCGTTCAGGGTATGTGGACCTCCAGTTTGATTCTCTGTTAATGCCGGATGGCGCCTCCGTTCCGATCGAAGCTGCTGCGACGGATTTGGACTTGCGGCCGCTAAAAGGAAAAGTTTCGGGCAAGAACACGGGAAAGAATGTCCTCGTCAGATCGCTGTCAGGTATCGGCCAAGCCAGCGCAATGTTCGTGGGACAAGGCAGTTTGAGCCAACCCGTGAGCGAGTCCGATTTAATGCGAGAGCGCGTCAGCAATAATATCGGCGAAACCGGGGACGAAGAGGTTTCTCGATTGGCAGTGAACCAGCAGATCGTAGTGACGGTTTCGGCCGGGGCGCCGATTTATGTCGTACTTGAACAAACACCCAAGTCCAATCAACCTTTAGCGCAAACGAGTCCACGAAACAGTCCGACCTCCAACTCGTCAAATGCTGACCAGCTGCGCCAATTGCTTCAGTTGCAGCAGGAGCTGAATCAATCGGCTGCCACCAGCCAAGCAACGCAGTGACCATTGCGCACGAGACTAAAGATTTCCCTGCTTTAGAGCCTCCAGGAACGCGTGATCAAATTCTGAAAGTGCTTGTGAGATGCACCAAAGTCAAACATTTGTTCATCTCACTAACCCTCAGTTGCAACGTTGCAACAGCCGGCGCGCGGAAACCTACGACGCGGGCCGAAAAGGAACTTCCGCTCTCACCGTGGTTCCGCGCCCTGGGGTACTATCGAACTCGAACGTCCCGCGCAGTTGAAGCACGCGTTCTCGCATGTTGATCACCCCCAGCCCTCCCGATTTCCCGGTCTGGTTGGGGTCGCATCCCGCCCCATCATCGGACACAGCAAGGCGAACGCGCCCGTCCGCTCGCGTCAGCCGAACCTCAATTTTCTTTGCCGCCGCATGCTTGGCGGCATTCCCGAGTGCTTCCTGCGCGATGCGGTAGAGACACAGCGCCGCCCCAGGTGACAACTCCCGCACACTCTCGTCCGTTTCACACGACACAGGGAGGCCCCGAACATTGCTGAACTCCTCGCAATACGACGAGAGGGCCGCGGGCAGGCCCGACTCTTGCAGCAATGCAGGATGGAGTTCATGCGATATATGACGGATGTCTGTTCCTATCTGAATGAGTTGCTGCTGCAGACTATTGACCGTTGCTGTCGCTTCCGAATCCGGTGGTATTTGGCGTCTCACCTTGCCTAACCTCAGCGTAAGAGAAGTGATCTGCTGGAGAACGCCGTCGTGCAAATCTCCGGAGATGCGCATCCGCTCCGCCTCCTGCCCTTTGATCATCTGTTCGTTCAGTGCGCGAATCTCGGTCTGGTGCTGCTCCAGCACTGCCTGTCGCCGCTCTAAAGCACGGACGCGGACCTTATAAATTGTCCAGAGCATCGCCATAAACGTGAGCACGCATAGCGCGCGGAACCAATTCGTCTGGTAGTAGGCGGGTGCAACCGCGAAGTCCAGAAACGCGCCTTCCTCGTTCCACACGCCACTGTTGTTGGCAGCGGCGACTCGGAACCGGTAATGCCGTGGAGGGAGATTGGTGTAATAGGCCTGTCGACGATTCCCCACGTCGTGCCAATCTTTATCTAAACCTTCGAGCTTATAGCGGAAGCGATTTTTCTCCGGCGCGACAAGACTCAATGCTGTGTAGTCAATTTCCAGATCGCGAATGAGCGGCGGCAGGCGCAGGTTTGCCTTCGTGTCGGAAGCCGTATCGTATGTCTTCCGGTCGGCGACGATTTGCTCGATGTGTATTGGCGGCGGAAGTTTGTTGAAGGGAATGTTATTCGGATCAATGACGCTCACGCCATCCCAAGGAAGAAACCACAGTTTCCCATCCTTCGTCTTGGCAACCTGGGGATGGTAGTGGCTGGGATGGGAAAGGCTCCTTACTCCATCGGAGCTGTCGAAAACCGTGACCCGGATTGGCAGACTTGTATCTTGTGACTTGTCAACGGCGGCAGCCCACTTGTCCAACTCAGAACGGGCAATGCGCACCAGGCCACAGCCCGTGTATAGCCACAACGAATGGCCGTGGTCTTCGATGGCCCAGTGAACGGTATCGCAGGGCAGTCCGTTCTTGCTGGTTAGCGTGGCTATGCGATTGTCCTTTATCCCGCTAAGCCCGCCTTCAGTCGAGACCCAGAGCGTACCTCCAGAGTCAAAATGAAAGTCGCTGACGCGGCCCGCGCCAAGGCCATCGGCGGCGGAATATGATGCGCGGACCTGCCCGTCGGAGAAATGGGCGATGCCGCCCAGAAAAAAACCGATCCATAACCCGCCTCGCCTGGGATCAGCAACCACCACGCTCGCATGGTCCTTGTGTCCCAGATCGGCCCATGAAATCTGACGGATTTCTCTTCCTGGGGAGACACGAAAAAGACCCAGAGCCTCATTGTCAACCCACAGGTTGCCCGCAGTATCCTGAGCAATGGCGAGCACGTTTCCGCCGGGAACACCTCGGATCGGGACAAACCGGTCGTTTTCGAGATAGCCGAACCCGCCAAACGTGGAAACCCAGATTCGCCCGCGATCATCCTGAAACAGAGACTGTGGCGAATTGATGTTGTTGTCTCGTTTTGGGCTGCCAATGGCGCGAATCGTAATTTGCCCTTGTTCCCATCGATTTAATCCGCCATATGTTCCGAGCCAAACGCTTCCATCTTTGTCCGCTAGAACAGACCCAACGAGGGCTTGCGACAACCCTTGGTTCACAGTAAATGTGGTGACGGCGAAGTCGCGGAAGCGGTCGAGGCCGTTGATGGTGCCAACCCAGATATTGCCTTCATGATCCTCAAAGAGAGTGTAAACATCCCTACCCGACAGGCCCTCGGCGGGCGAAAGGACATCCGTTCTTCCTTGATGTACATGCACAAGGCCCCGGTCCTGCGTTCCGATCCACAGACTGCCATTTCGATCGCGGAGCATGCTTGTGACCCGGAACTGGCGCGCAGTGAGCCGGATTGAATACGCTTCGGCTTTATTGTCGACGAATCGATAGATTTTGCCCTTCCATCCAACTAGGAGTTCGCCGCCAGCGTCTTCACCAAGGGCTTGTATGCCGTCCGGCTCGCCGGGGAGCGAATAGAATTTCGGAGGACCAGGTTTCCATCTCCACAGCCCATCCTTCACTCCCACCCAGACATTGCCTTTGCCGTCTTCATACAACGCGAGCACTGCGCGGCCAAAACTGCCGTCATCTCCGTAGCAATTGACGCTGCCGTCATGTATTGTGCACAGTTTTCCGTTAGGAATCCCGGAGCCCCCGACTAATATAGTGCCATCACGATCTTCAAGCAGCGCAAAAATAAACTGACCGGCAAGCTCCGGATAGTGAATAAGCTTGCCACTCTTCCAACTTGCAAGGCCCTTGTCGGCGCCGATCCACAGTGTCCCATCGCGAGCGACGAGTAGGCGTCTGATAGTGCCTTGAGGGAGATGCTGATCACCCGGTGGCCACGGAACGTTCCTGATGCCGTCGAAGCGAAGCAAGCCGAATTCCGTACCCAACCAGAGGTAGCCGTCTGGCGTTTGGGCAATTGAGTAAATAGCGCCTTTGCTAAAGCCTTCACGAATCTTCCACGACATGTGCGCGTACTGACTTACATCGAGCGATGGATCCAATCCGAAAACACAAACACAGCACGCCACCAGGATGGCGATTGGCATGCACGTTACGGCGTGAGCTCTTCGCATAAGTCAATACATCTTAGCCCGGCCCGAAAAGCAGTGTTTAGTTTCTAACGCGGCGTGTCGAAATGTTGACACTGACGAATCGTTGACACCAAACGTAGCCTGCAGGTGTAAGCTGGCAGGCTCCAGCTTGGGGTGGCGTATGGCTCGTTTTGCACCTACTTCTAGCGCAGTGCTCGCGGCACTCTTCTTGATTATCCTTGGTCTGCCCTCGCCTGCACACGCCCAGGCAGAAAGTGCGAGCATTCGAGGTTCCGTCACTGATCCCAGCGGCGCCGTCGTTCGAGACGCCATGGTTCGTCTGATTGACGTTGATCGCGGGTCTCAAACCGAAGTGGCAACTGGGAGCGGAGGCTTCTACACCTTCGCCAGTGTTCGTCCGGGCCATTACCGCATGGAAGTGGAAAAAAACGGATTCAAAATGGTCCGGCTGACCGGAGTCACTGTCAATGTCCAAAACAATCTGGAGGAGAATTTCAAGCTCAGCGTCGGAACTGCGTCGGAATCAATCACGGTAGAAGCAGGCAACGCCATTGTGAATGCAACCGACGCGGCCGTGAGCACGCTGATCGACAATCGCTTCGTGGAAAACATGCCTTTGAACGGGCGAAGCTTTAGTTCTCTCATCGATCTGGCTCCGGGTATAGTTTTGGTACCGACCAACTTTTACGAGCAAGGTCAGTTCAGTGCGGATGGCCAACGGCCGGATGCAAATTATTTCACGGTGGATGGAGTGGGCGCGAACCTCGGAACTAGCAGCTCCAATCTGGGCCAGGGTGGCGCGGGCCAGCTTCCGGCAACTAACGCCTTCGGAGGGGCCAACAACCTGGTGTCGCTCGATGCACTCCAAGAGTTCCGGGTCCAGACTTCGACTTTTGCTCCGGAATACGGGCGTACTCCAGGTGCTCAGGTGTCGGTGGTTACCAAGTCCGGAACGAACGCGTTTCACGGTACTGCGTTCGAGTACTTCCGCAATGACGCGCTGGATGCCAACGATTGGTTTGCCGATCACGACGATCTAAAGAAGCCCGAACTGCGACAGAACGATTTCGGCGGCGTGCTGGGCGGCCCGATCATCAAACATAAGCTATTCTTCTTCGGCTCCTATGAGGGGCTGAGGGTGCGTCAGCCTCTGGTTGCAAATACATACGTGCCCACCTTGGCCACGCTCCAGAGCGCACCCGCAATCGTCCAGCCGCTGCTTAATGCCTTCCCAAAACCGACCCCGAACGGACAGGACTTCAGCAACGGAACGGCCGCGTTCACGGCCAGTTACTCCGATCCATCCGCATTGAATTCTTCCAGCATTCGGATTGATTATCTGCCAACACTAAAAGTAACCATTTTCGGGAGATACAGCGATGCTCCATCGAGGCTCAACCAGCGTGGCGGCGGCAGTTCCCAGACGACTTATAGCAACATTCTGAATACGAAGTACCGGACTCAAAGCCTAACCCTAGGGACGAACCAAGCGATTACTCCCAGGTTGACGAATGAGTTCCGCTTCAATTACAGCCGGAGTCGAGCGAACAGTTTCTATACACTCGATAATTTCGGGGGGGCGGTACCTCCTGCAGATTCAGTGCTGTATCCATCGTTTGCTTCTCCGCAGGACTCTAGCTTCGAGTTCTTCGGCAGCTTTGATCCCTTTGGGCTTAAATTCATCACCGGCAAGCTGGGAGACAACTTGCAGCAACAGATCAACGTGACAGATAACGTTTCCCGCGTCATCGGCGCACATCAGCTGAAGTTCGGATTTGATTATCGCCGTCTCCGGCCGGAAACTGGACTCTTCTCGTATCAAGCGCAGTATCTCTTCCTCTCTTTGTCCAACGTTTTGGCTAACAATCTGCCTGAAGCTTTTGTAATTTCGAGGACCGACAATGAATTGACTTTCTCCAACTGGAGCCTGTTCGTCCAGGATACCTGGAATATCAAGCGAAACCTAACGATTACCTATGGGCTGCGATGGGAGTACAACGCCGCTCCCTCATCCCCCAACGACACCCTCCCGTTCACCGTGACGCAGGTGAATGACCTCACAACCACGACGCTGGCTCCGCCGGGCACGCCCTTGTGGAGCGCGCAAAAAGACGATTTCGCCCCGAGGCTTGGTCTGGCCTGGCAGCCACGCCCGAATCTGGTCCTAAGGGCCGGTGCTGGTATTTTTTACGACCTCGGATACTCCGACGCCGCGGATGGGGCGAGCGCATTTCCGTACGCTCAGCAGAAGCTCATCCTTAGTACCCCATCGTCCCCACTCTCATTCCCGCTAAGCACGGCTAATGCGGCGCCGCCTCCTTTTACGACGACACCACCTGTTCCGTACCTTGCGGTGGTCGATCCGCAACACGTATTGCCCAGAACCTATGAGTGGAACGCCGCGGTGGAACAGGCTTTGGGAACGGCCGATGTCCTCACGCTGACCTACCTCGGAGCAGGGGGTCGAAAGCTCATGAGGCAGGACATTTACTATGCGCCGAACCCTGCAGTTTTCACCGGCGAGTTTGACTTGATGAGGAATGGCGCGACCTCCAGTTATCAGGCGTTGCAAGCTCAGTTCCGTCATCGTCTGGCGCATGGCCTCCAGACGCTGTTGTCTTATACCTGGTCGCATTCAATCGATGATGTTTCCTCCGATGCCTATTTCCTGAGTGTTCCGCCGGGCGAATCGCCTTCGTCTCTGGAGCGTGGTTCGTCCGACTACGACATTCGGCAGACATTCGCCGGAGCTATTTCCTATGACATACCGGGGCCGCCGACCAGCGGAATTTGGAAGTCAATTCTGGGACATTGGTCGACCGATTCGATCATTTATGCTCGAAGTGCTACCCCGGTGAATGTGGTAACAGGGCTGAATCCCTTCGTCGGTACTTTCTTGTCAGGGGCCTTCGGTGTACAGCGGCCCAATCTAAACTCCGAGGTGCCACTGTACCTTGATGAATCGAACGCACCCGGCGGAAAGATCATCAATGCAGCAGCTTTCAGCCTGCCCACCACGTCTGTGCAAGGAGACCTGGGACGAAATGCCCTGCGCGGATTCGGCGCGACGCAAGTCGATTTGACGCTGCGCAGGCAGTTCAGGCTCACAGAGCGAGTTTCACTTCAGGCGCGAGGGGATTTCTTCAACATCTTCAACCACCCCAATTTTGGAAATCCTGAAAACTACCTCTAT
>DATJWZ010000548.1:0-4299 GCA_035500795.1 Candidatus Eiseniibacteriota bacterium | reverse complement strand
CCCAGTGCCAGCGTGAAAACAACCGTCACTATGAACCAAGGAGAGCTTACCAATTGCCTCGTGGCGGAGATCCCGAAGCCAATTCATCGCGTCACACTCGTGAGATCGAGCAAGAGAAGGAGGTTTCGGTTTTCGAAACGTAAGCGGAAAGTACGATTTAGGCCGCCGCGGACTTGACCGAAATCAGGCTGCGATACAAGTGCAGGAACTGATCGATCATGCGCTTGGTGGTGAAGCGCTCGCGCGCGCGAGAGTACGCGAGTTCGGCGTATGCGCGCCGCATGGCGCGGTCTTCATTCAGTCGCCGAATGTTTTCCGCGAGGCTCGCAGAATCATTGCGGCGGAAATAAAGAACGGAATCACCCCAGATTTCCCGGTAACTGGGAATGTCGTTGGCGACGATGGCACAACGCGAGAAGGCAGCCTCAAGCGCGCCCATGCCCAACGCCTCATAGCGAGATGTTGCGGCATAAATAGAAGAGCGGCTGTAAAGGGCACGCAATTGTGCATCAGTCTGCGGGCCTCGGATCGCGACCGACGTTTCTTCGGTTGCGACCTTCACATCAGCACGAATTGGAACACGCGGAGTGGGGACAGTCTGTTCGGCTCCAACAATGCATACGGGCAGCGGATGCAGCTGCTGCGTCAGAAGGTACACCTGTTTGCCGGCATCTACGAGGCGCCCCACGGCTAATACGCAATCATCTTTGCTGAAGTATGGATTGAAGAAGATCGGATTCCGGCCCGGATAGATCACTTCGGCGCGACGGGGCTGAGCGTACGCTTCCGTGACGCACTCGAGCATCCACTTCGATGGCGCAACTAATGCGTCGGCGCAGGCGATTCCGTTGAGCACGGTACGGCGATACCACGCCAGCGATCGCGGAGTCTGCGGAGGACGATCGTGAACAGCCTGCGTCCACGTGATGAGGTCGCCCTGTGCCATTACGACGCGCGGCACATCCACTGGCAGGTTGCCGTAGCAGAACTGATTCAGGTGCAGTACATCGGGCCGGAGTTCTTTCACAAGCCTCATCAAGAACTCAGAAGACTCTGGAAGGTCCTCTTCGGCCTCCTGCATCCATTCCAGGCGAAACGCGGTAGGACGATACTCGAGACCGTGAAGATGATCCATCCACGCGGTCTGATCAGGAAGGGGAATCTCGCCGAAGCTGACCAGAGTGACACGCACGCCGCGCGTGACAAGTCCGGTTACGAGTTCGCGGGCGTATGTCCACGAGCTTGTGATGGAATCGGCTGTGACCAGGACGTGCACAGAACCTCCCGGCGAAATGCGGCGTCCAGCGCATTTTTCGCCGACCGACCATTGTAATGAGAACTGGTAACGGCGAAAAGTGAATTTACCGGGTGGCCCCACTTCTCCGGTTTAACGGAAGAAGTGGGGATGTCTCGGAGCCCGGCAACCTCAGATCGGGGCAGCCTTAGAAGTGGAACTTAAGGGCCAACTGCATCAAACGCGGAGGCTGTGCCGCAAGAATCTGGTTGAAGGTTGGCGAACTGATATCGCTGTCGGGCAAGCGGAAGTTCGTGTGATTCAGGAAGTTAAAGAACTCCACGCGGAACTGGAACTCCTTGCCTTCCGCCACAGGGATGTTCTTGAAAGCCGAGAAATCCCAGTCCGCATATCCGGGACCTTGCGCGATATTGCGTCCGGCGGTGCCGAACTGCTGCACCGGCGAGGTGGGATCTGGAGTGATGCGCTGGAAGGCGGCCGGGTTGAGCCATGCCGTTGCGTTCTTCGGACCGGCGTTCGGATTCTGTCCGGGCACAAGATTCGGACGGTTCGCCGAAAAGCCCGTGATTTCGGGAGCACTGCCCTGTTCGGAAACATCGACGGAATCGAATACCGTGAACGGGGTGCCGCTCATGACGGTCGCGATGCCATTCAACTGCCACCGGCCGAGAATCTGCTGATACCAGCCATGAGGGTTTTGGTAAACGGGAATCGCCCACTGATAACTGAGCACCAACCGATGGCGCGAATCGAAGAGTGAGCGTCCGCGCTCAGCGGCGAGATTGAACGGATTCTGCGCGAGATCGTTCTCTCCGGCAACCGGTTTGGCGGCCGATCCCGTCATGTTGAACGAAGACGCGTCGTCGATCGTTTTCGAGAATGTGTAGGACGCGAGAAATGCCATCCCATGGCTGAAGCGCTTTTGCAGGCTGGCTTCCAGCGCGTTGTAGGAAGCATTGGCGATTCCGGCGATCAATCCGGTCGACGAGTAGATGCAACTACTTGGCGGATCGTTGAGAGTACAGCCGGAATAGAGCCGGCGCTGGTCAGCGTTCCCGGATGTCGAGAGCGGCTGGCCGGTGCTGTCGAATCCGGGGATATAGGTCGTAGGATTTCCCTCGATGAAACGAGGCAGCTTCGTGCCCTTCGTTCCGACGTATCCGATTTCGAGCAGAAGATCGGAGCCGAACGAGCGCTGAATGTTCAGGTCCCAGTCTTGCGAATACGGCAGCGGAAGATTTGGGGTGAGAGTCAGGTTTGTCAGCGGAGTCGCAAAGGTACCCGGGGCCGGGGGATTGCCGTTGAATGGGTCGGAGAAATTCGGCACGCTGATTTGCGCCGTCTGCAAATATGGCGGGGCGCTGAGCGGAGCCTGCAATGGCCCTCCCTGGCCGGTGTAATACGGTTCCCAGAAAATCCCGTAGGCGGAAGTGACGAGCCACTTCCCTTCTCCCGTGGGATCGAGCGCGAAACCGACGCGCGGCGCGAAACCTTTCTTGAAAGTCGGGATCAGCCCCGCAGGAACTCCCGCATCGCCCGGATATAGCAGTCCAGTTGGGGCGTTCGGCATGACAGTTGACTGGCGGCCGGGGATCCAAAGAGTCTGGCGGTTGTGAATCTCGGTGTACGGGAACGGTAACTCGTAGCGCAGGCCGAAATTCAAGGTCAAGCGCGAATTTACTTTGTAGGTATCCTGGGCATATCCGTTGAGGCTGTTGCCACGAATTCCGCGGGAGAAATCACCGCGGCCCTGCAGGAAAAAGACGGGTTGGCCGAATAAGAATCCGGCAAACCCGTCTCCCGCGATTGGGAATCCGGGATCGAATACGAAGAAGCCGTTCGTCGCGATCCCTTGCAACACGTTGAAGTTGAGATGCTGATATCCGCCGCCAAATTTCAGCTCGTGGCGACCCCGAATCCAGCTCAACGATCCGGAGTAGTCATATGCGTTCTCGTATGTGTTACGAGGGCCCGTAATTGGATCGCCGACAGTTGTGTATCCGTTGACTTGAATGAATGGCGGTCCCTGCGCGACTGGCAGGCTCGACGAGTATTGGAAACCGAGGTCGGTCGGGCTCTGGTGATTCAGATGTTGATCAAAAAGGAATTTATTTCGCAGGTATGAGAACCGCGCTAGGCCAATGACTCTTGGCGAAAAGGTGTGCGTCTCTTGTACTACGAAATTCTGCGCGCGATGATCTTCTCCTACTGGGAATCCGGGAACGCTGGCGCCGGAAGTGGAAAGTGGGTCCAGCCGCGTGCCGTTGCTGAACATGTAGCGGAAATTCAGCGTGTCGGCATTGGAAAGGTAGTGATCAACCCGCACGCCGAACTGATCGCTGTCGTCGTGCAACGTCTCGGTCGCGTTGTAAACGTTGGTACCGCTGTTCGGCTCGGGGAATAGGGGCAACAGACTTTGCGAGAGTGGATCGATGAACGGTAGTTTGTTGAATGGAATGGGCGCGTTCGCAAAGATGTTGAAGAGTTGATGCGCTGGATTGCCGCACATCCCGTTGCTGTCGAACCCTTCGGGGCAAAGTTGGCCGAAATCTCCCTGACGCTCTGCCAGGGACGGTACGGTGCTACCCTGGGTCTCGCCCTGGCGGTTGCGGAAGCCTTCGTAGTAGCCGAAAAAGAATGTCTTGTCTTTGCGAACCGGCCCGCCGAATGTCGCGCCAAACTGATTCTGCTTTAGTGGTTCCTGCTCGGAAGCAAAGTAGTTGTTGGCATCGAATGCGTCGTTGCGGATGAACTCCCAAAGCGCTCCGTGAAAATCGTTGGTACCGGATCGCGTGATGATGTTTGTTGTCGATCCCAAAGCATCACCGAATTCGGCGTTGGCGTTGTGCGTCAGAATCTTGAATTCGGCAATCGAGTCGAGCGGCGGCTCGAGAACAAATCCCCCGTCGACGCCGTTAAAGTTATTGGCTCCGTCGATCAGAAAGTTGTTGGACTCAGGCCTCTGGCCATTGACGGCGTAGGCC
Source organism: Candidatus Eiseniibacteriota bacterium (assembly GCA_035500795.1). Classification (GTDB taxonomy): domain Bacteria; phylum Acidobacteriota; class Terriglobia; order Terriglobales; family Acidobacteriaceae; genus Sulfotelmatobacter. The sequence goes on along the minus strand of DATJWZ010000548.1, from coordinate 60 downwards.
TGTCCGTCGCGGAGGGATCCTCCGGCTTGGGCCAAACCAGGAGTCATCGGAGCGACACCG
>DATJWZ010000547.1:0-18301 GCA_035500795.1 Candidatus Eiseniibacteriota bacterium | reverse complement strand
ATTTGTTCGGCTTTGCTCAATGCCGGATTGATCCAACGCCGTGACGGAATGTTCGGACTCGAGCGTCCGGCAATGCCTCCGGTTATTGTGCTCACGATTGTGCTGAACATAGCGGCACAGCTTGGAGATCTGGTCGAGTCTTTGATCAAACGCGGCGCCGGAGTGAAAGATTCCGGAGGCATTCTTCCCGGTCACGGCGGTATGCTCGACCGTATCGATGCACTGCTCTTCGCCGCGCCAGTGCTGTGGTACTATGCGGCTTGGCGCGTGATGCAGTAGCAGAATGACAGAAAGCGATCGTCTCCCTCCTCTTAAGTCATTGCATCCCGATAGTTATTTGAATCCTGCGAAGCTTGCTTCTTACGACCGTCTCGAAACAGATGTTCTCGTCGCCTCACTTGATCCCACGAGGGACAAAGGCTGTCTGAAAACTCGCCGCGATGGAACTATACTGGATGGGCACCATCGCGTCTGCATTCTCAGACGGCGCGGCATAAATGTGGACAGGCTTCCGCGCGAAATCATCGGCAAGGAGTCAGCTATTGACGATGCCAACGGATCTCCACTGGGTTAATGGGCCTTGGACGGGCCGGCTAGCTCTGTCAGCCCGTCCTCGAGGTGGAGACTGGCTTGAAGACGAGATTGTGAACTGGAAACGCTCGGGAGTTGATGCAATTCTTTCTTTGCTCACACCCGACGAGGAACGGGAACTAGACCTGGCGTACGAAGCCGATACGGCCAAAAAACATGACGTGGATTTTTCGTCATTCCCCATCCCGGATCGCCAGGTTCCAAGGTCTGAGTCTTCGCTACGGCAGATGATCGAAAAGATAAACTCAAGGTTACTTGCTGGGAGCAATGTGCTTGTGCACTGTCGCCAGGGAGTTGGGCGAACGGGTCTAGTGGCTGCCTGCCTCCTGATTAAGCATGGAATGAGTCCGGGAGCAGCGGTTGAAACGCTCTCCGCCATACGAGGAGTACCAGTCCCCGAAACAACCGAACAGCGAGACTGGATTGAGCGTTTTGCTCCTGCTTTGACGAAATAGATAATGAAACGCATTGCCATCCTGGGATCCACTGGGTCGATCGGGCGCAGCACGCTCAGCGTCGCCGAATCCTATCCCGACCGCTTCCGGATCGTCACTCTCGCAGCGGGCAGCAACCTCGACTCTGCCTTTCAGCAAGCCCAACGCTGGAAGCCTCAAGTGATCTCGATCGCCGTCGAGCAAGATGCCGAAGCGCTCCGCTCCCGCCTGAAACGGGAAGGGCTAAGCGAAATCGAGGTTGTGCATGGGTCGGCTGGAACTGTCCGCGTCGCAACTCATCCCGAAGTCGATTTCGTCGTCAGCGCAATTGTTGGCGTTGCGGGTCTCGAAGCGACGTACGAAGCGGTCCGTGCTGGTAAGACAATGGGCCTTGCGAACAAGGAATGCCTCGTCGCTGCAGGCGATCTGATCACGTCCGAAGCCCGCAAGCGCCACGTCGCGCTCTTGCCGATCGACAGCGAGCACAACGCTGTGCATCAATGCATGCGCGGCGGCCGCATGGACGAAGTTGACCGCGTATGGCTTACAGCCTCCGGGGGGCCTTTCCGGAACACTCCCCAGTCCGAATTCGCATCCATTACTGTGGAGCAGGCCCTGAATCATCCCACATGGAAGATGGGGAAACGCATCACCATTGATTCAGCCACTTTAATGAACAAGGGGTTCGAGGTCATCGAGGCATGCAGGCTTTTTCATATGCCCCCGAGCAAGGTGGCCGTCATTGTCCATCCTCAGTCGACGATTCACTCCATGGTCGAGTTTGTGGATGGCAGCATACTTGCTCAGTTCTCCGTGACGGATATGCGGCTGCCGATTTTGTACGCTCTGACCTATCCCGAGCGCATTCAATCGGATATGCGCTTCCCGGTCAGTGACTTGCGTCATCTGGACTTCGAGCCGCCTGACCTGAAAAAATTCCCGTGTCTGCGGCTGGCCTATGAAGCGGTCGAGGCGGGCGGCGCAAAAACCGTCGCGCTGAATGCCGCCGACGAAGTTGCCGTAGCGGCTTTCCTGGAGGGTGATATCCGGTTCGACCAGATTCCGGTTCTCATCGAACAAGTTCTTAGAGTGACAAGTTCCCAGGCTCCGGAGTCTATTCAGGATGTCTTGCAAGCAGATGCCGAAGCGCGCCGGGAAGCCAGGAAACGAGTCAACTCTGTGCAGAAAACCGGCCGGCCTCAAACATCTTTCGCGTAGTTTTTGAATCTAATCTGTGGGAGCGTTCGTACCTCTTATATGTCTGACTTTCTGACTTCGCTCATTGCTGTTATTGGCGTCTTGGGTTTCATGATTTTGATTCACGAGTTCGGCCACTATGCCGTGGCCAAGTGGCTGGGAGTGCGCGTCGAGCAGTTCGCGATAGGCTTCGGCAAACGTCTCATCGGGTTCCGCAGGGGCGAAACAGACTACCGCATCAACGCGATCCCTCTTGGCGGCTACGTCAAGATGAGCGGCGAAAATCCGATGGACACGCGGACGGACGATCCCCGCGAGTTCATGAACCATTCGCGGTGGCATCGTTTCCTGATCGCGATTGCCGGCCCCACGATGAACATCCTGCTCGCGATCGTGCTCCTCACCACCGTCTACATGGTGCATTACGAATATCCGGCCGTCTATGACGAACCACCTGTCATTGGATGGGTGCTGAAGGACACCGCCGCCGCCAAGGCCGGGCTTGAGGTTGGAGATCGTATCACCCGCGTCGAGGACATCCAGAACCCGAACTGGGAGCAAGTCGAACTAAAGGAAGCGCTCAGTCCTGGACAACCGCTTTTCATCCAGATTGACCGCCATGGTAAGACTCTCGACAAGACAGTGGTGCCTGAAGCGACGGGCGTCGATCAAATCGGCTACGCAGGCTGGGCTCCAAAAGAGAGCACTGTCACAATCACAGACTTGGTAAGCGGCATGCCCGCTGAAAAGGCCGGCTTGAAGGAAGGCGATCAGATTCTATCGGTCGATGGCAAGCCGGTCCCGGCACTCGCCTCTATGGTCGAGAGCCTGAAAATCACCAAGGACAAACCGATCGCAATCACTGTTCTGCGTGACGGCCAGCAAAAAACCTTCACCGTGCAACCCGTGCTTTCCGATAAGTGGTACCGCATCGGGATCGGCAGCATGCAGATGAAAGTCAAAACCCTGCCCTTCGCGCAGGCCCTGCAGCTCTCGTTGCACGAAAATCGTCAGAACGCACTTCTGATCCTGGAACTCGTCAAGAAGATGGCACAGCGCAAGATTTCTATGCGCTCCATCGAAGGCCCGATCCGCATTGGTCAGGCGGCCGGAGAGGCAGCCCGCCGCAAAGGCTGGACTCCGCTCATGAGCCTCAGCGCTGCCATCAGCTTGAACCTCGGAATTTTTAACCTATTGCCGATTCCTATCCTCGACGGCGGCGTGATTCTCTTCCTCTGCATCGAAGGCCTCATGCGCCGCGATATCAGCATGAACATCAAGGAACGCGTCTATCAAGCCGCGTTTGTGTTCCTCGTCTTGTTCGCGGTGATGGTGATTTACAACGACCTGATGAAGACGATTCCGGGGCTAGCCGACAAGCTGCCATGAGTCAGAGCTACATTTAGACCTGAAAGGAAACCAGCCGGCGGACGTAACCGCCGGCTGATTTTTTTGGAATCACGCACTCCGAACATTTCGCAGCGGTGACTTCCCAGGGGGCAGCAAGCGCTTCGATGCCGGATGGCATACCGCAGCGGTCGTCGTCTTGGCAGCCGGTGCCATCGCGGCACCGACATTGGCTGCATTCGCCGTCATCGAGGCCTGTGTCGACTGAGCCAATCCATTAAACGGATCATCGTTCGTCACGCCATTGGGCAGATTCTGGATCGCTGCCTGGAAGTTCGGCCAGGCGTTCGATTCCGCATCTCCCGTCAAGTTCGCATAGAGTTGCGCGAGAGTTCCCGCATCTCCGAGGTTCACCATGGCAGGAGCAATCTTCTGCAGCCCGTAGCCTTGGCTGATCAGCCACGAGATGAACGCCATCCCGCATCCGATGCTATCGCCGTCCTGATCGGTATCCTCGGTCTGATCCACCCAGTTGGCCATTCCATCCGAGACCCACTCCGGCGCGGTTGCGAAATCGGCGAGGGCATTATTTCCAATCACGGCCGCACACCAGCGCGAAAGCGCCTCTCCGGTGCTTTCGCTGCAGAGATTCCCATTCATCGAACATTCGCTCAGCTCTGCTTCGAATAATGCTGATACGCGTTCCGAGTTCCCATAGGAAGCGTCCACCTCGATCGCATTGCCAGTGGTGTAATCGCATCCCATGTGGTCGGCGCCGCCGGTTCCATCGGTGGCCCCGCCCAATGCGAAAACAAGGGCGCTGACCAGACCTCCTGTCGTTCCAAAGATGCCATCATTTGCGGTAACAATCCGGTCGGCATCGTTCAGAAGGTCTTGCGCATTCTGCAGCGCCTGCTGCCCGAGACTGGGGTCAACATACACGGTCACTCTTCCACCGCGGCTGGTTCCGACGAGCTCTGAAGTTCCTGTATAGCTAGGCCAGGCTGGCGCACCGGCCGAGTCGCGTTGAATGGTGGCGACAGCTTTCTTTCCACTCTTTGGGGGCTTTGGGGGCTTGATACGGTGAGACATAACGAAGAACCTCCATCTGAAAAGGATAAAACTACTTCACGGGAAGCGCTCGTTCGTTAGTTCTAGGCCGTGTTGGCGATAGTACGGCGAAGATATGCCCGGTTTCACCGTGTTAAACTAGAGGTTCCTATGGCTACAATTCAACGCAGGAAGACCGTTACCGCAGTAGTGGGAGGTGTGCGCGTCGGCTCGGATGCACCAGTCGTGGTGCAATCGATGACCAATACCGACACCGCCGACATTCCATCTACCGTCCAACAGGTCGCTGCTCTGGCACGCTCTGGCTCGGAACTAGTCCGAGTAACGGTTAACAACGATGATGCTGCCAAGGCCGTGCCCCACATCGTCGAACAACTCGACAAGCAGGGCATCCGCGTCCCGATCATCGGCGACTTCCACTACAACGGGCACGTTCTGCTGACGAAGTATCCCGAATGCGCACGCGATCTCGCGAAATACCGCATTAATCCCGGCAATGCCAGCATCGGCAAAGGTGGAGACTCCAACTTCCGCACCATGATCGAAGTTGCGGTGAAATATGAGAAACCCGTTCGGATTGGAGTCAATTGGGGATCGCTCGACCAGGCCCTCTTGACGCGCATGATGGATGAGAATTCTAAGCTCGACGAACCGAAAGATGCGCGCGAAGTCACGATGGAAGCGATGGTTGTCAGCGCCCTGAATTCCGCTGATCTTGCCCAGAAATACGGCCTGCGCCCAGACCAGATTATTCTCAGCGCGAAAGTCAGCGGCGTTCAGGACTTGATCGACGTCTACCGGGAACTGGCCGCGCGATGCAATTATCCGCTGCACCTCGGCCTGACTGAGGCCGGTATGGGCGCGAAAGGCATCGTTGCTTCCAGTGCGGCGATGGGCGTTGTCCTGCAGGAAGGCATCGGAGATACGATTCGCGTTTCCCTAACCCCTGCGCCCGGCGGAGATCGCTCCGAAGAAGTCCGCGTCGCGCAGCAAATTTTGCAATCGATGGGTATTCGCAGCTTCACGCCACAAGTCACCGCCTGCCCCGGCTGCGGACGCACCACCAGCACCTTCTTCCAGGAGATGGCTGAGCAGATCCAGTCCTACCTGCGTGAGCAGATGCCAACCTGGAAAACGCGCTACTCCGGCGTCGAGGAAATGAAACTTGCTGTCATGGGATGCGTCGTCAATGGGCCCGGCGAATCGAAACACGCCAACATCGGCATCTCGCTGCCCGGCACGTTTGAAGAGCCCAAAGCGCCGGTCTACGTTGATGGACGTCTCTTCACGACTCTGAAGGGGGACCGCATCGTCGCGGAATTTATTGAAATTCTCGACGATTACGTCGAGTCGCACTACGCGGCGAAAGAGCCGATGAAAGAAGAAGTTCCCGCGCGAGTCTAGAACTCAGTCATGAGGGCGGAGCTACCCGCCGCAAGTTACCGCGCAAGATCCGGTGCCGCTCCCGTCGCTATTGTCCCGTAGGGACAACTGACAATAGCCCGGCGTTTCGAACGCCGGGAATCGAACGCAAAAATAGAACGGTGCCCCGTCGGGGCACCTGAACCATCGCCACAAACTTTTCGGTCTGGGAAACGTGTCGCCTAGGTTCCCGACAGCACGAAAATGGGCGTCTGCGGCGCGACCTGCGGTACAGCCGTCCCCGAATCGCCCGTCGTCCCCACGTTAGCCGTAGGCGTCGGCAAAACGCATTCAAACTGCTTCGAAGACAATCCCGTCGCTATCACCGTCAGTGTTTCACCGTTGATCCCCGCGTTAATAGCGGCGGCACTCGAAAGATTGCTGATTGCCACTCGAGTTCCCGACGTAAAGGTGTTCACCGCCTGGAAGGTAATGACATTCGCATTGATCGAGAATGCCGTGATGTTCGCGACCTGCAATCCTAATGCACTTCCCGCATCCGTCGTCGAAGCAACGTCGCTGTGCGTGAAGCTTGCCGCGAACTGCGTTCCCGAAAGTCCACTCGGCAGGACCGTCAAAGTCCGCCCGTTCAGATAGGTCCCGGTGCTCAATCCCGAAATTTGCACCTGTTCTCCAGGGACGAAGTTATTGACCGCCTGGAAAGTCACGACATTCGACGAAATCGAAAACGAGGTGATCGGAGCCGCCGAGCTGCAGTTTGCGCCACTGCAGGCGGCGAACGGCGCGATGATGTCAGTAATCAGCGTGTCGGGCGCGTTCGATTCTTGTGTATACGTGTTGGTGTTCGTCCTGATGGACGCAACTGCGCCAGCATCGCACATGCTTACATAAACATGACTGCTGTCCGAGGATGCGGTCGCGAACATGCGGAAGCGCGTGGTGCCCGGTGCATAAGTTGCGGCTGTCGCGCATGATGCATTCGGGGAAACCGCATACTGTGTCAGCGAAAATGGCGGCGAACTCAGAAGAGACAATGATGGTGATGCTGGCAGCAATGTGGAAGCCACGCGCTTCACGGTGATGCTCGGTGCGTCAAACACCGTAAGCATCGGGACAACACAAGGCGTTGCGCCAACGTTCTTGTCCGAACAGGTGCTTTCCGCTCGATAGCTCGCAACGTAAAACCGCGAACCGTCCGCCAATGCCGCAACTGAAACCGGGGAACACGCTCTAAAACACGGCGCGTTACTTCCGCCAGTCATCGAAATCGTGGCGAGCAGCTTCGGAGTATCGTTGGGGTTTCCGCCCAAATCCAACCCGCCGGTCGCGGAATAAACAAAAACTTGCCCTGTACTCGGATTCGTCACATACAGGCGATTCAAATTCGGATCGTAGAGCAGGAAATTCGCGCCCACTCCCACCGAAAGGTTTGTCTGGCTCTGAAGTATCGTGTCGCTATTCGTATCGATTGGAATGAGCGTGCCCCCGCCCTGCGACAGAACATAGACCCGTTGATTGTCACCCCGCGCGACGGCCCAGACCGGTGTGCTATCCACAGTGATTCTGGCGATAGTGGAAAGATCGGTGGGAGATAAATCCATGACCGTGTTGTCACCCTGATTCACCACGTAAAGGTGCAGCGCGTTCGGCGTCTCGGCCAAGGCGACGGGATGCGGCGCAGTTGTCAGCGTTGGAATATAAGCGATATTCGCGACCGCTCCGTTGGCCACGCTCAACTGGGCTACAGAATCGGTACTGGCAGACGCACAATTCGCGCCATTTTCTACACCATAATTCGCTACGAACACTTGCGTGTTCTGAGACGTCGCCACGAAATCCGGAAGGTAGGAACAGAAAGCCGGAACCGGCACGGTTGCGGTTCCTCCCGACGAAGCCAACAGGCCGGTGGAAGAATTCATGTATTGGATTGTGGCCCCATTTACCGAAGAGATCGTAAAGTTGCCGTCGTATCCACCGATCGGAACGCCGGAAATCACGATTGGGCCATTGGCAGCCGCCATCGGGATCGCGGCGCTCAAAGTAACCGTCACCAAATTCCCCGATTCGCTGATTGCTGTAATCGCCGCCGATTGCTCAGGTCCCACGTTTGGCAGTGAGAACACAGTCGGCGGCGTGATGCCGACGGCGATGCTGCTGTCGGCCGCTGGCGTGAACGCGCTGATGATGTCGGGATCGCCCGGGGTCAGGCTACCCGCGCTGGCTACGAAAACTCTGGAATTATTCGGGAGGACCGCGGCATGGGTCGGGTTGAGCCCCATATTCGCCACGCCAATGTTCGTGTCGCCCGAAACGTCGATCTCGAGCGCCGTGCCGGGATTCGGCGGCACATTCGAACTAATTCCGAAAACGGCATGGAAATTCTGCGAGTTCGGCGGAGTCGTGCTCACCGGAATGACCACTGGCCGGTAAACCTCACCGCACGACATCCACAACAAAGTCCCCAACACCGTTGCGGCGAGCAAGCCCACACGTCGAAAACTCATCGGCATCCCGAAGCAGACTCCTGATTCAGATGAAAAAATGTTCAGATGACAGAATTGATTATTGTAGCGGTTGCTGCACTTACGCGCTAGGCACGGAGCCTTGAGCCGGTACTCGGTACTCGGGTAAGAAGATGCACCCGCATCCATGATGGGATGCCCAGCGTGAGGAGGTTCAATCGAGGATGAGTTTAACTGGGTACTGAGCCTATCCGCGTTTGCGCCGTGACTTGGCCGGAGGCTCGGCCGCGGCCTCTTCTGATTTCGCCGTAGCTGCCGGCTTCTTCTTGCCTTCCATTTGAGCAAGACTTTGTTTCAGGGCTGCCATAAGATCCACGACCGGAGCCAGTTTCTTCGGCTTCTCGACGGCCGCCACTTCCCCGCCCTCGAGTTTCGCTTCAATGAGCTTCTTCAGGTTTTCCTGGAAGTTGTCTTTGTACTTTTCCGGATCCCACTTGTCGGCAAGCGCCTCGATCAGCTGGTGAGCGACTTTGACTTCCGCATCTTTCAGTTCGACATCGGGAGCCCCAAAGCCTTCGACCTTTTTGACTTCATCCGCATAGTACATCGTGTGAAGCATCATTCCGCCTTCATGCGGACGCAGAAATACTGTGTACTCGCGGTTGTGCATCGTGATCTTCGCGATGGCCACATATTCGCTCTCTTCGAGCGCCTTTGTCAGCAAGGCGTACGGACGCCGCCCGGCCTCTTCCGGCATCATGTAATACGAAGACTCAAAGTACACGGGATCCACATCATCCGTCTTCACGAACTCCAGGATCTCCATCGTCTTGGCGGTCTGCGGTTCGATCTTCTTGATCTCTTCCGGCTCGATCACAATGTACTCATCCTTACGGAACTCGTATCCCTTCACGATGTCGGCCCGGTCGACCGGCACGCCTTCTGCCTGGCATATGTATTGCTGTTTCAGCCGAGACTTGTCGGTGCGATGCAGCATATTGAAGGAAATGCCGCTGCTGCGCGCGCCCGAAAACAAACGTACGGGCATGGAAATCAGTCCGAAAGTTAAGTGACCTGACCACACGGATGAAGGCATCGTGTCCCTCGCTAGTCATTCCCGCAGCACGGCCCACAGACGCGCCCGGGGTAGGAGCTAAACTCAACGGCCATGTGAGTTTAGCTCAGTTCTTCTTAAGATGCACCAAACCGAGGGCAAGAGGAACCGAAATTTGAAGCCAAAGCCAAGGGGGTGCAGATCGCCGTGCCCCAATTCCTAGCGGTTTACTAAATGGCTTCCGCGTGTTTTGTCTATCATGATCGTCCTGTGTTGCTCATTCTTTGCATCGAGCGCTCTGATCGGTTCATCTGAGTCTCTTCCGGTGAACAACTCCTAAGGAGCAATTATGGAAGATCTCCGCTTTCCCATCGGCAAATGGCGTTACGACGGGCCTCCCAACGATCAACAGAAACAACAGTTTGTAGACGAAATCGCGCAGACTCCTGCGAAGTTGCGAGCCGCAGTGCATGGGCTTTCGGAAGCGCAACTCGATACACAATACCGTCCCGGGGGCTGGACTGTCCGCCAAGTCATCCATCACATGCCTGACAGCCATGTGAATGCTTACGTCCGCTTCAAACTGGCGCTCACTGAGGATGACCCGACCATCAAGCCCTATGCCGAAGACCGTTGGGCTGAATTGCCCGACACGAAGGCGACGCCCATCGAGGTGTCTCTGACTCTGCTCGACTCGTTGCACCAACGCTGGGTACGCCTGATGCGATCCTTCGGACCAGAGGAGTGGAATCGTACATTCCGCCATCCCGACCTCGGCCCGATGACTTTGGAGAAAACGCTGACGCTCTACGCCTGGCATGGCCGGCACCACGTCGCTCACATCACCCAACTTGGCAAGCGCATGTCGTGGTAAGTTGCTCCGCAGGAGGACCGCAATGATCGCCAGAGTGTGGCACGGAAGCACCGAGCCGCAACACGCCGATGCATACGAATCGATGCTGAAGCCCGAACTCCTGCCGGGCATCAGCAAGACGAAGGGCTATCGCGGAAGTTATCTGCTGCGGCGCAATGTCGGGAGTGAAGTCGAATTCATCACCATCCTGCTCTTCGATTCTCTCGACGACATTCGCGCCGTCACAGGCCCGGATTACGAAACATCCATCATTCCTCAGGAGCGGCGGCAATATCTCTCGAAGCACGATGAAAAAGCGGCACACTACGAAGTTATGGCAACCAATGGGATCCCAGGGTTATAGGGTTCGGCCTTAGGCGGCTCGGCTAAACCGGTTCGTATAACGGCGTGGCTTCTTCGCCGTGCCGCCAAGACGAGAGTAGAGATTGGGGCTTTGGCCTCGCAAGGACTACGTAATGCCCAATCTCCAGAGAAAATAGCTCGTCGATTCCCGCATCACCGCTACCATTCTCTGCACCGCACTGCGCGGCCGCGAATCGGGCCGGGGCGCGACGAACACCGGTCCAACATTTTCATGCTCCAGCAATTTCCGAATGCGAAAGACGTGATACGCGTCGCTGACCGCAATACAACTGTGCAGCCCGTTCGCACGCATAATCACCGCTACGCGCTCTGCCGACTGCGACGTGTCCTTGCCCTGGGTTTCGGCAATCAGACTACGCTCGGGCACTCCGTGCCGCATCAGGTAATCCTTCCCGACCCCACCTTCTGAGAATTTCGGATCGGCTGCCGCTCCTCCGGTTGTGATTACCACGGGCGCCAGTCCGCGATGGAACAAATCGAGCGCGTGATCGAGGCGTGCCTTGAGCACCGGAGAAGGCCTTCCAGAATATTCGGCCGCGCCAAAAACGACGATAGCATCGGCATGGGGAACTTCTTGCAGGCTGGCCGCACGCGTGATGCGAATCGCCGTGGCAGCGAAAAATGCCAGAACCGCTAATATGGCGATCAGCAGGAACCATCGGCCGATAGGGCGGTTCCGTTTGGCGGGATCCTCTGTCATCCTCAGACAGCCGTCGCTGAATTTATCCTTGTCCTTGGGCAAAGAACTTCGAAATCTCGTCGGCAGGAATGGCGCCCTCGCGAATAATGCGCCAGCGCGCAGTCTCGTCACTCAAGTCGACAATCGTTGACGCAACCTCTCGTGGAGACGTCCCGCCGTCTACGATTATGTTGATCCGCCCTTGCAGTTGATCGCGGACCTGCTCCGCGCTGGTACACTCCGCAGCCCCGCTCAGGTTCGCTGATGTGGCTGTAATCGGAATTGCCGCCGCCGTCACAACCGCCAACGGAATCTTCGCGTTCGGCACGCGCAGTGCCACGTTTCCCGTGTTCGCCGTAACTTTGAGGGGCAGCTTCGATCCCGCTTTGACGATGATGGTCAGCGGTCCCGGCCAGAATTTGCGCGTCAATGCGTAGAATTCCTCGGGCAACGGCTTGGCCAGTTCCTCCGCCTGGTCGGTGCTTCCAATCAGCAGCGAAAGGGGCTTGTGGCGTGACCGCGTCTTAATGTCGTAAACCTTGTCGACGGCGCGGAGATTGAAGGGATCGGCAGCGAGTCCATAAAACGTGTCCGTCGGCATTCCAAGAACTTCACCAGCACGGATTTGGTCCGCAGCGTATTTGACGAGCGAGACTTCTGGATTTTCAGCGTTGATTTTTACGATCTCGGCGCGCACGGCGCTCCCTTCTGCAATTGCATAGAGATATCAATTTGAATGGCGGAAACATCATAATACGGCAAGAAGTGTTTAGAACCACCAGGCACCTGAAGTTTCCCGAAGAAGTCGTCTTGACCTTCGTGTACCTTAGTCTCCTGAGTGGCCAAAGCTTTTTGGGCGTTAAGGAAATGATTCGGTCGAGGGAAATCCAATCCGCCGCGCAACGCCTCCGGCGAATCGAAGGCCGTCACAATCCCCTGGTCAAAGAAGTCCGTCAGGCCTTCGCGCATGCCGAGCGCACGGCGCAAGGCGATTGCGCCATCGAAGGACTGCGCATCGTCGAAGAAGCCATTCGCAGCGGACTCCATTTCCGCGCCGTCCTGTTCCGCGAATCCGCGCATACGCTGGCCCAACGATTGCTTCCGCAAATTGGATCCCACGTCGAAACCCTGCTACTTCCCGATCGAGTTTTCGACGGCGCGGTACCCAGCGAGAGCCCGCAAGGCGTCGCAGCCTTGGTCAAGCTTCGAGAATTCTCAATCGCTGACGTTCTGGAACGCCTTCAGGTCGGCCCGGTGATCGTGGTTGTAGGCCTGCAGGATCCGGGAAATTTAGGCACCCTGCTGCGCTCCGCCGAAGCCTTCGGCAGCGCCGGAGTCATCCTTGGAGAAGGGACGGTCAGCCCGATCAATTCCAAAGTCATTCGCGCGTCAGCAGGATCGATCTTCCGCCTGCCAATCGTTGTAGAGAAGAAGGCGGGCGCTCTCGATGAACTGGCCGCGAAACTACGCAAGGAAAGCGTGCGCCTGATCGCTACGTCATCACACAAAGGCACTCCAATCGATCAGGTAAATCTCGCAGGGCCATGCGCGGTCTTCATCGGAAGCGAAGGCGCCGGCCTTCCGAAAAACATCATGGCGCAAGTGGATGAACTGGTCGCGATCCCCCACACGCCGCAAGTGGAATCGCTGAACGCAGGGGTCGCAGGAAGCATTGTGCTGTATGAGGCCGCACGGCAAAGGCGCCAGCACTCGACGATCAATGAGCACTGACGCCTCTCCAAGCCTCTTACAACCACAGATTGGCTGAAGCTGGCCTCTTCTAATACCCCATGCCGCGGAGTACCACAATTTGCGGGCTGGCGCCTCCGCTATCATTCACCTCAAGCCTTGCAGCATTCGACTTCTGATATCGGGGCGTGAAGGTTATGTTCATGGTGCAACTGCCTCCCGCCGGAAGACTGCGCGGACAGGTAGTGGCCTGCTCCCGAAACTCATGGGCATAGGCTCCAGAAATACGGGCGCCGAAAATTGTCACTGGAATCGGCCCGTAGTTCGTCAGGGTAACTGTCTGCGGAGGGCTGGTGGTTCCTACCTGCTGTTTGCCAAAACGCAAGATTGACGGCGACAGGGTCACCATCGTGCCGGTTCCCGTCAGCGCCACGACTTGCGGACTGTTGGAAGCGTTGTCCGTAATCGTGATCGTGCCCGTGATGGTGTTGATATTGCGGGGAGTGAACACTACGTTCGCTGTGCACGTCCCGCCAGGAGGTAGCTCGCGAGGGCAGTTATTGGTTTGAGAGAAATTCGCGCTGGTGACGACACGGGTGATGTCAAGCGGCGCATTGCCGGTGTTGGTCAAGATCACTTGCTGGGAGCCACTGCTGGTGCCAACCAGTTGCGTCCCGAAAGTGAGGCTCGTGGGGAATAAGTTGACAACAGGTCCCCCACCCCCCGACTGAACCCCCAGCAGGATGAGAACTACGGGAGCCGTGTTGTTTCCTTGGTCAGCAACCACCAGGTCCAGCCTGCCATCTCCATTGAAGTCACCCACCGCCACTGACCAGGGATTAACCGCAGCCGGAGATGGGACCGAAGTGAAGTTTCCCGTGCCATCGCCCAACAGGATGGGAACTTCGCCATTATTGAAGTTAACCGAGGTGGTGAACGCCAAGTCCAGCTTGCCGTTCCCGGTAAAGTCGCCTACTGCCATGAAGGTGGGATATTCATATACTCCTGTATACGAGGCCAGATTGAAATTGCCGGTGCCATCCCCCAGCAGAGTGGAAACCCCGCCTCCAAATTGGTCCGTGACCGCAACATCCAACTTTCCGTCCCCATTGAAATCGCCTGTCACGATTGAGATGGGCGAACCACCCGCACCGGGGCTCGAGGCCAGGGTGAAATTCCCCGTGCCGTTCCCCAGCAGGATGGATACATTGTTGTCGCCACCGTTGGCGGTAGCGAGATCCAGCTTGCCGTCCCCGTTAAAGTCGCCTACTGCCACTGCCCTGGGATACCCACCCACTCCCGGAGACGACGTCCGAGTGAAGTTTCCCGCGCCGTCCCCCAGCAGCACGGAAACCGTGTTGTTGCCGTAGTTGGCTACGGCCAAGTCCAGCTTGCCGTCCCCGTTGAAGTCGCCTGCCACGATTGAGAAGGGCCGTCTACCCACCGCCGGAGACGAGACCAGGGCGAAGTTTCCCGTGCCGTCCCCCAGCAGGACGGAAACCGAGTTGCTGCCCTGGTTGGCTACGGCCAAGTCCAGCTTGCCGTCCCCGTTGAAGTCGCCCACCGCCAGTGAATAGGGATTGTGACCGGTAGCTATGGAGAAGGCCAGGGTGAGTTTTCCCGAGCCGTCCCCCAGCAGGATGGAAACCGTGTTGCTACAGCTGCTGGCAACTGCCACGTCCAGCTTAGCGTCCCCATTGAAGTCGCCCACCCCTACTGATTGGCCACAGCTCACAGGCGTGGACGAGGCCACGGTAAAAACCGCGTTTGACGTACTTACGGTGACCGAGAAGAACGCAACGTTCGACGTCCCACCGCCCGGTGCCGGAGTGACCACCGTCACCGAAGCTGTTGTCGCTTTGGCGATATCCTCTGCCGGAACTATCGCCGTCAATTGCGTTCCGCTGATGAACTGAGTTACCAGCGCGGCGCCATTCCACTTCACGACCGCACTCGAAACAAACCCTGTGCCGTTGACGGTGAGAGTGAATTGCGCACCGCCGGGGGCCGTGGCGTCCGGAACGAGTTGCTGATTAACGAACGGCACTGGAGCTTGTGCGTAACTCAATACCGACACAAAACTCAGTAAAGCCGCGCCTAGGAAGGTAGCGTGTCTTTTCATCATGAATTCACCTGCTGTTGATTTCCTGCTGGCAAGTGGGCAGTGCGGCCTACCAACTTCTGCCGGATCTTGGGCCACCAACGGACCAGTGGGAGACTGTCTCTGGGACCTTTATCACTCAGCAGAAAGAGCGAGCAGTGATCGAAATCACTGCCATTCGTGCGCCACAACTGGAAGGATCACCGGGAGTCTCGAGGGATGTCTCTTGGTGGAAAAATCCTTGCAGCATTCATCGATCGCCGGACAACTGCTTAAACGACGGCATCCGCAGTGGTTACTTCGGTAATCAAGCATTGACCCGATAGTAAATCTCTTACCTTCGAAATAGCATCAAAATCACTATGAGTAGCTCTCCCCAAATCACCGGATTAATCCGGCAGCCGGATGCACTCCTGGGAATCGATCACCTGATCGAATACGCCCGGCGCGTGCTGGATCGCTATATGCGGATGCCCGCGCCAAAGCCTGAGCAGAAACCGCTAGCCCGAGTGGCTTAGCGTTATTCAAGCTCTATTGGAGTCGGCTAAACGGAAACGAGGCTTCCTTACTCGATCCTCGGAGTGTCTCTGCTGCGCAGCTCGCTCGCTACGCGGTGAGCGACGAAACGCATTGCGTCATCAGCGGCGCGGATATCGTTCTTGTCCTCGACTGGAGCGGTGGAAGTGCCTTCAGCCACCGTACGAGCCATGCCAACTTCTACGACAGCGAAGTTCATGGCCAGGGTTTTACCGGGACTGGTATTTCCAAGAAGCACAGGCGCCCGCTGCGATCCATCCGGACCACCTGAGATCCCCGGACCACGGCTGGGGTTCAGAAGTGTAGTGAGAACGAAATACTGGCAATCCTTCTTTTCCGCTTCCGCGCTGGCATCCTCACGCTCCGCCGCATCCAGAGGAATCGCTTCCAGCAAGATCGTCGACTTGCGATCTTTGCGAAGACGCTGCAGCTCCCGCACCAGCTGATCGCGCTCCCATGTAGGATCGATCTGGCTGTTGGAACGATTCATCGTCGCGGCAACGCCGACGCGAATTGTCTGTTTCTGATCAGAGGCGGAATTCTTGTCGGCCTGAGCGAAACCAACAGAAGCCAAAAGGATCACCAAAACTAACGAACGCTGTGTCCGGTGTGACATAGACGGGCTCCCCAACTTTGTGCCTTCTCTGGTTAATACTCCAGCCGTGGTCAAAAGTCGCTATTAAACCTACGCCAGTCCTCCCCCATCTACGACCAACGCCGCTCCTGTAATCCAGTTCGCCATCGGACTCGCCAGAAACAAAACCGCATTTGCCACGTCCTCGACGGTGCCCACGCGCCCCAGCGGCCGGTCCGCAGCCTCTTTCAAAAATGCCCGTTCGTCCTGGCCTAACTGCGCGCACTCACTCCGCAGCATCGGAGTGTCCACATCGCCCGGACAAACGCAGTTCACACGGATATTATGCTTCCCATGATCGATCGCCATCGCGCGTGTGAGATTCACCGTTCCACCCTTCGCCGCGCAGTAAGCCACAGCGCGAGGCCCGCCTTTGAGCCCCCACCCCGAGCCAATGTTGACGATGCTCCCGCCTCCGCCACGAATCATGTGTGGAATCACCTCGTGCGAGAGCAGATAGATTCCCTTGAGAGTCACATCGAGCGCACGATCCCACTCCTCTTCGGTGAGATCAACAACATCTTTGCGGATGGCAACGCCTGCACAATTGCACAGAATGTTAATTCGTCCCCATTTCTCCAAGATCGACGAAACGGCACGCCGGCAATCAGCAGCCAAGCGAACGTCACACCTTAGAGCTATGGAACTGCGGCCAGATTCAGCCTTTCTTTGTGACCTTCGCAAACCCTTCGCGACCTTCGCGCTTAAGTGAGCCGTTGTTGTTGACGTTACCGCCGATTCAATCTGCGAGACTGTTTCGCCAGCCTTTTCCCCGTCGACGTCCAACGCCGCGACAGACGCTCCCATCTCAGCCAGCCGCAAACAAATCCCGCGCCCAATCCCCGAACCCGCGCCCGTGACGACAGCGATCTTTCCCTGAAGGGAAAGAAGCTCTGAAGCCTTTTCAGCGATTCTGCCCGCAGCAGTCATAGCATCACGCAAATGCGGTTTCCAGAGCCTTCCCTGCAGCCTCCAGAGTGCGATCCACATCCTCGTAGCTGTGCGCTAAAGTGACGATGGAATGCAGCGCCGCAGAAGGCGACGCGTACACGCCATGCGGAAACAACGCCAGCACAAATTTCTGGAACGACGCCCGATCCACGTACTGACAAAAGTCCCGGTAATCCTCAATCGCCGTCCGATCGGTAAACATCACCTGCAGCATCGGACCGACATTCTGCACAATCGCGCCAATTTCCGTCCGGGCAAACAATTCTCGCAAACCGCTACACAATCGCTCGCCAACCCGCCACGTGTGCTGAAAAGACGCATTGTTATCCCGAGTCAGCACCCGCAGATTCGCCCGTGCCGCGAACATTCCAATCCGCGACCCATTGTGCGTGCCGTAGTGCAACACGCCGCCCCATTGCAGCGCGTCCATAATTTCGGCCCGTCCCACAAGCGCAGCGACAGGCAATCCCGATCCCAAAGCTTTCCCAAACGTCACCAGATCCGGCGCAAGTTTGTAGTACTCCTGACACCCACCCGGAGCGATGCGGAATCCGGTCACGGTCTCGTCGAGAATGAAAACAATCCCGTTGGCCTTTGCGAGCCTCTGCAATCCATGCAGATATCCCTCCTGCGGCGGTATCACACCCATGTTCGCCATGATGCCCTCGGTGATGATCGCCGCGATCTGTCCCGGATATCTCTCAATCGCACTCTCTAATGCAGGCAGATCATTCCACGGCACAACAATCGTGTCATCCAGCGCAGACCGATTCAGCCCCGAGCTGTCGGCAATCTTCACCGGATCCGTCTTCAATCCGAGCACCGTCACCGGCAGAACGTTCGAACTGACCAGCAAGTCGTCATACCATCCGTGGTAGTGACCTTCGAATTTCAGAATCTTCGGACGCCCCGTCACACCTCGCGCTAGACGGAT
>DATJWZ010000546.1:0-15053 GCA_035500795.1 Candidatus Eiseniibacteriota bacterium | reverse complement strand
TTGGCTGACGTGAGCGGCAAAGGGGTTTCAGCCGCATTGCTGGCTTCAACGTTGCAAGGCATGATCTATTCCCATCTAAGCGCGGGCATGCCGTTGATTGAGGTGGTCACCGCCGTCAATCGGTATTTCGCCGAAAAGATGGAGGGTCAAAAGTACGCGACAGTACTGATCGCTCGCCTGCGGCGCGACGGCGAACTGGAGTACATCAATTGCGGACACGTACCCCCGCTACTGGTGTGCGGTGATGAAGTGATTCGGCCACCACACGGAAACGTGCCGGTCGGGCTTCTGGCGGATGCCACGTTTGAGAGCGCGACATGCCAGATGAAGTCGGGGGACCGATTCATTCTTGTGACAGACGGCGTGACGGAAGCAGAGAATTCGAATGGAGAGTTCTTTGACGATTTCCGCCTGGAGCAAGCTGCCCTCAAGTATTCCAACCTGGAAGGAATTTTCTCGGCCGTATCTGAATTTTGTGCCGGGAATCCGCTGAGCGATGACTGCACCGTGGTGGAATTGTGCTATTCGGCTGCGGAAGGGTAAGACCTGCCCAAAGGATCGCGAATTGCAACGATCAGCTCGTCTGAGGAGGCGACCGGCAGCCTTTCAGTTTTCTATCGTTACGTGGAAGTCCGTTCCTTCCCAGCGATTCTCATTTGGCCAGAAGAATGTAAAGACCACCTGACCTCCGGGCGGCAAGGAAGCCGTGGGCAAATCGAGGATGTAAGTTCCTAAACCAGTGTCTCTTGGATTTGTGTCGTGCGCCGTTTGCCAATTATCGATACTCCAGTGCACAAGGCCTGGGGATAGCAAGACGAGGCGCAAGGTTTTGTTCCGAGGAATGCTTCGTGTTTTGTTGTTAAATCTCCAGCCGAAAATCTGGCGTGTGTGTTTCTCTTTCAAATAGCGCTGAACAGTCTGCGGGGCCTGGTCGAAAATTCTTCCGTCACGGATGGAACGCCGCAGCTTGATGTACTCGGAATGTGCCCAAACCAGAGGACACGCGGAGCCGGAAGGTTTGCCGCGGAAGAGCTCGAGTGCGGGAATGTCAGCTCCATCCCAGACTTGTTCTGGAAGTAGTCGGCCTTCTCCGGCAGTGGAATTTTCCATCACGGTGAGCAGGGCTTCGGCCTCGTCGCGGTGTCCGGCGGCGAGAGCATAGTGCGCGCGTTCGCCCGCCAGCAACGGCCAGGCGCGGCCAATGCCCGTTCCATCGAATGCCGAGCCATCCTTGTGTTCGCCGTAGCCGTCGCCGTTATAGCGATACCAGCAAGGGCCTTGAGGGAGTTCGACCGCGAGCAGAGCATCGATGGCGCGAAGAGTATTCAGAATTCGCGGATCATTGGGTGCGCGTAGACCGAAGCGAACCAAAGCGAGGGCGTCGGGGCTGATGATGTGATAGGCGCGTTCGCCATCTTGTCCGGGCGGACGATTCTTGATCGCCACGAAGCCTTGGGTCGGGGATGCGGCCCCGTCGGTCGCGGGAGGCGCGATGCGCACGTAGTAGCCCGATATTCCAAGCTGTTGCGCCAAATCGCCGCCGGTTGCGTAAGTCCAGCGCTCGATGTTGTCGTTCCATGCGTCGGCCGTGTCACGCATGACCTCGGCTTGCTGCGGATGATTGGTCAGATCTGCGATTTCAGCTGCGGCGAGCAGCGCGGAGATTTCTGCGGCGAGGGTAAAGGGGGAATATCCGGCATCTTCTTCCCAACGATCCTGCTGTGTGACTGGGCCGTTGCGAATAATGAAACTGACGGCGTTGCGCACCAGGGGCCACCAGCGTTCGATTTTGCCGAGGGCGTCAGGCGCCTCACGGCGCAGCAGATCCACCAGGAGAATGGGGAAAGCGGTCTCGTCCATCTGAATGCCGCTCCAATAGGGACGCCCGTCGAGCCAGAGATTTTGTGCCCAGTTACCGGCTGCTTCCTGGGTGGCCTCGAGATAGCGGAGGACGCGGACGGCATCATCGACCGCGCCGGCGGCGAGCATGGCACCAGCGGTCTCAACCAGGTCACGAGGCCACACGAGGTGGTATCCGCCGAGATCCTCGTCGCCCTTGTTGAATCCCCATGGGATCGAGAGGCTGGCGATGATTCCTCCGAGGAAATCTTTTGATTCATGGGTGCGGAGAACGGCCGTGGATGAGCGATACAGGTCATTCTGCCGAAGCGCATTGTCGAGAGGGAGAAGTCTCTGTTGCCACGTCTTCCATTGTGAAACGTAGATCGAGCGGATCTCGCCATAGTCCTCGAAGAGGCTGGAGCGAGCTTGCTGTCCAGCCTCAGTCCAGATGGAACCGAAGCCGAGGGCCATGACAAATTCGCCGTTGCATGCCGCCAGATCGATTTCGCCCGTGAATGCGATGTTGCCGTTTTCTGCTCGCGTGTATTCCCATTCCATCTCGAAGTGCTGCGAGATGTCTTGCCAACCGTCGGAAGCACCGACAAAACCTACAGACGTTTTCCTCCAAGGGGCGGATGATCCCAGAGCGAGTGTCGCGGTATCGTGCTGCGCAAAGAACATGGGGAAGCCCTTGTAGTCGCCGAGCCATCCGGTATTTCCGTATCCACAATTAGCAAGGTGAGGTGAGAGCAGCGCAAAAAGGCGGTAATCGGCGAGAATGCCGTGAAGGGGCTCGAGGCGAATTTTCTGGAGCACGACGCTGCGGTAGGGATCGCAGAGTACTTCCTTGTGAATCCGGTAGCGGCCGGAGATATCGGTATTCGTCAATATAAAGGTCGGAATCCCGGGCTCGATTGGGCGGTTTTCGAAGGTGCAATGGCGTTTCTCTTCGGAAAAGAAATCGATGCCATTGGTGACGATGAAACCCATGTCGCGCGTGCAGGCCTGATCGACCCTGGGGTAATAGACCTCATTGAGAATGCCGTGACTCAAGGTGAACCAGACCTTGCTGTGCCGGTTCAGAGCTGTTCCGGCGCCCGTCTTGGCACTGGAAGTCCAACGCGGGGGAATGCCTGGCCACCCCGGCGCGTGTACGGTCTTAGAATCGCCCATGAATTTTCATTCCCATGCTACCGTCAACTGTTTATAGATGACACAACATTTACAAAAAAGCCTTTGGCCTTCGCTCAGTTCGGCATCAAAATGCTAAGACCCTGTTCTAATGATGTCGGGTATTCCAAGCCAGAAGTTATCAGATGATAGAACAACGCGGGCTGCAATAGGATGAGCAGGCATAGAGATTCACGAGGGTGGGTTTGGATGGCAGTCTTGCTGGGTTGTATCGCTGTCTGCCGTCCGAGCTTTGCCGACGATCTACGAAGAACGGCCGAGATCACCCCGCTCGAGCGAGGATTCACAGGGCTTTACAATTTGGATTTCGCTGGAGCGCAGAACGACTTTGCGAACTGGCAGAAACAGCACCCGGAAGATCCGGTGGGGCCGGTGAGCGAGGCGGCAGGCTATCTGTTTTCGGAGTTCAACCGCCTCGGTGTGCTGGAAGCGCAATTTTTTGAAAACGATGCAGCCTTCGCAGACAGGCCGAAGGTGAGCCCAGATCCGGCAGTGCGCGATCATTTCGAGGGCGCGATTGATCGAGCGGAGGGTCTGGCACATGCTCGTTTGGCGAAAGACGGAAAGGATCCCGATGCTGTATTCGCCCTGACGCTCTCGTCGGGTTTGCAGGCAGATTATGCGGCGCTGATTGAGAAACGCAATCTTGCATCGTTGCATTACACAAAGCAAGCGTCCGCATCAGCGCAGGAACTGTTGGCGGTTTGCCCGCATTGTTACGATGCGTTGTTGGCGACGGGTTTCAGCAAATACATCATTGGGAGCGTGGCGGCGCCGGTTCGCTGGATCCTGCGGATGGGCGGTTTGCCAGCGGATAAGCAAGGGGGAATGGCGGATTTACAGATGACCGCCGATCACGGACATTACCTTGCGCCCTTTGCGCGAGTGCTTCTGGCTATCGCCTACGTGCGAGAGAAGGACAAAGCGCGCGCCATCGAGATTCTTTCCAGACTGCAACAGCAATTTCCCGGAAATACGCTGTTTCCGAGGGAAATTTCCCGCCTGCGAGCGTCGCAATCGCATTAGCGATTTGCTATAGAGAAACTTGAGAATTTAACTCCACTGTGTACCATATCCGTTCATCAGAAATTCACTCGATTGTAACCATCCTTTAACACTGCGCCGATAGAACGGGAACCATAGCACTCAAAAAAGGAGGAATCATCTACCGATGCGCAAACTCGTGCTGCTGTTAGTGTGCGTGCTTCTGGCCTTGCCGGTCGTGGGGCAAACGACGCTGAACGGAGCCGGTGCCACATTTCCCAACCCGATGTATTCGAAATGGTTCAGCGAATACGGCAAATCTCATTCTGGCATTCAGATAAATTATCAACCGATTGGCAGCGGCGGCGGCATTCGCCAGGTAACCGCGGGCACCGTCGACTTCGGCGCCAGCGATATGCCGATGACCGACAAACAACTGCAAGACGCGAAATCGAAGATCCTTAATATTCCAACCGTGCTCGGCGCAGTCGTGCCGGCTTACAACATTCCCGGAGTGACTGGGGAGATCAAGTTCACGCCTGATGCATTAGCAGGAATTTTTCTGGGGAAGATATCGAAGTGGAATGACAAGGCGCTGATATCGGCGAATCCCGGAATTAATTTTCCTGATGCGAACATTATTGTCGTTCATCGCTCCGACGGTAGCGGAACCACTTTTATTTGGACCGACTATCTGTCAAAAGTCAGTCCCGAATGGAAGAGCCAGGTCGGCAGCGACACATCGGTGAAGTGGCCGATTGGGATGGGTGGTAAGGGCAATGAAGGCGTTGCGGGACTGATTCGTCAATTAAGTGGGTCCATCGGCTACGTCGAACTGATTTACGCGATCCAGAATAAGATTCCGTACGGAACGATCCGTAATTCATCAGGCACGTTTGTAAAGGCATCGCTGGAGAGCGTAACGGCTGCTGCGGCATCGGCTCCGAAAATGCCGGCGGACTTCCGCGTTTCGATCACCAACGCCCCGGGCAAAGATGCATATCCGATTTCGAGCTTCACGTGGCTGCTGATTCCGGAGCAGTCGAGAGACTCTGCAAAAGGTAAAATCCTCAGCGACTTCCTCAACTGGATGGTCACGGATGGTCAGAAGATGACCGCCGCACTTGCGTACGCACCGCTGCCAGATAACGTGGTTGCGAAGGTACAACAAGCGATTAAACAGGTTCACTGATAACAACCGAAAGCAAGGGGCAGCTTGTCGGCAAATAAAGGAGAGAACTGATGAAGTCTGTGCGGATGTGGTGTGGAATTCTACTGTTGACGACGGGCTTGCTGGCACAAACCACGACCGCGTCAAAACCGGCAAAAAAGAAAGCGTCAGCCAGCATAACAGCCGCCGACGTCCAGGCACTGCGCGATGCGATCGCATCGCAGCAGGCCGCGCTCGCGCAGCAACAACAGCAGATTCAGCAACTGCGCGATGAGTTGCATCACAAGGACCAGGCCGTACAGCAGGCGCAGTCGGCGGCGACGGATGCGTCCAACAAGGCTGAGGCTGCCCAATCGGCTGCGTCGCAGCAGCAACAGAGCGTCACAGAAATCAAGAGTGATGTGGCGGACCTGAAGAACAATATGACGAACGCGGTCGTATCGATTCAGGACACCCAGAAGAAGATCGCCGAACCTCCGACCGCGATTCACTTCAAGGGCATCACGATCACTCCAGGTGGCTTCCTGGCGGCAGAAACTGTGCGGCGTTCGCGAGCGCTGGCGTCGGACATCAATACGCCGTTCAACTCGCTTACTATGCCGGGAGCATCGCAGAGTTCAATGTCAGAATTCTTCGGCTCCGGACGGCAGTCGCGTATTTCGATGCTGGCGGAAGGGAAGCTGGCGAGCGCGAAGATCTCAGGCTACGTGGAAGCCGATTTCTTGTCAGCGGCGGTCACCTCCAACAACAACCAGAGCAACAGCTATTCGCTCCGCCAACGGCAAGCGTGGGCACAGGCTTCATTGGATAGCGGCTGGACCTTCACGGGCGGCCAAATGTGGAGTCTGGTCACTGAGACGAGGCATGGTGTGGACAACCGCACGGAAGCGCTGCCCATGACTATTGACCCTCAGTATCACGTGGGCTTCAGCTGGGCTCGGCAGTACGGATTCCGCGTATCCAAAGCCATCAACAACAAGTTGTGGCTTGCGGCCTCATTGGAAGATTCGCAAGAAACGCTGACGACGCATGGCAATGCTCCGAACTTTCTTGTGGGATCGGCGGGCTCGGGTGGCGGGCTTTACAACGGTGCCATTACGACCTGCACGAGCAGCCTGAACAGCACGGGCACTGCAGTCACGACAACCTGCTCGCCGGCGGCGAATTACTCATTCAATCCATCGCCGGACTTGATTGGCAAGATCGTCTTCGAGCCGGGTTTCGGACATTACGAGATCTTCGGCATTTATAGCCGATTCCGCGACCGCGTGTTTCCGTGCGAAGACGTTCCCTCCACCGCGTTCTGCCTGGGAGCAACGACTCCTGGACCGAACGCTCTCGGCGCCTTCAACACGTCAACAAATGGCGGCGGGGGCGGTGCAAACGCGCGGTGGTCATTCGTCAACAAGAAACTCGACTTCGGTCTGCACGGTTTAGGCGGTAGCGGAGTTGGACGTTACGGAACCAGCGGACTCCCAGACGCTACCGTTCGGGCTGATGGCAGCCTTGCCATGATCAAGAGCCTGCAAGGGCTCACTACTCTGGAGTGGCATGCGCCGAAGGTGGACATCTACCTGAATGCCGGCGCGGAATATGCCGCGCGCAGTGCGACGTTCGATCCGGTCACCGGAAAGACCGTCGGTTATGGGTCTTTACATTTCGGAAACACAGGATGCTATACGGAAACAGGTCCTGTGAACGGGAGCGGATTTCTGCCGGGCAGTCTCTCTGGCTGCACGGGAGATACTCGGGTGATCATCGAAGGAACAGCCGGTTTCTGGCACAAGATCTACAACGGGCCAAAAGGCGGGCTGCGCTGGGGACTTCAGTACTCCTACGTAACGCGTAACACCTGGTCCGGGAACGGGCTCGAACCGCACGGAATCGACAACATGGTGTTTAGCTCGTTCCGCTACTACCTACCGTAACAACTAGTTGTAAGCGTTAAAGTTAAGGCTAAAGAATGAACCGGTACTTGCAGAAAGAAGGAGCATGCAAGTACCGGTTTTATCTCGTGAGAGGTATGGCTGCGGAGGCGCTGTAAGACGGTCTCCAACGCCATGCTTTATACTGAGTTCCCCGAGTCTCCCAGACCCCGTACGTTAAGCGGCTCTTCTGGCAGAGATCATCCTGAAGAAGTAGTAGAACCTGAACGGGTCTTATGGTCCGCATTTCTCTCGACAATCCGCAATATTTCCTAAATCGTGATATTTCCTGGCTCGCATTCAATCGGCGCGTGCTGGAAGAGGCTGGGGACGAAGGCAATCCGCTGCTCGAAAGGCTGAAATTTCTTTCCATCTCGGCCAGTAACCTCGATGAGTTTTTCGAAGTGCGCATCGCGGCGATGATGCAGCAGATTGAGGATGGGTATAACGAATCAGGACCCGACGGGCTGACCCTTACCGCAAAAAGGGACATCCTCAACAAGCTGACGCATGAGTTTGTCGAGGACCAATACGACTGCTGGAACACTCGTTTGCGACCTGCACTTGCGGAAAATCGAGTCCGGGTTCTGGGCTTGAGTGAACTCGACGATGAAGCGATGCGCTTTGTCGACGACTATTGTGAGAAGGAACTTGATCCGCTGCTGACGCCGGTCACGGTGGATCCGGCACATCCATTTCCGCGGGTCATCAATAAAGCATTGTGTGTTGCATTCCTGCTGCGCCGGAGGCGGCGTTCTGCGCTGACTTATACCGGCGTTGTATCGGTGCCGAGGGTACTGCCGCGCCTGATTCGGCTTCCATCCAAGGAGACGGCGGATTTTATTTTTCTAGCTGATTTGGTGGCGCACCATGCCGAACGCATGTATCACGGCTATGACATCGTTTCTTCCGCAGCGTTTCGCGTGACGCGGAACAGCAATCTGTATCTCGCGGAGGAAGAGGCTCGCAGCTTGTTGGAATCGGTGCGGACAGAACTGCACAACCGGCGTAAGGGCGACGCGGTGCGAATGGAGATTGAAGCCGAAGCGGATCCGGAGATCATCGAGCGGCTGCGAACGGTGTTTGAGCTCGATCCCTGGCAGGTCTTTCCCGTAAATGGGCCGGTGAACTTGCTGCGGCTGTTCAATGTGTACGAGCAGGTGAACCGGCCTGATTTGAAATATCGGACGTTTACACCTCGAGAGCTGCGACTGACGTCAAAGTCCAAGGACTTGTTCGCAGAGTTGCGATCGCATGACGTCCTGCTGCATCATCCATTTGATTCCTACGATGCGGTGGTTTCTTTCATCGAATCGGCGGCGCAGGATGACAACGTTCTGTCGATCAAGCAGACGCTTTATCGAACGAGCGAGCACTCGCTGATTGTTCCTGCGCTGATCGAGGCGGCCTCACGAAAAGAAGTGACGGCGGTCATTGAGTTGAAGGCGCGTTTTGACGAGGCGTCTAATATCCGGTGGGCGCGTGATCTGGAAGACGCCGGAGTTCAGGTTTTTCACGGTCTGGTCGGGCTGAAGACGCACTGCAAGCTCTCCCAGTTGGTGCGACGCGATCCGGATGGCGTGACGCGCAGCTACTGTCATATCGGTACTGGCAATTACAACGCCACGACGGCGCGGATCTATACCGACCTGAGCCTGTTCACGGCGAATCCAGAAATCACGCGGGCGGTTCATGACGTGTTCAGCTTCCTCACAGCGTATGCGGAAAACCCGAGCTATGATCCACTTCTTGTCGCACCACTCGATTTGGCTGAAAAGAGTATTGAACTCATTGAACGGGAAGCTGAACATGCGCGGCAGGGAAGGCCAGCGCGGATTATTGCGAAGATGAACGCCCTACTCGACAAGACGGTTGTGCAGGCGCTCTATCGGGCGTCACAGGCCGGAGTAGAGATCGACCTGATTGTGCGGGGTATCTGTGCGTTACGTCCGGGCGTGCGCGGAGTAAGCGAAAACATCCGAGTGCGGAGCATCGTGGGCCGCTATCTGGAGCACAGCCGCATTTACTATTTCGCGAACGGCGGCGATGAGGAAATTTATATCGGGAGTGCCGACTGGATGCCGCGCAATCTCTACGAGCGTGTTGAAGTGTTGGTGCCGCTACGCGATGAGATGCTTCGCAGCCGTGTCCGGCATGAGATACTGGATGCATACCTCGCGGACAATCGCAAGGCAAGAATCCTCCTGAAAGACGCCAGCTACATTCCGGCATGGCAGCCTATATATGGAAAGCGGAACCGGCGTCCGCCGATGGGAGCAGCGGCGTTCAGTGCACAGGAGTTCCTGATGTCGGTTGCGGAAGGAAAGGCGCCTCTGGTGTTTCCGTCGCCACAGACCCCAAAGGGGCGCCGCGCGAACGTGGCGAGAGTGCGATAACAATCTATGATCGTCTACTTCCTTCGCCACGCGAGTGCCGGCGAACATTTCGCAAATCCCAAGAAAGATGAAAAGCGCGCCCTCGACAAAGAAGGCATCGAGCAATGTGGCTACATCGGCCGTGCGCTCACTGCCCTCGATGTGCAGGTTGACGTAATCATCTCGAGCCCGCTGAAGCGGTGCACGCAGACGGCTTTTCTCGTCGGGAACGAAATCGGGTTTGAGGGCAAGCTGCAACTGGATACAGGTCTCCGTCCGGAAGCGGGGCTCGCCGATTTTCGTAAGATTTTGGAGAAGTACGCCCGACAGGAAGCGATCATGGTGGTTGGCCACAATCCCAATCTCAGCCAGTTCTTGGGATCTGTGATCAGCGATTCCGGTTGTGAGGCTTCGATCGAGCTGAAAAAGGGAGCGGTGGCGAAGGTCGAAATGCGCCGAACGTCAGGCACAGTGCAGTGGTGTGTAACGCCGAAAGTCCTGCGCGCTCTCTACGAAACGGCGGTGGAAAGTTCCCGGCCGAAAACTTCCCGGAAATAATCACAATCTTTTTCGATCGCCCAGAGTTCCAGATCGACGCCCATACGGCGCCGTGGAACCAGAGTCAGGCGGACTTCGGCAGCGCGCACGCTGACGCGTACCCTCTCGATAGCGCGGCTGCGTCCCAAGTTGAGCGCGCGAGCCAGTCGGAGCAGGACGATGGCTTTTTGCACGTCTTGCCGGTCATCCGTCTCGACCGCCTTCATAGGAGCTTCCTCGATGGACGGCCGCGACTTACCCAGATAGCGTGCGATTGCAGCGACAATTCTGCGCTGCTGTGGTGTGTAACCCAAGATCTCAGAATTCGAAATGATGTAGTAAGCGTGCCGGTGCCGTCCGTTGCGGTTCACATAATCTCCGACTTCGTAGAGCATCGCTGCGGCGGAGAGCCATTCTCGATACTCCGGCGGGAGACGATGGACACTGCGAAGAGCCGTAAAGAGAGTCATCGCGGATTCGCGAACTTCGTTCGCGTGCTTTCGGTCGACGTGATAGTGCTCGACCGCCTTGAGGATGGATTCCCATCGTTCGGACTCGATCTGCCTACCGGAACGGGTGGTGCGATCATAATCGGCGGCCATCTGCGAGAGAATTCCATCGCGCAGACCCAGTGGCGAATAGCGGAAGCCTTTCAACCGCAAGCGCTCGAGCAATTCCTGGTAGACCGCAGCACCAGCGACGATGATTTCAGCGCGACGCGGACCGATACCTTCGATCTTACGTCTCTCGGCAATCGGCAAACGGGCGAGCCGTTTGGCGATCCGGCTCATTTCGGCGCGGGATACGTTGTTACGCTGCTGGCTTCGACCCCGATGCAGGTGGCTCGCGACGGCTGTCAATGCCGCTGCCGTGCCGGATGTTGCGATCACATTTCTGATCTTCGCCTTGGCGATCCGGTCGGCCACGCGGTTGATTTCGCGGGTCACGAAACTGCGCAGCCGCTTTAACTCTCCCTTTCTGGGCGAGTCGTGGCGCAGGAATTCATTTGTCAGGCGTACGGCTCCAAGCGGGAGGCTCACAGCGTCCCGGATGTGTCCGTTCTGAGAGATGGTGAGCTCACAACTTCCACCGCCAAGGTCGATCATGAGGGTGGGGGCGCGGTCGATGCGTGAGTCCGAGACGAGCCCTAGATGAATCAGGCGAGCTTCTTCGAGTCCGGAAACGATTTCCAATCGCCAGCCGGTCGCGGAGCGAACCCACTCGAGAAATGCCTGGGAATTGCGCGCATCGCGCAATGCACTGGTCGCGACGACGCGGACGGTGTCGGGCACGAGTTGCTGGATTGTGCGGTGAAAGCGGCGCAATACCTTGACGGTATCGGCCATGGACTCGGGAGTAAGAAATCCAGAACTGAAGACACCCTCGCCGAGGCGCGTTACTTCGCGATCCTCGTGCAGAGGGCGCAGGCGTCCGCCTTGGAGACGAGCGACTTTCAATCGAACGGAGTTTGACCCGATATCGACTGCGGCGAACGTGGGCATAGGAAGCCCCACAGTTTACATGCAGTCGGGATTGCGAGTCATGGAGGTTCCAGAAATGCTCGCATGAAGTGGATCGTGTCGGTGGCCTGTGACTGCCATCAGGACTGTAAATGTCTCAACAAAAAGTCTCGGCCTTTTAACACGTTTGTAACAACGGTTTGCTACGGTTTGATGGATGGCCAATCCTGCATTCCCCCGGCCGAATATGCCTGGTCCCCAACCGGTTGGAACGGCGAAACTTACTTCAAGTATGGTTCGACCGGCACCGCTGCTCGGTTTTTCCAGCGGCGAGTTGCCAGATCGAGTATTCAAATGGGTCATCATGGCGTGTGGGCTTGCCGTATTGGGAATTCTGGTTCTGATCGTTTACGAACTGGTGTGGCGCTCCAATCTATCCTGGCATGCTTTCGGCTTTCGATTCTTTGCCAGTAGTGATTGGGATCCGGTCAACGAGCGATTCGGAGCGCTTCCGTTTATCTACGGCACGATCGTCTCTTCGATTCTGGCGCTCATCATTGCGGTTCCTCTTGCGGTGGGTGTTGCCGTATTCACGACCGAGATGTGCCCGAAGGCGTTGCGTGGACCGCTCTCGTTCTTTGTGGAACTGTTGGCTGCGATTCCCAGCATCATCTATGGTTTGTGGGCGTTTTTTGTTCTGGTACCGCTGCTCAGCGGATATATACAACCTTTTCTGGCAAAGACGCTGGGCTGGACGGGGTTCTTCTCTGGACCTCCCTACGGAATCTCGATGTTGGCGGCGGGTATCATCCTGGCCATCATGATCATTCCGATTATTTCCTCCATTACTCGGGAGGTGCTAATGGTGGTGCCGCAGCATCAGCGGGAGGGTGTACTCGCGTTAGGAGCGACTCGCTGGGAAATGATTCGTGTTGGTGTCCTGCGAAATGCTCGGGCGGGCATCGTGGGCGGCATCATCCTGGGATTGGGCAGGGCTCTGGGCGAGACAATGGCCGTCACGATGGTAATCGGCCTCCGGCCGGAAATTGCCAAGTCACTTTTTGCGCCTGCCTCGACCATGGCTAGTGTGCTGGCCAACGAATTCAGCGAAGCCACCGGCGACACGTACCTTTCAGCCCTAGTGGAAATCGGCCTGGCACTGTTTCTGGTCACAATTATTGTGAATGCATTAGCACGACTGATGGTTTGGACCGTTACCCACGGCCAGCCTGCGAGGGGAAATGCCTGAGAACGCCGCTGGCAAAAGCGTAGTTCCACCCATCAGCTTGCGACGCCGCGTCACCGATCATGTCATGACCGGTCTGGCCGTATTCACGGTATTTCTAGTCCTGGCACCGCTGGTCGCGATCTTCGGGTATCTCGTGTATCGCGGCGTCGGTTCACTGAGTTGGAATTTCCTGACGCAGATCCCGAAACCTGTGGGCGAAGAAGGCGGTGGCATGGCGAATGCGATCGTCGGATCGATTATGATTCTTGGCATCGCCAGCATTATCGGGGTGCCGTTCGGGATCGGAGCTGGCATTTATCTGGCGGAGTTTGGGCGCAATCGGCTGGGCAGCGTAATCCGTTTTACGGCAGACGTCTTGAATGGAGTGCCGTCAATCGTGATCGGGATCGTTGGATACGCCATTGTTGTGCTCTATCAACATCATTTTTCGGCATTGGCTGGAGGCGTGGCCCTGGCGATCATGATGGTGCCGACCATCTGCCGCACGACGGAAGAAATGTTGCTACTTGTGCCTCAGGCGCTGCGCGAAGCCGCGTACGGCTTGGGAGTGCCCCGTTGGCGGACGACGCTGTCGATCGTACTGCGGACTGCGACATCAGGAGTGATAACTGGAATCATGCTGGCCTTCGCGCGCATTGCAGGAGAGACGGCTCCTCTGCTGTTTACCACGCTCGGCAACCAGTTCTGGAATCTTCGTTATGATCAGCCCACGGCAGCGCTCCCGCTGCAGATTTACGTGTACGCGAATTCTCCTTATGAGGACTGGCATCGCCAGGCGTGGGCCGGGTCGTTCATCTTGATCCTGTTGATCGTGTCATCGATTGCGGCGGTACGGTATGTCGTACGCCGCGGCTCGTTCGGGACTGCTTGATATGGGCGTTGGCATTCAAGTCGAGAAACTGAACGCCTGGTACGGCAAAGGCCAGGCATTGTACGACATCAATCTGAACGTGGCTGCGAATCACGCTACGGCGTTGATCGGCCCGTCGGGATGCGGGAAGTCGACATTTATCCGGTGCCTGAACCGCATGCACGAGACGATTCCTGAGGCCCGAGTGGAAGGCAGGGTGCGGATTGGTGAAATCGATGCTTACAACGGAACGTCGTCGACACAACTGCGGCGTCGCGTGGGCATGGTGTTTCAGAAGCCGAATCCGTTTCCGACCATGTCGATTTACGACAACGTTGCCTCCGGACTGAAACTTAACGGATTTCGCGATCGGCACAAGTTGGATGAGATCGTCCAGCGCTCACTAGAGGCATCGGCGCTGTGGGAAGAAGCGAAAGATCACCTGCACAAAAAATCCGGCGCGAGCCTTTCTGGAGGCCAGCAGCAGCGGCTTTGCATTGCGCGAGCGTTGGCGGTGGAGCCGGAAGTCTTGCTGATGGACGAGCCCTGTTCGGCTCTCGATCCGATCTCAACCGGAAAAATAGAAGAGTTGATCTTCCAGCTAAAAGAGCGGTATACCATCGTAATTGTTACGCACAACATGCAGCAGGCTGCCCGCGTCGCTGAGTTCACCGGGTTTTTCCTGCTGGGCAAGTTGATTGAGTTTGACAAGACGGAAAAGATCTTCACCAAGCCGTCTGAGAAGAAGACGGAAGAGTACATCACCGGCAGATTCGGATAAAAGGTCGGACGAGGAAGGTTTAAATGCGCACGCGCTTTCAACAAGGGCTCGACGATTTGCGGGAACGTTTGCTTCGTATGGGAGGGTTGGCGGAGCAGGCGGTGGATCGCGCGCGTCAGGCGTACGTTGAGCGTGACCTCACGCGTTGCCAGATGGTGCTCGAGGGCGAAAGTCTGATCAACACTGCGGAGCGCGAGATAGACGAAGCTGCGTTCGATCTGCTCGCGATGCAGCAGCCGATGGCAGTCGACCTGCGCTTCATTCTCGCGGTTACGAAAATCAACGCTGATCTTGAGCGCGTCGGCGATCAGGCAGTTAATATCGCCGAACGCGTCATGGATATGGTCGAACTTCCGGTCGCGGATCTGCCCGTGGACATCGCACGGATGGGAACGGCGGTCAGCGCGATGGTGCGTCGCGCGCTAGAGTCATTTATCGAAGGAAAAGTGGAGTTGGCGCAGGCCGTTCTTGAAATGGATAATGTAATCGATCGAATGCGCGATGATGCTTTCATCCAGCTCGTCAAGGCGATGAACGACCGGCCTGAGACTGTGCGGCAGGCATTGGATGCGCTGCTTGTGGCGCGAAATCTGGAGCGCGTTGCCGACCACGCCACCAATATCGCCGAAGACGTCATCTTCTGGGTGCAGGGATCGGATGTGCGGCATAACGTACATCCGGAAGAGCC
>DATJWZ010000545.1:0-1608 GCA_035500795.1 Candidatus Eiseniibacteriota bacterium | reverse complement strand
GTTCCAGGCAGGATTGGTCAACTACGAAACGGCTCTCGAAAACGCCTCGAACGCCGATGACTTCAAGCTGCGCATGCAGGGTATCGCCTCGACAGCCGATATCTCGCGGCAGTCGATGCAGTCGGCAGGATTCGGGGGAAGGTAGCTAGCCCCGAGTCAGGAGTCCTGAGTCCTGAGGGCGCGAGCGATCGCGCCCTTTCTCTCTTGCACTCAAGAATCCACCGACGTAGATCTCCCTTGAACGGTTTCTCCCAGCGCCTGGTACTCACGACTCAGGACTCGCGACTCCGGACTATCTGCGCTATCGTTAGCGCATGGCATTCTCCCGGCCCAAGCGGCGATCCTATAACGAAGAGGAGATGTACGAGTATGCCGTGAATGCCCTGGCCCGCCGCATGCGCACCGTCGCGGAATTGAAGCGATTGATGCGCGCGCGTGTCGAAGATCCCGAATCGGAATATGCCGAGACTCTCGTCGAACTGGTAATCCGGCGCCTCAAAGATCAGGGCTACCTGAACGACTCCAAGTATGCTGCGTACTACTCCTCGATGCGGCGCGACAATCAGAAATTTGGCCGCGCTCGCGTGGTCACTGAATTAAAGACGCGCGGCGTCCACGGATCGGTGATCGAGAAGGCTGTCGACGATGCCTTCGGCGGAGTGAGCGAAGAGAAGTTGGCCCGCGATTATCTCCGAAAAAAGAGAATGGAAAAACCAAAGGGCCAGAGAGAGACTGCCCGCATCTTCCGCCAACTCTTACGCGCCGGCTTCGCGTCGCGTACGATTTTCGCAATCTTGAAGAAGTGGGACGTAGATGATGAGACCTTGACGGCTCTGGAAGGCGAGACTCAGGACCTATAACCGCGGCTTGTTAACCTGCGGGACAAGTCTCGCGGCGATTTGGTCCGTTCCCTGGGGTGAACTGTTTCCAGCAGTTGTATTGTCCATTTTACGATTTGATTCGTGTCCTAATTTCGGAGCATACTCACTTCACCGCAACAACGATCCAGAATCGACTAGGAGGAATCCCGTGAAAATGAAATGGGCGGTGATTGTGTTCGCACTGACGTTTGGGATGTTCGCAGTTGCGCAGGACACAAAATCAGCAGGTGCAGAAACGAAAGATGCGGCCAAAACAGCGGGCAAGGATACAAAGACGGCCGCCAAGAAGACCGGTCAGGCGACGAAAACTGCGGCAAAAGACGTCGGGAAAGACACGAAAGTAGCCGCGAAAGATACGGAAAAAGGAACCAAGACGGTCGCGAAAAATACCGAGAAGGGCGCAAAGACCGCGACGAAGGACACCGAGAAGGGCGCCAAGACAGCTGGCAAGGACACGGAAAAGGCTGCAAATAGGACTGGCAGCGCTACGAAGAAAGGCGTCAAGAGTGTGGGGCACGACTTGAAGAAAGGAACTGAAAAGACCGGCGACGCGTTGAAATAATAGTCCAGTCGAATTCGGCACAGCGGGCACAGGACCGGGTTGAACCTGGAAAGCTGTGCCCTCTTCCTTTTCTATCCTCAAACTTAGCCGCCATCGCATTCCCGATCACGGCCCGTCCCTCTTTATCGTTTAAAATTAAAGTTTCATGCTGACAGGCTCAGAAAT
>DATJWZ010000544.1:0-1580 GCA_035500795.1 Candidatus Eiseniibacteriota bacterium | reverse complement strand
GAATTTCCTGTATCGAAATGGCTACTTTCAGGCCGAGGTCAAGGCTCAGCCGGCGATTGATGACCGACACAAAATCGTGAATGTGAGTTTTGCGACTGTTATCGGGAAACGGGCCAAAATATCTTCGGTGAGCATTGAAGGAGCAAGCGAAGCGGAAAAAGTGCGGCTGTTGCATTCCGTGGAGTCGCTGCGAGCGCGGCTCTCCCGCGCACTATTGAAACCGGGGAAGCCTTATTCCCGAGGCCGGATCGCGTCGGCGCAAAGTTTGATGAAGAAGGCGCTGAGCGGACAACATCGGCTCGCAAGCAGCGTGAAGGAAAATCCACCTAAATACGACCCTGAAACGAATCGCGTAGCGGTTTCGTTTACGGTCGAGGTTGGCCCGGTGGTGACGATTCGTACAGAAGGCGCGAAGCTGACCGTCATTCCGTTTCTAGGCGGGCGACAGACGCGGAAACTGATTCCGGTTTATGCCGAAGGCGCGGTTGACCGGGAATTGGTGGAAGAAGGGGAGCGCAATCTTACAGACTACTTCCAGAAAAAGGGCTACTACGATGCGAAGGTAACAACGGATTTCCAGAACGAGCCCGACGAGATTTCTATTGTTTACAAGATCGATCGCGGGAAAAAGCACAAAGTTGACCGGATCATTTTTCACGGAAATTACGCCATCGGCGAGAAGGACCTTTCTGCCCAGATGACGGTCAAGAAGTCGCATATCTGGACGCATGGGAGTCTTAGCCAATCCCTTCTGAAGCAAAGCGCGTCGAATATCGAGGCGTTGTATCGCGATCGCGGATACGAAGACGTCAAAGTTACGCCGCGAACAGTGGACCGCGAGCCGAAGATCGATGTCGACTTCGATATTGAGGAGGGCCCGCAGACAATCGTCGATGATGTGCAAGTGACCGGTAATCAGAAGATCGCCAGGGATCAACTGACGGCCCCGAAGGGGTTTCAACTACGAGCGGGAGATCCATTTTCACCGAGGAAAATGGCCGATGATCGAAACCGGATGTCTGCCAATTATCTCAATCGCGGATATCTGAACGTGGAGGTGAAGGCCACCGCTGAGAAAACTAAGGAAGATCCAAATCGAGTCAAAGTTTCCTATGCGATTACCGAGAACCAGATGGTGCGGATGGATGACATTGTTTATCTGGGGCAGGAGCGTACGAAACTTTCATTGCTACAGAAGACCGCTCAGATGAAGCCCGAAACGCCAATGCGGCGTCAGGAGCTTATGGAGGCTGAGAGCCGGCTGTATGACTTGACGATCTTTGATTGGGCAACCGTTGGGCCGCGAAAGCCGATCACTAACCAAACGGATGAGACGGCGCTCGTGAAAGTCCATGAAGCGAAGCGGAATGAGATCACGTACGGGTTTGGATTTGAGGTGTCGCACCGCGGGGGGAACGCGCCGAGTGGAACAGTGGCAATTCCCGGAGGCGGTGGCACGATTGGATTGAATGGATACGAGATCGCACCGAGTCAATCGACGTTTGCGAGTCCGCGAGGGGTGATCGAGTTCACACGGCGCAACATGCGGGGCCTGGCTGAGACCGCAAGTGCCTCAATCC
>DATJWZ010000543.1:0-4124 GCA_035500795.1 Candidatus Eiseniibacteriota bacterium | reverse complement strand
GTGCGTCGTGTAATTGCGGGCATGAGAGCCTCCTTAAGTATGAGAAATTTTGCTGAAGGGTGATTAAAGCTCCCAGCCTTTCCTGCGATCCGGATGAATGTATTTCTGACCGAGATCCGAGTTGTTTGCTTTAAGACTTGTGCGATCCCACGAGATTTTCTCGCCCGTGCAGACTGTTACATTGCCAAGCAAGAGCGTCTCGGTGACCATGCCTTCAAACTCGAAATTGCCGCCCGGCTTTGTTTTTCCGCCTTTGCAGGCATCCAGCCACTCACGCTCGTTTCCGGGTGATCGGGGTAGCGTCTTTGGCGGCTGTTGAAACGCGTCCATCTTCGACTGTGGAATCAGTTTGGGGCCGCGGCCGTTAAATCCGCAGAGAATCTTTCCAGTATCGCCGATAA
The DNA here is from genome assembly GCA_035500795.1 of Candidatus Eiseniibacteriota bacterium. Lineage (GTDB taxonomy): Bacteria > Acidobacteriota > Terriglobia > Terriglobales > Acidobacteriaceae > Sulfotelmatobacter. The sequence goes on along the minus strand of DATJWZ010000543.1, from coordinate 3,723 downwards.
AGAGCAGACCCTCGTCTTCGTCACCCGTCCCTTTCAAGGGACGTCCGGGCTCCAATTCTTCCGGACGGGCGGGCTTCAGTCCGCCGTCATACCAGGTGAACTTAACGGGAGGCATGTCGCCGCGAGCCGCAAATTGATAGCGAATGATCGAGGCTTGCGGATAAGTCTCGTCGTAGCGATCGGTGGAACTTGCCTCAATGCTAATGGGAGCTTCGAGTTTCAAGACTCGGAAGATGGTGTCGTAGCTGTAGGAGCCCATGTCGCCGAGAGCGCCGCAGCCGAAGTCGGTCCAGCCGCGCCAGGAAAATGGCAGGTAGACATGATTGAACGGACGTTCCGGAGCCGGACCTAGCCAGAGATCCCAATCAAGACCGTCCGGGACGGGTTCTGTGTCCTTCGGCCGTTCGATGGCTTGCGGCCAAAAGGGACGGCTGGACCAGTTCTGGACCTCTCGTACCGGCCCAATGGCGCCGCTCCAGATCCATTCGCAGAGCAGACGTGTGTCTTCGGAGGCTTGGTTCGCGACGGCGATTTGAGTGGCGACTCCGGTCTCGCGAGCGATCTCAGCGATCCGCCGCGCTTCATAGATCGTGTGCGTCAGAGGCTTCTGGCAGAAAACGTGTTTGCCCTTTCGCATCGCAGCTGCGGACACCGCCGCGTGCAGGTTGTCGGTTGTGCAGACCACAACGGCGTCAATATCCTTCTGCTTTTCGAGGAGCTCGCGAAAATCAGTGTACGCGGCGCACCCGTGATATTGGCCGGAACGTTTCTGAGCGCCGTAGTATCCATCGATAATTCTCTGGCAAGGTTCGCGGCCGGCGACACCACTCGTGACGCGGAGCGTGTGGGTAAGTTGAAGCGGGTCGTTGGGACTGAGCCATTCCCATCCGCTATCGGTGCCGATAAGTTTGCGAACGGAGTTGCAGAATTCGCGATCTGACCACTGGGGATATCCAGGGCCTCCTTTGTAAGCGTCGCACACGGCGACACCTTGAACATCTTGCTCACGCAGGAAACGCAGCATCACACGCAGGCCCTGCGCGCCAACGCCGATGAAGGCAATGTTGACGCGATCGCTAGGAGGCACGTATCCCGCGCCTCCTAATGCGGACCGGGGGATGATGGTGAACGCGGCTGCGGTGGCGCTGGTGGCCAAGAACTTGCGACGGGTAACTCCATTCTGCGGGGCTTGCTGGGATGAGGGCTGAGACTCCATTCTTCCACCTCCGGCATTCGCTCCTGAACTGGCTCGGGGCGTCTATTGATACGTTTTAATAGCGCTACTTTAATCCAATTACACCTTCCTAACAACATCTGAATCGCGCTGGCGTAAACTAGACGCCATCTCGGGAGGGGACCTGTGGGTGAAACCAAAGCTGTTCCTGAACTTGAAACGGCGCCTGAGTCTGTCAACTTTCGCGAAAAGCCTGCGGCGCAGCCTCCAATTGAAACTGACGGAATTCGAATCACCGCACCAGCGCAACTCGCAGCCGGACTGACTTCTGTCCTGAAAGCGGCGGAGTTCACGATCAAGGAGCCTGGGCTGGCGAGAGGTGTCGCCGCGCTTTCGCATCTCAATCAGTTTGACGGAACTGACTGTCCAGGATGTGCGTGGCCTGATCCGGATCACGAGCGATCGCTGAATGAATATTGTGAGAACGGCGTCAAGGCGATTGCCGAGGAAGCGACTTCGAAGCGATGCACGCCGGAGTTCTTCGCGCAGTGGAGCGTGAGCGAACTTTCGAAGCAATCTGATTATTGGCTGGGGCATCAGGGTCGGCTCACGCATCCCATGGTGTTGCGGGAGGGCAGTGATCACTACGAACCGATTTCATGGGACGACGCCTTCGCGATGATCGCGGGCGAGTTGAATTCGTTGGCCAGTCCGGACCAGGCAGTCTTTTACACCTCTGGCCGGACGAGCAATGAAGCGGCCTTTTTGTATCAGCTATTTGTGCGGCAGTTCGGGACGAACAATCTGCCGGACTGTTCGAACCTGTGCCATGAGTCGTCAGGGTTGGCGTTGCGGGAAGTCATAGGCGTTGGCAAGGGAACGGTGAGGCTCGAGGACTTCGATCTGGCGGACACCATCCTTATTATTGGGCAGAATCCCGGTACCAATCATCCACGGATGCTCTCTACTCTTCAGAAGGCAGCGCGGCGCGGAGCGACCATCGTCAGCGTGAATCCTCTGCCAGAAGCAGGGATGATTCGATTCAAGCACCCGAAGGACGTGTTGCACGTGTTCGGACCGGGCACGAAGATCGCGAAACACTTCGTGCAAATTCGACTCAGCGGTGATCACGCATTTCTGAAGGGACTCTGCAAAGAGATTCTCGAGGAAGACGCTAATCACCAAGGCAAGGTGGCCGATCACACTTTCATCAAACAGAAGACCGTTGGGTTCGAAGCATTCAAGCAGGCAATCGCGACTGTTTCCTGGGATGAGATCGTCGAGCAGAGTGGTGTGTCGCGGAGTCAGATCCACGAAATTGCCGAACTGATCATGCAGTCAAAGGCGATGATTGCGTGCTGGGCGATGGGGCTTACACAACAGCTTCATGCGGTAGCGACGATTCAAGAGATCGTGAATCTCATGTTACTCGGCGGACATATGGGGCGGCCCGGTGCTGGAGTATGTCCTGTGCGTGGGCACTCGAATGTTCAGGGCGACCGGACGATGGGAATCTCGCCGCGAATGCCTGACAGCTTCTTCGATAAGCTTCGCGACACCTTTGGGTTCGAGCCTCCACGCAAGCCGGGGTGGGATGTTGTTGATTCCATCAAAGCGATGCACGCCGGACGAGTGAAGGTCTTCTTCGCGATGGGCGGTAATTTCATTTCGGCAACTTCGGACACGGAATTTACAGCGGAGGCCTTGTCGCGCTGTGAGTTGACTGTGCATGTTTCCACTAAGCTGAACCGCTCTCATGTCATTACCGGCAAGAGAGCGATAATCCTGCCTTGTCTTGGCCGCACAGATCGTGATCGGCAAGCTTCAGGTGCGCAGTTTGTCAGCGTCGAGAATTCAATGGGTATTGTGCATACGTCGCGAGGGAGTCTGGAGCCGCCGTCTGAGGATCTTCTGAGTGAACCAGTTCTTGTGGCGCGCCTGGCTACTGCGACTTTGGGAGATCGCAGCGCGGTGAAGTGGATGGATCTTGTCGAGGATTACGATCGCGTCCGTGAGTTGATCGCGCGAGTTGTCCCGGGTTGCGAAGACATGAACCAGCGCGTACGGCAAAAGGGAGGATTCTATCTTCCAAATGCCGCGCGGGACAACGACTACAAGACGAAGAGCGGAAAAGCAACGTTCACGGTTTCGCCGCTAAAACGTGTTCACCTTGATCCCGGTCAGTTTCTGTTAACGACTCTGCGCAGCCATGACCAATACAACACAACGATCTATGGCCTCGACGATCGCTATCGCGGGATCTTCAATGGACGCCGTGTGATTTTGCTGAATGCTGCCGATATGCGCGAGCATGGCTGGAAGGCCGGCGATCTCCTGGATATAACGAGCCACTATCACAACAATGGCAAGTTGGAGTTGCGCAGGGCGGCGCGATTTGTAGCCGTGCCGTACGAAATTCCACGGCGTTGTGCCGCAACATATTTTCCCGAGGCAAATGTCTTGGTGCCGATCGACAGTGTGGCCCTGCGCAGCAATACCCCTACATCGAAAGCAATCGTTGTGACTTTTGCGCCATCAAGCGCGATGGC
>DATJWZ010000542.1:0-1867 GCA_035500795.1 Candidatus Eiseniibacteriota bacterium | reverse complement strand
AGTGCGCAACTCGACTTGGCGTTGCGTCTCGAGTAATTCAGTGACGCGGCCACGCAGTTCCTTGTTCAGTTGCCGTGTTCGCTCTTCCAGAGCGCGTCGTTCCGTTAAGTCGCGCGTCACTTTGGAAAAACCGCGCAGTTCTCCAGACTTATCTCGAAGAGCGGTGATTACCACATACGCCCAAAAGCTGGATCCATCCTTCCTGATGCGCAGACCTTCGTCTGCAAATCGTCCTTCCTTCGCCGCAATTTGCAGTTCACGTTCGGGCCAATGGCTCTCTCGAGCGTCCCGTGGATAAAAGCGTGAAAAATGCTGACCAATGATTTCGTCGGCTTTATAACCCTTGATTCTTTCGGCACCGTGATTCCACGTCGCGACCTTACCGGAAGGGTCCAGAAGGAAAATGGCGTAATCTTTGACACTTTCGACCAACAGGCGAAAGATTTCGTCGCTGTAACGCAGGCCTTTCTCAGGCATTGGAATTGCCGGCGTTACGTGCTGCTGAATTGTTTCGATTTCTTTTTGTGACAATCCAGGAACCCTCGACTGCCCAGAGAATACATCGGCTGTCTAACGACCATCCTGACGTAGCAACACCTAATTCTATTTGCCCGCGAAATTTAAGGGCTATACAGGGATTACGGTACTCTCCGTAACCGGGTTTCGCAATTGTGGCTGCGGGGGATTGCGGCTCGACTTTGATTCCGTCTATGGCTCGGTTAAAATCCCTTCTATTCATTTTCTTCCGACCTGGGGCAAAACAGCATTCGTACAAGCTATTTGGAGGAGTTGATATGAGTAGGGTTCGAGTTCTTGTGGGCACGCGGAAGGGCGCGTTTGTTCTTTCAGCCGATGGCAAGCGCGATAAATGGGAGGTCAGCGGACCTCACTTCGCGGGATGGGAGCTTTACCACCTGAAGGGGTCGCCTGCAGATCCGAACCGCATCTATGCCTCGCAAACTAGTGGGTGGTTCGGCCAGATCATCCAGCGCTCCGATGATGGCGGAAAGACCTGGCATCAACCCGGTACGCCTGCCGGGGAGCCCACTACGGATCCGAGCGGAATGCCGAAGGGCGAGAGCAATAAATTCGCCTATGACACTGTGAGTGCTCCGCTTACAACCCACCAGTTCTACGATGGCACGCAGCATCCATGGGAGTTCAAGCGCGTTTGGCACCTCGAACCGTCACTGTCCGATCCGGATACGGTCTATGCCGGGGTTGAAGACGCTGCCCTTTTCAAATCGACGGACGGCGGCAAGAACTGGAAAGAGCTTTCCGGATTACGCGGACACGGTACTGGCCCGAAATGGCAGCCCGGCGCTGGCGGCATGTGCCTGCATACCATCATTCTCGACCCGAAGGACCCGAATCGCATTTACATCGCAATCTCGGCGGCAGGGGCCTTTCGCACCGATGACGGCGGCAAGACATGGAAGCCGATTAATAAAGGACTCTATTCCAAGTACATTCCCGATCCCAAAGCCGAAATTGGACACTGCGTCCACCACGTTGCTATGAATCCCAAGCGTCCGGGTGTGCTCTTCATGCAAAAGCATTGGGACGTCATGCGGTCCGACAATGCCGGCGACGAATGGACGAAGATCAGCGGTAACTTACCGACCGATTTCGGATTTGCGATCGACGTGAACTCGAACGAACCCGAGACAATCTACGTCATCCCGATCAAGAGTGACGGGGAGCATTACGTGCACGAGGGGAAACTGAGGGTTTACCGCAGCAAGACCGGTGGCAATGAGTGGGAGCCGCTTACCAAGGGCCTGCCGCAAGAGAACTGTTATGTAAACGTTCTGCGCGATGCGATGGCCGTGGACACGCTAGACAAATGTGGCATTTACTTCGGCAC
>DATJWZ010000541.1:0-12575 GCA_035500795.1 Candidatus Eiseniibacteriota bacterium | reverse complement strand
GGGTGGCCAGTGGAAAACGTGCACTGCTCTTTTGGTTTGGCCCTACACACAGGGCACGACACCGACAGAATCCGCTTCAACGTAAGTTGAGTGGTATTCGCTTCTACAGTATTCAACGTCGCCGCCTTGAGAGACATGGTCAATCCTGCTTTCTCGTTCGATTCGCATGACTCAGCTAACTTGTTGCGAAATCGCACTCATCGACCTTGTGCCAAGGGGTTCACGGAATTGCGGAACGGCACGAATGAAATGCAAGTTGTTTAGAGATTGCGTCGAAGGAGCAGATCTTGCGTCGAACCAGCGGATTCCTTTGCATAGTTCAACGCTCTGCCTATAAGGATTGTACCTTTCCTGGAGCTACGGCACGATTACTGTCGTAACATCGCGTCACCACTCATTGGTCTGGTCTACACTCCCCCATCATTAGTCGTTGTGCCTCGCCCCTGTCATCTCCATCTGGTATACTGAATTTACGTACGAACTACGGTTTGCTCGTGACGCGGTAGTCACCTTTTCGACTAGATTCATCTCCGCTTTTCCTGCCCGCCGTTTACTTGCGTAAATCAAAAATCAAATGTGAGCGGCAGTGCGACTCTCGACGTGTGTCGGAGTGTATGCGTGAAAACTTCCCCTCCAGAAAGAAACCAAATCGAATGACCAAATTTTCAGAACTGCCCTTGTCTTCTGCGTTGCAGCAGAGACTGGCGGCAGCTCAATTCACCAACCTCACCCCCATCCAGGAACGTACGATTCCTTCGGCTCTTGAAGGCCGAGATGTCATTGGCACTGCGCAGACTGGCACCGGAAAGACGCTGGCGTTTCTACTTCCACTGATCGAGACCCTGGACCGGGCACCGGCGAATTCAACGATCGCCCTGGTCTTGCTGCCTACACGGGAGCTTGCCATCCAGGTTCACCAGCAATTCGAGCAATTGCGCACAAACAAAACGCACAAAGCCGCCCTCGTCATCGGCGGAGTATCGGAGAAAGCCCAGATCCAAAGTCTGCGCGCCGGGGCAAAGCTGGTGATTGCCACTCCCGGACGCCTGCAGGATCTGATGAATCGCAAGCTTGCCAATCTGCAGATCGTCAAAATACTCGTGCTTGACGAAGCCGACCGTATGCTCGACATGGGATTCCTGCCTGCAATCCGGCGCATATTGTCGACCCTGCCCAAGCAGCGCCAGACGCTGTGTTTTTCGGCCACGATGGAACAGTCCGTCGCCGGTCTGGTGAACGAGTACATGCGCAATCCGGTTCGGGTCGCTTTGGGATCAGTGCTTAAGCCTGCCGAAAGCGTAGAACTCAAGGCCTACGAAGTGCGGCCTGGAGAGAAACTCGATGTCCTCCGTCAACTGCTCTATGCAGAGAAGGGCCAGACTCTGATCTTCACGCGAACCAAGCGTGGCGCCGAACGACTAGCAAAAGAACTCATGCGCGATGGCTTCGCGTCTGCCATGATTCATGGCGATCGCTCGCAATCGCAGCGCAATGGAGCCTTGAGTGGGTTCCAGGAAGGCCGTTTCCAGGTGCTTGTGGCAACCGACGTCGCATCACGCGGTTTGCACGTGGATGATGTAGCTCACGTGATCAACTACGATGTCCCCAAGATGGCGGAAGATTTCATCCACCGCGTTGGTCGCACAGGCAGAGCAGGCCTACAAGGGCGCGCCTCGACCTTGGCCGCAGGAGCTGAAGTGTTGGAGTTACGCCAGATCGAGCGCACTCTCAAGCTGAAAATAGAACGCACCCAGACTGGCGCACCAACGGACGCAATGGTGAGGCCAATGATTCAAAATACACTCGCTTCGCGAACCCTGACGGCTTTGCCGGGGGAAGTGTTCGTATAGAGTCGCGTACCTTGCGATTTGCGTTGCCCAGAGCGGTTGTTACTAGGTCCCGAGGACTGGCGACGGCGGCCCACTGTACAGCGTTTCCTGTATGGGCGCGACCTTTTGCCGAATGGCAGAATTTTAAAATCCTTCGGGACGTGTGACATTGACAACCCGCTCCAACTTGATAGATCCGGGGATGGAGCTTCACGATCTCCTCTCTGACAGCGAGTTCCTCGATCGCCGAGATGCTTCGAACCGCGCTGAAAAGCGGTTCGAGGCCTTGCAAACTCTCGCGCACGTTTTTACGGAGTCGCCCGGGGTTGTGCTTCAACGGCTAGTGGAAATTGCTGTTGAATTCTGCGGCGCTGATAGCGCCGGCATCAGCCTGGAAGAAACCGACGAGAAAGGCAATCCCACATTTCGTTGGGTAGCGATTTCCGGCACCTTCTCGCAATACCTCAATGGCAGGACCCCGCGATTCTTCAGTCCCTGCGGAACCTGCCTTTCTACGGGACGTCCCCAACACTATCGCGTTACCAAACCTTATTACGATTTCCTGGGCGTAGTCGCCGACCCCATTACCGATGGAATGCTCATTCCATGGACCAGTGATCAAAACCGGGGAACGATATGGGCAATATCACACGGTTCCCCTCAGACTTTCACTTCCGAAGATTACAAGCTTTTAGATGCGCTCGCCGATTTCGCCGGTATTTCTGTGCGGCTTACAGAGCGGGAGCAGTTACTCAAACAGTCGCACAACGCACTCGAATCGCAAGTAGAACATCGCACTTCTTCGCTGCGTCAGCTCTCTGCACGTCTCATGCGCGTACAGGACGACGAGCGACGAAAGATCGCGCGTGAACTGCACGATAGCGTCGGGCAGTATCTTGTCGCACTCAAGATGAACGTTGCTCGGCTCAAGGAATCTTTGCCAGGCGGTGATGCGCAGATTTTGGCGGATTCCGAACAAGTAATCGACCAATGCTTGTCTGAAACACGCACGATTTCGCATCTGTTGCATCCGCCTTTATTGGACGAGAGCGGGTTGCCGTCCGCCGCCAAGTGGTATCTGGAAGGCTTCTCGAAACGCAGCGGCATCGAAACTTCTCTGCAGATCCACGACAAAATCGGACGACTCCCACAGGATATCGAAACAGCTCTCTTCCGTGCGTTACAGGAGAGCTTGACGAATGTGCACCGCCACTCCGGAAGCAAGAAAGTGGACGTTACGATTCGTCTTCATGACGGGGAGGCCTTGATTACGATCCGTGATTATGGTTGCGGGTTCTCTTCCCAGCAACTTCAGGATGTGGATAGTGGCCGTTCCACAGGAGTGGGGCTCACAGGGTTGCGGGAACGTATAGCGGTTCTTGGCGGGTTCCTGGAGGTTGTGTCTTCCGCACCCGGGGCCATAATCAAAGTCACACTACCGCTCAAAAACAAAGCAGAGATGGCTTCTTGACGAACGCTCTGAAGCAAAGCGTCTCTTTGGCCCACGAGATTATCTTGCTTGACGCTTGGCAGTGGCGTCGTCGTCCCTAATTGCTTCCAGGTCGGCTTTAGCTGTTGGTATTCTTCGGCAGCTTTGCTGTGTTCAATGGCTAACTCACTCGCCTTTCTCATTAACTTCTGCATGCCCTCGACGAGTTTCTCGTTTCTTGTCGACCATCTGAAACCGGCTACTCCAGCCGGAACGCAGAGCAACGCCCAGCCAGCCGATCTTTCGATTGACGCAAAATCTTATGACTGGCGCTGCCCGCCAGGGCTACACTCCGTAGATCCACCTCGACTAAGAACCGCATCCTGCCGCGAGCAAGTGCTACGAAATCACTTATTCTCTCGGCGGGAATCGGTTCCAAATGAGCCTTCTTTACGAATCTTTTTCCGCGCGCGCTTTCGCGCCAAAGCGCTTTTCACCCGGCGTTTTTCGCCCGGCTTCAAGTAGTAGGAATGACGTTTTACCTCTTTAATGATGTCTTCCGATTGAACCTTACGCTTGAATCGACGGAGCGCATTCTCTAGAGACTCGCCCTCTTGCAATCGAATTTCCGCCACGTTGATCCTCCAAAACTAAACTTTGCCGTGCCTATCTCATTTCGCTGCAACCCATCAGGTTTTAGCAAACTTCCTCAGAATCAATCGCCGATTCGGCCATCCGGCGTGGACTCTTCAGCAGTGTCAGTTTCTTCCGCGCCAATGTTGAATAACGCCGCTTGTGCTGCAGCATGTTCGCGCAGTTCGGCCATTTCATCCACGGTGCCGGGCGCCGCCGTGTCCTGCTTTCGCAGATTCCTGCGCTCCGCCTTATCCCTTTGTCTCTGTTGCCGCGTCTGTTCCTTCTGGCGTTTTGTAAACGTTGATCGGCCTCTTGGCATACGTACCCCCTAGTTTTGTATTCGTGCCCGGCGGGCACGTCTTGTAAACGTCACCGGCACGTTGCGTTCGAAAAGGATTACCAGCGGGGTTCGCGCGGCTGTCGTGGATGGCCGCGATAGTCATCGCGTCCCCGGCCTCCGCCGCCAAAACGATGGCCTCCAGCTCTAGGGCGATCGGTCTTCGGCTTTGCTTCATTGATGGTCAAAGTTCGTCCGCCCAGGTCGGTCCCGTTGAGCGCCGCGATCGCCTTGTCGGCTTCAGTGGCATTGGTCATTTCGACAAAACCGAAACCACGGGATTGGCCTGTTTCCCGGTCGGTCACGAGAGTGATTTTCTCAACTGGTCCATGTGATTCAAAGATGGTCCGCAACTCAGCTTCGGTGGTGCTGTGGGGCAGGTTTCCAACGTACAGGTTCTTCATCGCAATTCCTCTCTCAGTAAATCATCTAGGCTGGTCGCGCTTGGGGTTCGTTTCGACGCGCGTCCTTCAGAATCTCGCGGCAGATCGGGTAAAGCGCGCATGGCCTGGGTTCGGGCGAGCGACTTGGAGCGAACTGCCGAGATTCGCCGGGAAGCCTCCAGAATACCCCAGCGCTGGGCTGGATCTCTGCGATCGGCAGCAAGCCCCAGTCTAATGTCACCTACGATCAGATCGTCGGCGTTCTGCTGCAGCGACTCTCCATCCCCGTTGGGCGAATTAGCAAGATACTCTGGTTGGCCGACCAAGAACGCCAAGCGCTGGGGGGGTGTGGCGCAACGAATGTCGTCGCAGAATTTATCCCGATATTCGCGCGATTTTTCCATGTTGATCAAGACGAGGTCATAGAAGTCCGCTTTCCACCATGACCGGGCTTCATCGACGTCGGCAGCGCAATCGACATCCATGCCGAACTTCCTCATCACTTCAGCACGCAATTCGCGTTTTGCCTGCGAAGTGTCGACGAGCAGCACTCGTTTCTTCTTGACTCCGCCTGGAATGGGCGCAGAGAGTAGCGATGCCGGAGGCAGTGTGGTGTTCATGCCGACACCGAGCGTGGCTGCACGCGGGATGAAGTCTCCTCTGGCTTGGGTGACTTTGCTGTGTGGTCCGTTAGTTCGTGGGCGCGCTTCCGTCGGGCGATGTTCTGCTTACGTTGCCGGTTGAATCTGGACTTGTCTCCATTTCGTGCGGACATCATGATCTCCTGTTATTCAGCGGTAGTGCCTGATCATCACAACTTTCCTGCAGGGTGTTTAATCGCCAACGGACCAGCAGATTTTCCAAAGATTATCGGCGAAGCCGCAAACAGCGCCAGTGTCGCCATGTCGAGTATGGACGTGCGTACATAGGTGAACTGAGACGGATGGAACGGAGTAAATAACCCCAGAACGCTAGCGAAGAGGAGCGCCCACAAGAGCTTGCCGGTTAAGACAGCGCGAACGGAAACCGTAGCTGCTGCCAGCGATACGATGATGCAAACAGCCATCCGATAGTCCAGCGAATAGCGAAACAACACCGATGCCGCGAGGGCAACGGTCGCGAATAGCGTGATGACGCGCGTCAGGATGCACGCTTTCGACTACAGTTGCGGGCGGTGGAATAGAGTGGCTGGACGACGGTTAAACACTGTGCGTACATGCGCCTCTCGATCTCTCAATCGCGAAGTCGCAAAGTGCTTTGTACCGCGTGTCTTCGAGGTTAAGTAAACTTAGTATACGCTGCTGGCCGGAATGGTGCTGAACATTCGCACTCCGCAGCGGTGACAACCCGCGAACCTTCGGGTGTGCAACCTTCGTACCACTAGTGAGACGGAACCAGCGCCTTGATATTACTGATGGCGAACGGCAGTGGTGGGCTACCTTCATTTTGAGATGACCCGCAACTCACCACACTCAGGCCATGCCAAAGTCCGTAAGCCAGGCGGATGTGATGGAGGTGAAAAGGGGCTTTCAGAGCAGCTAAGGCACCTTGGAGCAAGGAGCGCTAGCTGGCCACCCTTTGCGAGCCAGAGTCTCGATCATCCGATCCTGCTGAAAAATCACGCGGCTGCGTGGCCTCAATTATTTCGCCCACCATTCAACCAAATTCATCGTACACTTCGCATGGGTCCGCGATGGCGCTGGCGTGACAGATCGGCTATGGAGTGTGGAAGGCTGGGTTGTCCTCAGCGAATCCTATGAGCAGCGGATGGCCGCATGACCCAACCAGAATTTGAGGCTGTAACGCACGAGCTAGATCAAATAGTGGACAAGCTTAGAGAGTCCAAAGACCCAGAGACCCGAAAGAAGCTCTTACATAAAATGCGCCAGTTGATCGCGAAGCTGAATGAGATTGTTTTTCGCTTAGACCCAGAGCAGCCCAAATCACCTTGATAATTGTGCCGCCGTCGCGTAGCATCAGAGTGTGCGTTAGACCGAATCGGTCGAGCAGCTCTCGCCTCAACAGCCAGTAACCTGCACAAGTTTTCTTCCGAATCCCTCCAGCGTAACTATCACGAAGGAACAAGAGTACAAACACACATGGAAAAAGGAACAGTAAAGTGGTTCAATGACGCCAAAGGCTACGGCTTTATTAGCCGTTCAACTGGCGAAGACGTTTTTGTGCATTTCTCCGCCATCCAAGCGGGCGGGTTTAAGAGCCTGCAGGAAGGCCAGACCGTGGAATTCGATGTCACCAAGGGACCGAAGGGCTGGCAAGCTGAAAACGTCCGGGCGGCATGAGTCGACCAATTCTGCGAAGAGGCGATATCAACGGAGATCGCCTTTTCGCTTTTGCGGGCAAGAAAAACTGACTGAAAATCCTGCGAAAAAACCTGTGATTAACATCTTCGTTCGAAATCTGGATCCCACGACCACGGAAGCGCAGTTGAAAGATCTTTTCGAAGCCTATGGATCCGTACATACAGTCAGCATTGTGACGGACCGTGACACCAGCGGGCCTCGGGGTTTCGCTTTCGTTGAAATGACGGACGCGGCTGAAGCCAAGGCGGCGATTGAATCTTTGAATGGATTCCGCTTGAATGACCGCGCGATCAGTTTGAACGAAGCTCGCCCGAAACTTGAGCACGATGCAACACGCGACTCATCGAGAGAACACCGGCGTCATAAGATTTGAGAGCTGTTATCTTTGTTGCGTCTGAACTTCGTTGGCCCCTTTGCAAACGGATTCCTATTGACCATCAACGACAGTAGCGCCTCTTACGCCATCATCCGCTATAACATCCGCACTTACCGCTCTGCAGGAGTTGTAGCCGTGATTGGGGGCAAAGATCAGGCAGAACTGGAATTGAAGAAATTTGAGGATGCCCAGGATTCTTCAGATCGGCACGAAGGCTGGCGCTACTTGATCGATAAGACAGATCTCAAGGCGGGAACTGATCCCGCTGAAGCTACGCTGCATCGCCAGGCGGAATTGGAAAAGCGAGAATCAAAAGCTATGCGGGACCCCGAATCCCCGGACTTTCCGTCGCAGCATCGTCAGAGATAAACCGCGAATTTGCGGATAGGCTAGAGGAAGTCTGCGCAGGACCTGCCTCAGCAATACGCGACGATTTTTCCGTTCAAAGTCTAATACTGCTGCATTGCTATCCCATCCTAAGGGCTGGGTGGAATCAGCCAATCCATCCCTGGCGGGACCAAGCCCGCTCAAAGCTCCACTCTATGGTCTGTAGGACAGTACCATCCTCCCCCAGTGCAGCTTGTAAGACCAAGCCTGTTTATCACGTATAAACCTTGGTGCGACGGACTCGAAACGCATCGCATCAGCCGTCGTTAGGCGGATTGCTTCTATCCCGTCTCGCTCATTCGCCTACGTCATGAAAGAGTGCCTTGAGCTTGCCGGATCGCGAGGGATGGCGCAGCTTGCGCAGCGCCTTGGCTTCGATCTGGCGAATGCGTTCGCGGGTCACACCGAACGACTGGCCAACCTCCTCGAGCGTCCGCTCCGAGCCGTCCTCGATACCAAAACGCATCCGGATGATCTTCTCTTCCCGAGAACTGAGAGTCCGCAACACGTGCGCAGTCCGCTCCTCACGGTTCACGTTGATGAGCGCCTCGGCAGGAGACACCTGGGCCCGGTCTTCAAGGAGATCGCCGAGGTGGGAATCTCCTTCCTCGCCGACCGGTGTCTCCAGAGAGATCGGCGTCCGCATGATCTTGCGCACCTTGCGAACCTTAGACTCGGGAATGTCCATTTGCTGGGCAATCTCCGTCGAGGTAGGTTCGCGGCCCAAAGTTTGGACCAGTTGCCGCGTGATGCGAATCAGCTTGTTGACGATCTCGACCATGTGCACTGGTAGCCGGATGGTGCGCGATTGATCGGCAATCGCCCGGCTGATGGCCTGGCGAATCCACCAGGTGGCATAGGTGGAGAACTTATATCCGCGATGATAGTCGAACTTATCCACCGCCTTCATCAAGCCAACGTTCCCTTCCTGGATCAGGTCGAGAAACTGAAGTCCACGGTTGCTGTACTTCTTCGCAATGGAAACCACAAGGCGCAGGTTGGCTTCAATCAGCTCGTGTTTTGCCTGTTCCGCGTCCATCTCACTCTTGATGATTTGACGCTGTGTACGCTGCAACTCTGCAAACGTCATGCCTGCATCACTCTCCAGCCTTTTCACCTCGGCACGATGCTTCCGCTGCTTGGCACGGTAGGTCTGCTTGACCGCCAAGCTGCGCGTCGTCGCGATATTTTCTTCCAGGTTATCGATCTGGCGCTCCAGCGAACGCATCAGGTTTGCGGTTTGATTCACGCGTTCCAGCAATCGCTTGCGCTGGGCGGACGAAATGCCGAGTCTGCGAATGATGAGCGAATTCTGCACGATCATGCGGCGCAGTTCGGATCGGCAGCGGCGGTACCCGCGCGTCTTCTTGTTCGATGACAAGGTCGCCATTCGTTCCGCCAGGCGACGCGCCGTTTTGTAATTGTCGTTCAACTCGTCGATGCGGCGCGTGGTCTCCTTGATACGCTCCTGCAGGATCCTGTCGGTGACTTCTTCCTCGTCGAAGACTACTGTGTCTTCAATCGAACGCAGTCCCCGTTTCAAGTCCTCCCCCATGTCGAGGACATGGCGAACAACAACAGGGGAGCGTGAAAGCGCTTTCATGGCGGAGAGTTGCCCGCGTTCAATGCGCTTAGCGATCTCCACTTCGCCTTCACGGGTGAGCAGAGGTGAGGCGCCCATCTCGCGCAAGTAAAGGCGCACGGGATCGTTGGCAGCATCGGGGACAACTGCGGCCGGGTTGACATCAATCTCGTCCGACTCGCGGACCAGCCCACGTTCCAGAGCCGAATACGGCAACTCAGGTTCCGCTTCCAGAACGTCAAGGCCTCGCGTACGAATGGCCGATAGCAAGTCATCGACATCCTGCCCGGAAGGCACGCCGTCTGGAATCGACTCATTCACCTCCCGATCCGGGGAATAGTGCTCCTGCGTCCCCCCACGTGTCACTTTTCTGACATTGTCCATAGCCATGCAGAACTCCTTCTTCAGGGCCATCCTGCATGGAGAGAGGAGGCTTGATTCGATCTCGAGCGGTACGGTCAGCAGGATGCGAAGACGCGACCTGCAATGATGCTAGCACGGCGTCCTAACACCGTCTTCAATTGCCCATCTTGAAGACCCGTTTTCAGGCGACAAGTCTAGATTCGAAGCCTCAGTTCAAACTTTGGGATCGATGTCGACTCGGTCGTTCACCGCCGCTCGAACCCGCTGCGTAGACGTCGCGGCAGCTCCTTGGTTTTCAGCCAAGACCGCCGCGAAGCAGCTGGATGGCTAATTTTGCACCAATTTCATTCTTCGGGCAGCACCCGCAGCAACTCGCCGCCGACTTGAGGAGTTGCGGTCGGTTCGGCCCGCGCTCGAACCATCTCGCCAATTCTCGCCGAGGCTTTGAAGATGGCTCCAACAGGAATGATGCCGCACAGCTTGTGCTCGGCTATGGCTGCCAAGCCCATCGATGCGACGCACCCGCAAGACGCGCAGTCCGGGTTTCCACCAAATTGACAAGGAACGATTTTAGTTTTCAGGTCAGCCGACAAGGTTTGAGTAGTGAGCGCGAAAACACACTCTCCGGGACTGCGTGGAGGCGCTGCGAACTGCCGAATTAAGGCGGCCGGCATGTCCAGCTTGGGGAACTCGTTTCGCAACGCAATCATGTCGGCGATGGCGCGCTGACGCTCATCCGGATTCAACATCTCCGGCAACCGGTCTCCAATTTGTGGCGTGAACAAGCTGAACCATACTTTCCGGATCTCGGGCTTAGGCGTCCAGTACTGCAGAAATTGCTTCAGATAGCCGGGCTGCTTCATCATTTGACCAGTGATCGTGCAGTGAATCGTGATCTGCTGGCCTGCAATGTTTTCCAGGATTCGATCGTAAGTAGCCGGAGCCCGGCGGACGTCGTGCTCTGGTTGTAGCCCGTCAATCGACACGACAATGTTCATGTGGGGCTGCACCGCCCAACTGCGTGAGAGAGGCCGGAACGCGCTGGTGACAAGCTGGACGTGAATCCCTCGATCGATCAGCAGCGGGATCATCAACTCGAGTTCACGATACCGGACGAGCGGGTCGCCTCCGACAATCGACAGGTGCAACGGCTTAAGTCGGTCGACGATTTCCAGTACACCGTCTACGAGCTCCTGCCCCTTGCGATCACGGAGACCTCGCAAAGTCATCCCTCCTCCCAAGTGCGCGTCATCATAGGCATAGCATCCGGGACAACGTAGGGGGCATTCGCGGGTTATCTCAATGGAAAGAGAGGGCCGCTCTCCTTTAAGAATCTTGCGCCAAGCTCTAAGAATTTCCGAAGTCTTCATCGCGGTCCTCAGTTCTTGCCTGGAGAAATTCCCGCCATTGTGCTCGGCAAGTACTTCCAGGCGGTCGAGGGTGCTTCCGTTGGCACCCGCTTTCTGGAATAGATGTCGCCGCAGAGCTAAAGGCTTTCCGTAGAAAACCTCCCGATTGCGACCGGGCGACTGGAGACAGGAGTTGAGCCGACTTTAGACGGATGGAGGAGAGGGATCCGTTGCAAATCCTACCTGGACAAGCCGATCAGAAGGAGGATTCGAATCAGTAGCGGCGGTGAACGCAATCCAGCGGACTTGAACCAGAGACGGGACGGACAGATCGAAGGTCGACCAGCAGTCATGCAGGCATCTGGGTGCCTCACATACCAGAGAAGCGACGCTGACTGCGCGCGAATTCACCGCGGGCGGGTCGGGTACTGTGTCGACTGAGGCAATCGCCAAAAACAGGCCGAGGACCCAGATTATGCATGGCCTTGATTTCATCCCTGCTTTACACCAGGACATTAATCATAACCGAATCTACGGCGCCGTACTTTTGAGACGGGGCGAGGGACGGTTCTTCTTCAGCGCAAGGAGGGCCAAACACTGCTCTGGCATTCCGGTTTTCCCGATCACTTGGGCAAAGCGAAATTCGACAAGTCCGGAGATCTGGTGAACCTTCCTGCATGATGGTTGCCGTGATCTGCAGAATCTCAAAGTGGACTGCACTTGACCTTCTTTAATTACGTCACGCTGCGCCAGGGAATTGCTTTTGTAGACTGGACCGAACCCCAGGAATGAGACAGTAAGTTACGACACACTTGCAGGAAAGGAAACTGAGCGTGGCAAAGAGACGATATACGATGAAGTTCCATGAATTTGCCGTGGAACGACTGCGAGCAATGGTCGTGCTGACCGGATCCGAGATTTCTTTCTCGAGGTCCAGCCCACTGTAGTTTCATTTCCCTGGAGAAGTTTGGCTGGTTGTCCATTGTCGTGAGTTTCTCTGCTGATCGTGACGCGGCCGTCGAGTTTTAGAGAGCAGCAAGCGAGAAGGTGATTCATGGCAACCATGATTCTATCCGAGGCTCGTGGCCTATACCTATTTCTGGTTATCCGAGAGGGCATAACGCGTAATGGGTGTCTCGGTGTCCAAGACTCGTCCGCAATTTGCTCGTGGGTTTTACCCAGACGCTTCCTGCCCCATTCGATGACATTACCTGAAATCAGCGCGGAATTGTGGGGAGTTGCGGGCTTCTTCGCCACGATTGGTCCTCGGATGTCACCCGGCCCGGCGGAACAGGCGAGTTTACGCAAAGTGCTTAGATGCAACTTCCGGAAGAGCGTCGGCTTGCTAATCCGAGTCGGCGAGGCTTTACCAATTAGAATCCGACCCGTCCTGCTCGAATCAGCGTGGAGAAATCAGGAGACCGGTTCGCGGCTCGAGCGGCGGCGTTGATATGCTCGCGTTGTTTTAACTCTGGAAATTGAAGTCCGTCGGTAACCAGCCGTCCCCGGTCGTACAGCAACTTATCGAGTGTGCCGTTCAGTAAATATTGATAGTTCCAGGGCTGCGTGCTGTGAACGTCTGC
>DATJWZ010000540.1:0-2543 GCA_035500795.1 Candidatus Eiseniibacteriota bacterium | reverse complement strand
GATCGATATTGGTCGTGCGATCTATCAGGCAGAAGCTCACAAAGGAGTAGGTGGCACGGGCACAGCGGCGTGTTCCGGCGATCTGCTGATTGGAGCTCTTGCGGCCTGTGCGCAGCTTACCTGCCAACTAGTCGCGACGGCCATGGGAATTCCAACTCGTCGGATCGAAGTTACTGTCAGCGGCGACATGGACCTCCAGGGGACGCTGGGCATTTCCAAAGATGTGCCAGTGGGTTTTCAAGCCATCCGCGCCCAGTTCGATGTGGATGCACCCGAGGCAACTCCGGAACAGCTACGCTCTTTACAGGAGAAAACGGAACAGTATTGCGTCGTGCTGCAAACGCTGCTGCATCCGCCAAAGATCGAGGCCAATTGGAGTTCTACACGCTAAGCTGAATGGGATCGCCTCAGTTCGCGATAATCCTGCCGAATCAGCTTACTTCGCGGTTTTCACCGAGTAATCATTCCAGAGATACTCAAGCGCCTCGGGCAGAGTCTGCTCTCGAACAGCGCGATCCACGTGAACGGCATTGCGCGCGAATACGAATTGGTAGTGGTAGCCCTTCTTTGCAAGCACATTTGCCATCTTCTCGTTCGCGAGAACCCAGTCGTGCATATTGTCGCGCATGACGTTGGGATTGAACAGATCGCGATCTCCCACTTCCATCCAGATACGAATTGGCTTTGCCGGGCTGTTCGGAATCAGGTGCTCGTGAAATTCCCAGGCACCGTGTGGCGTTTCAGCCGAGTGCGGCCATTGTTGATTGACAAACGTTCCTGAGTACGCCAGCACGCGGTGGTACCACTCCGGGTGATACCACGCCATGATCAAAGCGCAGGCGCCCCCGGAGCTATAACCCATGGTTGCCCGGCCATCTGGATCGTTCGTGAGCTTCACATGCGCTTTGGCTTCGACCAGAGGCAAAACCTCTTTCTCGACAAACTCGGCATAGACACCGGACATGGTGTCGTACTCCAGGCCGCGCTCGCTGCCTTGGGCATCGCCGCCGCCGTTGCCGATGGAAATGCCAATGATTGGTGGAAGTTTGTGTTCGGTGATCAGACCGTCGAGAGCCGTGAAGAGCAGGCGATCGGGCCCATCAGCTCCCACGATGAACGGAGCCGCTGTGCCTGCAACGTACGATTTCGGCACGTACACGGCGACTTTTCGCCTATACGGAGCTGAATGACTCGTGGTTAGGATCAGTTTTGTAGGGTCTGCAGGATCCGGTGTTCCGAAGGTATTCGCGTCGCGCGCGATGCCCGGAAAGATCTTGCTGTCGGAGGAACTCATCGTGAATTCGACGACTGTCCCCTGAAGCGTCTGTTCGGATGCCAGTTCAGAGGCAGGCGTATGCGTCGGGCCGATGATGAAATTTCCGTCGGCACCTTCAAGCGGCACCAAGCCATCGGGCAGTTCTTTGGCCGTAACGTATCCCAGTGTATGCGGGTCGTGTGTAGGTGGAGTTGGCCGTTCGACATGCGCGGCTGCCGGCGGCGTTTGGCCGAAGGCCGCACACGAAAATGCGATTCCGAAAAGCAACGCAGCTATCAGAAGCAAGCCTGGCAATTTCATATCAGATGATTGATTACCGACAGAGTTCTCTCATGCGAACATTGTCGCCATGGGAACAGAGCTGTACTGCCTTCCAATCACAACGATGCCCGATTCCGTGACGTGCCATCCACGCGCGCGGTCCGCTTCCGCGTCGTAACCAACTTCGGTGTCGGGCGGAATGCGCACGTTCTTGTCGAGAATCGCGCGTTTCAGTTTTGCACGGCGCCCAATGTCGCAGTTGTCCATGATGACGCAGTCTTCGACCACAGCATTGGAATTTACTCGGACTCCGCGTCCCAAGACGGTCTTCCTCACTAAGCCCCCCGAGATGATGCACCCGCTCGACACGATGCTATCGAGTGCATGTCCACGTCGTCCCTCTTCATCGAAGACGAATTTCGCCGGGGGCTCAGGATAGCTCGTGCTTCGGACCGGCCATTCACGGTTGTAGAGATTGAGATCAGGTTTCACCTGGGTCAGGTCCATGTTTGCTTCATAGAAGGCATCAATGGTTCCCACATCCCTCCAGTAAGGGATAGCATCCGCCGCCTCGCCCGGGATGCGATTGTCCTCGAAGTTGTACGCGTACATCGGCGCGATACCTGCCAGTTTTGGCAAGATGTCCATGCCGAAGTCGTGACGGCTCTTGGGATCCTTCGCGTCTTTGTGGAGTAGATCGAGAAGCGTCGATGTAGAGAAGATGTAATTGCCCATGGACGCGTAGACGCGTTTCGGGTCGCCGGGCATGGTTGGGGCGTCTGCCTTCTTCTCGTGAAATCCCATGATGCGGCCGTCTGCATCGGTTTCGATAACGCCGAACTCTATCGCATACTGGCGCGCCACCGGGATCGCCGCAACGCTCACCTCGGCCTTCTTCGAAAGATGGAAGTCGATCATGCTTCGAATATTCATGCGGTAGATGTGGTCGCCACCGAAGATGGCAACAAGATGAGGATCGGACTGCTCGATCAGGTTGACATTCTGA
>DATJWZ010000539.1:0-9171 GCA_035500795.1 Candidatus Eiseniibacteriota bacterium | reverse complement strand
CATTCCTCGTTCATTATCCCCTTGTTGACGGTGATCGTCGATAACCGCACTGTGTGATGTTTCAAACTGTGTTGCAGGATGCACGCCGGGCTGAACGCGTATCAAGGTGTTGAGAGCTCTCGCGGCAAACGTTCCGGACCACCCCATCGCTTGCGCGGATGCATGCGGTGAGCACAGGTACCTACCTGATCCACAATGCGATGGCGATTGTAGTATCCTGAACCGCTGAAGAACGTCTGAACAATGAAACGAAATCTCCTCATATTTCCTGGTCTGTATCTTCTCCTCGTCGCAGTTGCGGTGGGACAGTCCGGACCTGCTCCCGTTGCGACGGCAGCAAATGGCCAGGCGCAACCGGTTTCGTATGCATCGGTTACGCAATTGAATGCGTTGCTATCGCAGCTTGAAACGGTATCGAAGAACACCCAAACCGATCTTTCCAAGCTGCGAATCGAGAAGTGGAAGATGAATGGGTCGGACAAGAAGCAGGCACTGGGGTATGTGGATTCGATCCAGCGGAATCTCCAGGGAGCGCTTCCGGAGATTATCGGGCAGCTCAGGAACGGGCCCGAGGATCTGTCAGCGACATTTAAGCTGTATCGCAATCTGGATGCACTCTATGACGTGCTGAACATGGTTGTGGAGGGCGCCCAATCGTTTGGCGGGAAGGATGACACGCAATCGCTGGCGAACGATTTGAACGAGTTTGAAGGGTCGCGCAGGCAACTGGCTGAGCGGATCGAGAACTTGTCGTCATCCAAAGAAGCGGAACTAACTCGGCTCAGAGGGCAGTTGCAGACGTTGCAAGCTCAGGTGCAGGCTGAGCCTCCGAAAAAAGTTATTGTGGACGATACGGAGCCGGCACCGAAGAAGCCCGCTACGACAAAGAAAAAGACTACGAAAAAGCCGACTACGGACGCGACCAAACCCTCTGCGGGATCTGCTCCGGGCACGCCAGCCCAGCCGCAGACTAAACCACAATAGTCAGAGATCGGCTCTCGGCTTCCCGGCTTCCGAAAAGTGCGCGAGCTGCAGGCTACGTTTTCCGTAACGTGACCGTGGATCGGATTGACCCTTCGAATCTGATAAGCTTCCCGACGCATCGAGATGCAAATGTTTTTGGCGACCATGGGTTCACATGCGCACATCGCCGGGGTGATTTTCGGCGCCGCCATCATCTGGGTGGTGTTGCTGGATGCGTTCGAGACCGTGGTGCTGCCCAGACGGGTTCTACGAAACTTCAAGCTCACAGCCTATTTCTACCGGCGAACCTGGATACCGTGGCGAGGTATGGCGCGGCGAATCAGCAAGCCGTCGCGCCAGCAGAACTTTTTGGGGTATTTCGGGCCGTTGTCGCTGATCCTCCTGCTGGGATTCTGGGCATTCGGACTCATTCTGGGATTCGCAATGGTCCAATACGGCCTCGGCGGACATGAGCAACTCAATGGCGAGAAGCTCAACTTCGGGAAGATTCTGTACCACAGCGGAGAAACATTTTTCACGCTGGGGTATGGAGATATTGTGCCAACCACGGCTGCGGCCCGCGCTTTGTCTGTATTTGAAGCGGGTATGGGGTTTGCGTTTCTCGGTGTGGTCATTGGGTACATCCCGGTGGTCTATGCAGCGTTTTCGCGTCGGGAGATTCAAATTTCGATGCTGGATGCACGTGCTGGATCACCGCCATCCGCGACGGAGTTGCTGATTCGGCTCGCGGGCCGGACCGAAGATCCAGGCCTTGAGCAATCCGTGCTCGACGAAGTACTAAGGGATTGGGAGCGTTGGTCGGCGGAACTGCTGGAGTCGCAGATTTCGTATCCGGTGCTGACGTTTTTCCGGTCGCAGCATAGCAATCAGTCGTGGCTGGGGGCGCTGACGACGATGCTGGATGTAAGCTCACTGGTGCTTACCGGGATTGAAGGGCTGCATCCGGGACAAGCCAAGCTGACATTCGCCATAGCGCGTCACGCGGCGGTGGATCTGGCACAGGTGGTGAGTGCACAATACGACACGTACGCTCCGGGCCGCATGACGGATGACGGATTTGAGGAGATGCGGTCTGCACTTGAAAATGCAGGCCTACGTTTGAAAAGCGACGAGATGGCTCATGCGAAACTGGCAAAGTTGCGAGGCATGTATGAGCCCTATGTGCATGCGACTGCCCGGCACCTTATGTTGACGCTGCCACCCTGGAGACATGCAGAGAAAATGCGGGACAACTGGCAGGCGGGGCCGTGGGATCGTCTGATCCAGGCGCGTGGGTTGGCCGTGCTGGGGCAGAAGACGCGGGCGGATTTTGGCGCCCGGGTGGACGGGGATCATTTCTAAAGTTTCAACGTTTCAAAGTTGAGCGATGGGAGCAGAGAGCTTGGGGTTTGTTACCATCTTTCGTTTGCAGAATGGTAGATACGAAGATCCAACATCTTTCACTACAGGGATCACATAGTTCCACAGGGAAATCGTTGAAGAATACTGGCGAGAACGTAGTCCGGATTGAGGCCGAGGCGTTGACGGCTTTAGCTGACCGCATTGCCGGGCCGATGGCCATGGCGTTTCAGAAGGCTATTGAGCTTATGTTCTGCTGTGCCGGTCGGGTAGTTGTGAGCGGCATGGGAAAGAGCGGGTTGATCGCGCGAAAGATTGCAGCGACGCTGAGCTCGACTGGGACTCCGGCGTTGTATTTGCATCCAGTCGAGGCACTACACGGTGATCTGGGGATGGTGGTGCGAGGAGATGTCGTGCTGGCGCTCTCCGCAAGCGGCGAGACTGAAGAGATCCTCGCACTCCTTGCGACAATCAAGCGATTGCAGGTACCGCTGATTACGATGACGGGAGATGAGATCTGCGATTCCGATATTTCGCAAAAGCGGCGAGGCAAGGGGCATCCAGATTCTGCAATCTCTACTTTAGCTTCCGCGGCGGATGTGGCTCTGGATTGTTCCGTGGCGCAGGAAGCTTGCTCTCTCGGGCTTGCCCCCACTGCGTCGACTACGACCATGCTCGCTCTGGGAGACGCGCTGGCAGTTGCGTTGAGCGAGCGGCGGGGCTTCAAGGAAGAGGATTTTGCGAACTTGCATCCCGGTGGAAAGTTGGGGAAGAAGCTGGCGCGAGTGGAGTCGCTGATGCATACGGGGGAGGCGCTACCCTGCGTCACGCCTTTGACGCGGATGCCGGACGTGATCTACGAAATGTCCCGGAAGAAGCTAGGAGTGACGGCTGTAGTCGAGGGGGATCGGCTCGTTGGAATTGTCAGCGATGGCGACCTGCGGCGCTTGCTCGAAAAGCGCGGTAAGGATGTGATGGACTTAACCGCCGGCGATGCGATGACCAGGACACCCAAGACGATTTCCGCAGATCAGTTTGCAGCTTCGGCGATCGCCATCATGGAAGAGAAAAAGATAACCTCTCTGATGGTTGTGGACGAGGATGGAACGCTTAAAGGGATTGTGCATCTACATGATTTGTGGGGAACAGAGATGATGTAGGGGATTGTGTAATTGGGTAATTTTGTAATGTGAAAGACTAGCTACGAAAGCTCGAACTCGCGTCTACTAATTACGCAAATTACAAAATGCGCGATTACCAAGTGGGGTTCTTATGTATCACTATGATCCGAATGCCGCGCTCGAAGAGCTGAATGAGGATGCGACTTTGCCGAATCCAGTGCATGTGCGGGATATGATCCTGCGCAAGAAGCTGAGCGCCGACAAGTCGCTGGAATTGAACCGTCTGTTTGTGGAGTATCAGAAGTTTTTCGGGGAGACACAGAAGCTGGGGAGAGAGATTTTGAAGCAGCTAACGGCGTGAGTCGTTTTGCGCGCCAGTACTTTTTGCGCGGGTGACGAAAAGCTTCAACCATAAAGGACACGAAGGTGCGCGAAGGACCGCTAGCTTTGTTCACCCTTAAGCACCGGAATGATTCGCGTCATGGTACCGAGCTCTCCGCTCGGTTGGATCGTCTGGGGCGACTGTCCTCATATAGGTCTCCTGCCTCATCGTTTACAATTTAGGATTCTTCTTCCAATCGAGAACTCAACTATGCATCGTTGGTCACAACTGTTTATTCCTACCCTGCGTGAGGCGCCGGCGGATGCCGAGGTCGCCTCGCATAAATTCCTTGTACGGTCGGGATACATCCGCCAGCTTGCCGCCGGGATTTATTCGTATCTCTTCTTAGGAACTCGTTCGTTCAACAAGATCACGGCGATTGTCCGCGAGGAGATGGACCGCATTGGACAGGAGTTTTATTTGCCGGCGTTGCATCCCCGCGAGCTTTGGGAAGCCTCGGGACGCTGGGGCGTGATGGGGGAGAACCTTTTCCGGCTGAAAGACCGCAAGGGTACGGATCTGTGCCTGGGGATGACCGAAGAAGAAGTGATGACTTCGATCGCTCTGAAGGAATTGCGGAGCTACAAGCAACTGCCGCAGATCTGGTATCAGATTGCGCCGAAGTTTCGCGATGAACCGCGTCCGAGATCGGGTCTGCTCCGCGTTCGGCAGTTCATGATGAAGGATTCGTATTCCTTCGATATCGATGCAGCAGGGCTGGATGTTTCCTACAAGAAGCACTACGAGGCATATTGCCGGATTTTTGACCGCTGCGGATTGAAGTACGTCGTGGTGGAGGCGGACTCAGGTGCAATGGGGGGAAAAGAGTCGCACGAGTTCATGGTGCGAACGAATGCCGGCGAGGACCAGATTGTAAGCTGCGATGGGTGTAACTACGCGGCGAATCTGGAGCGAGCGACCTCACAACTATGGCCGGTCGAGGATCTAGCGGCCGAAGGGGATGGCAAGCCGCTTGAAGTTCATACGCCCGGTCATAAGACGATTGAAGACGTAGCGCGATACCTGGGTGTGTCTCCTAAAAACAAAATCAAAACGCTTGCCTACATGGCGGATGAGATCGACGAAAAAGGCAAGAAGAAGTCACGCGCGATTGTTGTATTAATGCGCGGAGATCATCAACTAAATGAAGCGAAGTTTAGCGCTACTGTGGCGGTGGCTACGCGTCCGATGGAAGAGGGCGAGATCAAAGAGTTGTTCAAGTCTCCAGCTGGCTATCTGGGCCCGGTCGGGATTGAGTGGGCACGCGACCTGAAGAACCCGGATGGCAAGCCCGTCTTGATTGTGGATAAGGCGCTGGAGGGCCGGACGAATCTCATTGCTGGCGCCAACAAAGAGGACTATCACCTCAAGAATCTGACGCCGGGCAAGAACTTCATCCCGACCGCCTATGCGGATTTGCGATCCGTAACTGCGGGGGAAGCTTGTCCGAATTGCGGCAAACCCCTGCGCATCGACACGGCTGTCGAGATCGGGCACATCTTCAAGCTCGGCTATCGATATTCGGAGACGATGGGTCTAAGGGTGCTCGACAGGAATGGCAAAGAAGTGATGCCGATCATGGGGTGCTATGGAATTGGCATCGAGCGGATTTTGACCGCTGCCGTGGAGCAAGGCAACGACAATGACGGATTCTGGCTGCCTGCATCAATTGCTCCGTTTGAGATTGTGGTGGCTCCGGTCAACATGAAAGATGAAGCGGTCAAGAACGCTTCTGAAGACATTGCCGAGAGGCTGGAAAAGGCCGGTTTTGATGTCGTTCTGGATGACCGCGACGAGCGACCGGGAGTGAAGTTCAAGGATGCAGACCTGGTCGGTATCCCTATTAGAGTCACGGTCGGAAAGAAGGTTACCGAAGGTACTGTGGAGGTCGTTTTGCGCGAGACTCGGGAAGTCCGCGATGTTACGATTTCCGCGATAGTTGAACATTTTCAGGGAGTGCTCCGCCGGGCGTCGTAAGGGAGTTGAGCGGCCTGCGGCGCAGATCGTGGGACATGGGAACATTTAAGGCGATCATCGGGTTTCTGGTATTCGTCGGATTGATCTACTGCGGGTTTCAGATCATTCCGCCGGAACTGAGCAATTATTCGTTCCAGGACGACCTGCATCAGATCGCGATGATGGGCGGAGCGAATCCGCGCCTAACCGATCAGGACCTCATCGATGCGATCGTCAAGAAGGCGGCGGAGCATCAGGTTACTCTCGCACCGGAGCAGATTACAGTGCAGCGTATCGGAACCCCTGGTGCGCCGGCAGTTTACGTTGCGGCAGATTACAGTGTTCCTGTAAGTTTGCCGGGATACTCCTTCAGCTTGCATTTCACCCCTTCCAGCGGCAATCGCGGAATGTAGGAACACCGCTGTTAGCTATGAGCGATAGCTAGCCATATCTGGTGTAGCGGCCGTGGCGAAACTCAAGATTATTGCCGGCTTGCTTTTATTCCTGCTAGTCATCAGCACGGCATGGCAGATCGCATCCTGCGAATTGGCCAATTACGAACTCAAAGACGATTTGAAGGATGTCGCGGCTTTGGCTGGGTCGCGCATTGGATTGCTGGCGGAGTCGTCCGACGATGACTTGCGCGACGCTGTGATTCGCCGGGCGGTGCGGCACGATATCCATCTCTGGCGCAATCAGATTCGGGTGCAGCGCAGCGGAACAGAAGAAAATCCCGCAATGTTTCTCGAGGTGAGGTACAGAGCCCGCATTGTGTTCCCCGGAGCGTCGCTGGTGTTTCACTTCAAAACTACCAGCGAGTAGCGCAAGCGAAGCTCTCTTCGTTTCTGTGCTTTGTTCCCGTCGTTCGTTTTTGTCTTTCAACATTCCCACCTCGCCGGGGCCAAATCTCACCGCACCTGCAGCCAGGCTCAGACTTTGGATGCTCAGAATGACGTTCGTAACCTTGCCTCTAGGTTACGACACACCTAGCATCGGCTTGGGATGAGAGTGTCTTAAGGCTCTCCGGGTCTGAGTTACCCAGAAAAATTCGAGAGGCAGTGCGCGGGCGCGCATTTCGGGTGGAGGCGGTTCATGACGATGAAGGTTCGAGCGCTAGCGATTTCGATGTTGACGATCTCTGCGATGTGGCTTGTGGGCTGCGGTCACTATGTCTGCACCAAAGGATTCGGAGCCACGACATGCGGATCGGGTGGCAGTGGCGGCTTCTCGCAGGGTGGAAGCGGAACGAGTTCCACAGCGGCGTTCGCGTTTGCTGTTGATGCGTCAGGAACCATCGACGGCTACACGCTGGCAACGGGGACTACGCCAAGCTTCGCGGCAACTAGCGGCTTTACCGCGCCTACAATCCCGACTAACGCAGAGGGGTCGGGCATGGTGGTAGCTCAGGAAAAGTATCTATACACCGTGTTTCCCGGCACAGGCCAGATCTATGCTTACACGATCGGCAGTGGTGGGGGATTGACCGCGATCCCCAATAGTCCCTTCAGCGCACCGTACTTAGTCGGCGAACCGACTGGTGGATTGTGGAGCGTGATCACGAATCCCGCGGGCACATTTCTTTTCATGGTGGATACCAGTGGAATGTCGGTCCACGTGTATCAGATTGGCAGCGCCGGAGCATTGACACAGGTAAGTGGGTCTCCGTTCGCGGTTCCATTTTTTCCCGGAAACCTGGGGACTGATGGCCAAGGCAAGTATCTGTATGTAGCGCAGTATCCCAACCCGTCACAGGTGGCGGCGTACGTAATCAGCAGCACCGGATCACTCACAGCGGTTCCGGGGAGTCCATTTTCATATGCGGTGTCGCAGGTTCAGGGCGATTCGTCGGGCAAGTTCCTGATTGGGGTACCCAACGTCCTCGGCACAACTGGCATCCATGTGTTTAGCATCGCGCAGTCTGGAAGCAGCGCCGGCGCAATCGCTCCTGTGGCCGGCTCACCTTTTGCCACCACCTTCGCGCCGATCGGTTTCGCGATTCAACCGAATAGTGGAGGGACGCTGATCTATACATTCAGTGAAAATGCGACCGAGACTGCTTACAACCCGATCGAGGGATTTCAGTTGGATCCGACGAGTGGCACTCTGACTGCAGCCACCGGATCACCTTACAGCGGAATTACATCCGGTTTTTGGGGACAATTCGACCAGAGCGGCGCGAACCTGGTGGTGTATGGAGGTGTGACCGACGGGAACACTACCACCACGTACCTGGGAGCATTGAGTGTTGGCACCGGTGGGGCCCTAACGCAGCCAACTTCGCAAGTGACGCTTGCCACCCCGGGATTCTGGGCCGTAACCGATCCGCAGTAACCTTGGGCTGCGATTGAGGACATCCCGGGAGATTGTCGTGGAGGCCCGCATGCACTGCGGGTCTCTTTTTGTTTTGGTGATGGGCGGTACAATGGAGAAAATGCAGATTCCTCCTGTGCCGACGCTCGTGCACCGGACGCCAAGAAGAGCAACGGATTCTTCATTGCTTGCTCCCATTGCCCGACCGGAACGGCAAATCCGGCAATCGGCGGTGTAACGAGAACGATCAAACCTTTTGCCCGGACGCTTCGTCTGAATAGAGTCAGGGTATAGAGTCAACAACTTGGCCATCAAAATCCGAATTCCGAAGGCAAATGAGAGCGGCGCAGGTAAGTTTCGCGGACTGCCGCGCGACCCCGTACTGCGGGCGGCGCTGTTGGTATTTCTGGTCCTCGCGGTCTCGTTCACCATCTTTTTCTCGTATTTCTATATCAAGTACGACCGGATCATCGAAAAGCGGTTCCGGACGCCGGTATTCGCGAATTCGGCAAAAATCTACGCGCTTCCCCGGGTAGTTCGGAACGGGGAGAAGATCGAAGTCCGCGAAATCGCGGCTCAATTGCGCGAGGCTGGGTATTCGGACAAGGATGGCCAGTCGAAACTGGGGACGTTCCATGTCACCAAGGGTGGGATTGAAATCACGCCGGGAACAGAGTCCTATCATGCGCCCGAATCGGCGCGCATCAGCATCGAAGACGGCCAGGTCACTCAAATCTCGAGTCGCGGGACTGATCTTTCGGCGTACGAACTAGAGCCGCAGCTGGTGACAGCGCTATTCGATGCCGAGCAACGCTCCAAGCGGCAGGTGGTGAAGTACAACGACATTCCTCCCGTGATGGTACAGGCGACGTTGGCGATCGAGGACCGGAGGTTCTTCGAGCACAGCGGGATCAACTTCGCGCGCACGATAGAGGCCGTTTGGGAGGACGTGATCCGGCAAAAGCGTGCGCAAGGTGGTTCGACCATCACGCAGCAGCTGGCGCGTGGTTTTTTTCTCACGCCTGAAAAATCGATCAAGCGCAAAGTGACCGAGATGCTGATTGCCGAGGAACTGGAGCA
>DATJWZ010000538.1:0-1100 GCA_035500795.1 Candidatus Eiseniibacteriota bacterium | reverse complement strand
TTACCCGACTAATCGGGAGTTAACAAGACTATTCACTTTGTTTGGCAACTGCAGATGTATTTCTCCAGTTTATACGTTTGGCATTGCTCTGGCATTACCCACTCGTCTTTGTACCCAGAAGCTCCTTGAGGAATTAGGCGCAGCACAAAAAATCTCATCGCCACATAGACAACTCCGTGCGCGTCAATCGCAGCACTTGTCGGGTAGGTCAGGTGCTCTCCAGCTCTGTACATCTCATCGCTTTTCCCATCTTTGTCTACTCGGAGAACCCTGTCGGGTGTCGCGACGATGATACTGTCGTCGCTATCGACGGTTGAAGCCTCAGGCGAGCCGCCAAGGTCGGCCAATGACGTTACAGTTGCTTTGCCGGAAGTATCGTCAAACTTGAACACGTGACCGAAGTTCGACCCCAAGTGTTCGAGTCCGGTCAGTATCAGAATGTCTTTTTTGATTTGATAGATTGCGTGAACGTTCTCGGAAAGCAGTTCAATAGTTTTTGAACCATCACGGCTAAACCACCAGAGTCCACCTCCGAACTCGCCAGCGTCGAAGCCTCCTAGCCAACCATTCGAAGTTGGCAGAAACAAACGTCGGCCAATCATCTTTTTTGACAGTTTCAGTTGAGGGGGAATTGGAGTTTGCTTGTCTGATTCTGCGCCGAATCTAACAAACTTTACGCTGCCGCCATCAACACCAACGACCCAACTTCCTCCGTAGCCAGCGCATTGCCACAGTCCTGGATTTTGCAGCCGACTTGGTGCGTGCATCCATCCGGCTGGTAGGCTGATAGCCGATTCGGCGGTGGTTTTCTGAGCCGGAGCCACTGTTGGTAGACTTAGAAGAAAAAGCAGGGGGAATGAGATTAAGCGCGTCATGACTGGAATTATAGGTCACAACTCCTTCCATGAGAAGGCCGGCCCGTGTCAAGAGTGAATAAAGCTCTCTCTTTGGTTTTTCTATCTTTTCCGTTCAGCCAAGCCGCCTCTGTCGCCACCCTTCCATCCGCACTCTTTGGTGAGCGATTTTCGCTCGGTGCCAGTTGGGTGTTCTCGATTCAGTAGGTGCTGCCACCTGATTAGCGCCCTCGAGTTCCCTCTCTA
>DATJWZ010000537.1:0-11756 GCA_035500795.1 Candidatus Eiseniibacteriota bacterium | reverse complement strand
TTCCAATTCTTTCTGGAATTCCTGTTTGGCTTTTTCATACTGCTGAGACTTCCAGTAGAGGTATCCGAGGCCGAAATGAACGTTCGGCTCACGGGGAGAGATTTTCGCGGCGGTCTCGAATTCGGCGATTGCCTCGGGAGTCTTTCCCACGCCATCGAGAGCTTCGCCCATCAAGATGTGGGTCGGAGCGGAATCCGGGCTCTGCTGCAGCAATTGTCTGAATTCTTTCTGGGCGCAGTCCAGTTTCTTGGCCCAGAGGCAGCTTTGCGCGAGCATTTGATGGAGTTCGGCGTTACCAGGGTCGGCTTCGGTCGCGCTAGCGAGATATTCCGACGCGAGATCAAATTTCTTTGCGCCATAGTAGCTCATCCCGAGCAGGGTACGAGCCTGCATGCTCGAGGGGTCCGATGTGAGTGCCGCGCGAAAGGCGGTAATGGCATTTGTAAAATTCCCCTGTTTGAATTCAGCCAGCCCCAGATTCAATTGCAGGCCGGGCATTTGGGGATTCAGCTTGAGCGCTTTATGGTAAGCGGCTGAGGCCTCGGTGTATTTTTGCTGTCTTGCCAAGTCAAGGCCCATGCTTGCGAAGGCGCCGGCATCGTTTGGATTGCGCAGCGTAACGGCCTTCCAGGCTTGCGCAGCCTCGGCCCACTTCTGTTGCTGTTCCAAACCAAGGGCGTCAGAGGGCGCCTGGCCGGCCGAAATGCCGAGCAG
This sequence comes from Candidatus Eiseniibacteriota bacterium, assembly GCA_035500795.1. Classification (GTDB taxonomy): domain Bacteria; phylum Acidobacteriota; class Terriglobia; order Terriglobales; family Acidobacteriaceae; genus Sulfotelmatobacter. Next base: position 11,042 of record DATJWZ010000537.1, on the reverse strand, counting down.
AAGCAACAATGCGGCAGCCAGCAAGGCTGCTGACATCGATCTATTCATCATTTGCCAGTGTATCAACCGGAAATTGGCCTAAAGAAAAACCGCCCGCATCTGGTTCGATGCGGGCGGGTAATAGTTGAAGTGAAGCAGCTCGTTAGAAGATAAGCTTCAAAGCGAGCTGCAACTCTCGTGGATCAAAGGCACTCGTGACCTGGCCGAAGTTGCTGGATCCGACATTGGTTCCAATTCCGCCGGTGTTGGCATTGCCTTCCCATTGCGGATGGTTCCAGATGTTGAACGCCTCGGCGCGGAACTCCATCCGGAATCTTTCCGTGAAGGCAAAGTTCTTGAGGAGCGCCAAGTCGAAGTTATTGCGTCCGGGTCCGGTGATGGCATTAAACCCGAGGTTGCCGTAGCAGTCTGGTCCCGTGACGCACGCTGGTGCGGTGAAATTGCCGCTGAACCATTGGTTGACCGTCTTCGGATAGGAAATCGGTCCAGAGACGTCAGGCCGAGTTCCGCTATTCGCAATGACGCTGGCAGCGGTTGTACCGCTGACACCCAGGTTCAGAGGTGCGCCTGATTCCTCCGTGATGATTCCGGAGAATTGCCATCCGCCCAAGCCGCCCTTTACCAGGCGGTTGGAGGAATTCCGGAAGAACGGAAGATCATAGACGAAGTTGGCGAAAAACACGTTCCGGCGGTCATAGACAGACGGGCCGAAATCATATTTCCAGCCTTCGTATGGATTCGCCGCGTTGTTCAGGTCGCCGCCGCTTCCGGTTGCAGTTGTAGCGTCCTCCGCCTTGGCAAGGGTGTATGACACCTGGAGGTGAAGGTCGCGGTGCACTGTTCCAGTCAGCGAGGTTTGGAGAGAGTTGTACTTGGCATTGGCGCCATCATATGCCAATCGCATGTTGCCATAGCCGAGATACGTCAGTTTGGTGTTGTCGAGGCTTCCAGCCTTAACCATGGCCGGAAGATCGGCAAGCGGGGGAAGGTTGACTGCCTGATAGTAGTTGAGGCGACGGCCCTGGCTGCCCACGTACGACACATTCAGCACGGCGTGGTTTCCGATCGCTTGCTGGACGCCCATACTGTACTGGCTGGTCATTGGAGTGGGATAGTGAAGAGCGATCCCCGTGACGCCTAGCGGAAGTACCGGGAGGTTAGCGGCGGTAATGACGTTTCCGCTGGATAAGCTCTGCCCCGGATTGGACAAGGAAACACCGTTAAGCGTCGGGTTGGGATCTCCCGGAGGATTCACGGCACCGTTATACATGTCGTTGCCTTGAATACGCTCGTACATGAGGCCGTAACCGCCACGGATAACGGTTTTACCCGCACCGGTCAGGTCATACGCGAAGCCGAGGCGTGGTCCCCAATTGTTCCAGGAGTTGTTGACCAATCCCTTGGGGATTCCGTTGACGCCACCGATTCCGATTCCGTTCGTATAGAACGTATATCCGCCCAGAATGGGGTTGGTGCTGGCAACCAGAGAAGGGCTGGGCCCACCAGGGCAAGCCGGCACAGAGTTAACGCTACAGATGTGACCCTGTGAATCGAAGGTCGCCGCGTTTGCCGGGTTATACAAGTTGGGGTAGAAGTTCGAGGACAGGTGGTTCGCTTCGTAGGTGTGCGGAATTCCGTCCCAGCGCAAGCCCAGGTTCACGGTCAACTGACGATTGACGCGCCAGTTGTCCTGTACGTAAGCCGCGGGAGAAACGTTGTTCCACTGGCCGCTGATCTTATTGCCGTCTTCAGAGTAGGCCTGTGCAAAGCCCATCAGGAAGTCGGCATAGTCATAGCCGCTAAACGCACCACTGAAGGTGAAGTTGCCTTGAGTGTTGGCGAACGCATCCTGAGTTTTCTTATAGAGGGCCCAGCTGAAACCGAACTTCAACTGGTGTGCGCCTCGTGTCCAGGAGAGATCGTCACGAAACTGGTAGTCGTCGGCCTTGTTATTCCACGGCATCCAGTTGATGGTGTAATTCGAGCCTGTAACACCGGAGAGGTTGACCGACGGAATCCGGTCGCTTGCGTTGGGCCCGGTAAACAGGCGGTTGAACGTAAACGAACTCGGCGCACTTACCAGATTCGTTGGAATGATGTGGATGCGGTTTCCGTTGTAGTTGAACGCGATCTCGTTCAGCAGGGTTGGGCTGATGACGTGGGTCGCGTGCACGACGGCACTATAAGAAGGGTTGCCGAACGTATTGGCGATCGAGGGAGTGTTATCGCCGCTCCACATCGAAGTGCCATAAGTCTGCGAGATCTGTTCAGAGATCCAGTGCCCGAAGATCGAGAACTTGCTGCTGAACTGGTGATCGACGCGGGCGATTTGCTCCGTCAGGTTGGTCGGGCTGTTGTTTCCACCGAAGAAGAACGCGCCGTTAGTAGGCTTCGGGAAGATGCCTCCGTACGGACCACCGGCGTTTAACAGAGCCACAGCGTTGGCGTTGATCAGACAATCAGGAATGGTGTTGTTTGGGAAAGGCTGCCCTGGTACTAAAGTCGCCATGACGGCAGCGGAACAACCTGAACCGAAGTTCTTGATTGAGCCGGCAGCAGGCACGACAGCATTGGTCGCCTTACCGTTAAAGGTTGTCGGAAGGACAGCGCCGGTCCCGGCGCCATTCGCATCGGGATAGGAGCTTGCCAACGGCATCGGATTGTTCAGCAAGCCGCCATCGATTTCTCTCCGCCATTCGTTGTTGTAGAAAAAGAATGTCGGATGGCTTTTCGCGATGGGAACTTGTCCGCCGACGTTGAAGCCGAAAATGTTGTAACGGAACTCGGCGACCTTAGCCGGAGGGTTGTTGAAGTAGTTGCGTGCATCCAAGGCATCGTTGCGGAAGAACTCCCAAGCCTCGGCATGGAGTTGCTTTGTGCCCGACTTGATGACAGTGCTGATTTGTGCAGCAGATGCCAACCCGTACTCGGCGCTGTAGTTCGAGGTCATGTTGCGGAACTCAGCGATGGAATCAATCGATGGCATTACGCTGCCGCTGCTGCCGCCGCGGTCGAGATTCTCGCCGCCATCGATCAGTTGCAGATTGTGGCCGGCACGCTCGCCGTTGATACTCACGGTACTGTCACCGCTCACTGGGGTGAAGCCGACCCTGGACGATTGGAGGCTGACCGCTCCCGGAGCCAGTGAAAACAGTTCGTACAAGCTTCGGCCGTTGGTAGCGAGCTGTGTAATTTGCTGGCCAGTAATAACGTTACTGACTTCGCCGCTGTCCGTTTGGACGGCGACGGCATTCGCCTCAACGGTAATCTGTTCCTGGGTGCTGCCGACCTGCAGTTTGAAATCGAGGCGAGTGCGATCGCCAACGTTGAGGACAATGCCGGTTTGCTCGGCCAGTTTGAATCCTGCGGCCGATGCTTTGACCGAATAGCGTCCGATGTGAAGGTCTGGAGCGACGTACTGACCATCACTGTTGCTGGTCAGGGTTCGTTGCACTCCGGTATCGTTGTTGGTGATAGTGATCGTTGCAGAAGCGACCGAAGCACCAGAAGGATCGGTGATCGTACCGACGATGGTAGCTTCCTGAGCCATGCCCTGCGCGACAAAGAGCAGGAATACGGCCACAAGGAGCGCCACCATCCGAAGGTCACAGCGCTTCAAGAAATGGCCGAAACTCCCGGCATTCGTGGGCGAGAGGGATTTCATTTGCCTGCCTCCAGATTGAATCGGCCGGGGCCGTTAGTGACAGGGACAGCCCGGGCGTTCCGAGAACGTTTACGGTGTTACATCTAGTCGATGAACGTTGTCAAGCGCAAAAACGTTATCCTGCTGGAGATTCCGCATAAAACGGTCGCATTTTTTCCTTGACTGGAGCTATACTTTGCCGAAAAGAATGGGAGTTGCCGTAGATTCGCCCCTGCATAAGGCCCAATTCCCTGAAAACAAGCATCCAGGGAGGCTTTTCCCATGCTCCTGCACCCATTGCACAAGTTGATACTTAGCATCCTGCTTACGGCCCCACCTGTGGTCGCTTTTGGAGGGCAGACTCCCGACAAACCACCCCAGACCCAAGATTTTCTGGTGGTCTTCCAGCAGGGCATAAAAGCTGGCAAAACAGCGGTTGGAACGAAGGTACAAGCTAAGCTGTGGATTGCGACATTAGTCGGCGGGAAAGTTGTTCCGAGGAATGCAACGGTGGCCGGCGAGGTCGTTGAGTCGGTGGCGAAGAACGCCGGTGACCCTTGTCGATTAAGCGTCCTTCTGAACTCCATGACGTGGAAGGGCGGATCGGTGGAGATTAAGGCGTATCTGACTTCCTGGTACTATCCGACGACAGCGGAATCGGGGCCTGACCTTCAATACGGCCCAGAGGGATCAGCAACGCGAAACTGGAACTATGGAGCAGGCGAGTATCCCAATCCAAATTCGCCGTCCTACAAGCCGTTTCCAGAGGCTGACACGGGCAAAGACCGAGGCGTGGCTGATACGAGCAATCCGGTAACGTCCAAGAACCGCATGGCGATGAAAGATGTGGAGATTGAACGTGATAGCGCGGATCGCATCGTGCTGTCTTCAAAACATACGAATATCGCGTTGGATCGTTTGACGGTGTATAGCGCGGTCTCAGGCGACCTGCTTCTTTCCCCCAAATCCAGCCCGTCGCAGGCGATACCGAGTAAGCCAACGGGTAATCCTTTTCAGTGAGCTTTTGCAGCCCTTTGTGTGATAGGAGACCTGACCGTAATCGTTAACGGAAAATGGTCTGGTCGAAAATTGTTGCCACTTGTTCCGGTCTTCAAACGTGCAGGTTTAAGTCAAAACGAACCGGCGCAGATTGTGTACAGCGGTTTGGTTTGTGGTTGAATAACCATTTGATACCGTTACCGATACGTCGCGCTATTCTGTCTGCACTGCTGACGATTGTGGCTGTTCCTCCTGCCGTTCTTCAGAAATCGTTCGCTGGAGAACTTCCTAAAGCAGTCTCGCAGGACAAGAGCCCGACTGAGAGCCCGATCCGATTTTCCTTTCAGCCGATCGGTTTCAAACTCGACAGCAACGAGAGCCCCGAACGCCACGCTCCGGAGACGATGGCGGGTGGCGTCGCTGTCTTCGATTACAACAACGACGGGAAACTCGACATTTTTTTTACTAACGGGGCCGATCTCAAGACACTGAAGAAGGATTCGCCAAAGTACTACAACCGTCTCTTTGAAAATGACGGCAAGGGCCACTTCACTGACGTGACGGAGAAGGCCGGCTTGGCCGGTGCAGGATTCGACACGGGTGTCGCAATCGGCGATTACGACAATGATGGGTACGAAGACATCTTTGTTGCCGGCGTGTATCGCAACACGCTGTATCACAACAACGGCAACGGTACATTCACCGACGTGACGACCAAGGCCGGCCTTAACAAGCCTGACGCTGAGTACGGTCCGCTGTGGGCGGTCGCAGGCGCGTGGATCGACGTCAACAACGACGGGCTACTCGATCTCGTTGTCATCAATTATCTGAAGTGGGATTACGCGCACGAGCCCGAATGCATCGGCTACGGGCATCGCGACTACTGCCATCCCAAGATGTACAAGCCGACTCCAAATCAGCTTTACATCAACAATGGCGATGGAACCTTTCGTGATGCCTCGGTGGAGGCAGGATTCCGCAAGCATCCCGGCAAGGGGATGGGGGTGGCAATGGCCGATGCGGAGCTAAATGGCCGCATGGACTTGATCGTGCCGAATGACAAGCTCATGAATTCGTACTACCGCAACCTGGGGGGCGGAAAGTTCGAAGAAGCGGCGTTCGAAGAAAATCTTGCGCTGCGGGAAGACGGCGTCTACATCTCGGGCATGGGCACGGATTTTCGCGATCTGGATAATGACGGATATCCCGATATTGTGATCGTGGCGCTCGACGGCGAGACTTTTCCTATTTTCAGGAACACAGGCAAAGGTAGTTTCACGGAAGTCACGCGTGAAAGCGGAATGACGAAATTGAGCTTGCCCATGGCGGGGTATTCGCCGAACATCGCCGATTTCGACAACGATGGATGGAAGGACATTTTTGTCTCGCGTGGGCATGTGCAATCGCTGCTATCGACAAATCTGTCGATCGAGCAACCGAACACCGTGTTTCGAAATCTTGGCGGAATGAAGTTTACTGCGCTAACGGCCGAAGCCGGATTTACGGCCCAGCCCCCATCACGACACCGTGGCGCGGCCGTTGGGGATCTGAATGGCGACGGTAAGCTCGATGTCGTCGTGAATGCGTTGAATGCTCCCGCAGAGATCTGGATGAACCAGAGTCCTGGGACGAATCACTGGATCGAGTTCAAACTGCAAGGAACGAAGAGCAACCGCGACGGAATCGGCGCGAGAATCAAAGTCGTGACGAAATCCGGTGCGCAGTACAACCACATGACTACGAGTTCGGGGTACGCGTCGTCGAGCGCGGTGCCGGTGCATTTTGGGCTGGGGTCGAGCGCGACCGTGGATACAGTCGAGATTCACTGGCCCTCAGGGATTGTGCAGCAAATGAAAGATGTACCCGCAGATCGACTGATTCTGGTGAAGGAACCGGGCAAGTAAAACCGCAATCGCGCACAAGAACAGCAAAAGCGGGTGTCTTTCGACGCCCGCTTCCCTTTCTGCATTGGTAATTCCGAGGCTATTTTCTACCGAAGAATAGTCCCGGAAGAACTTCTGTCCCCTGCCTCTGTACCGCTTGCAGTGCTGACGGGTTAAGGCTCAGCTGGCGTTCTGCGGAGGCGCGAGGACGCGGTCATAGGCGACATCGTAGAAGGCGCCATGCAGCCGGGGAGTTCCGCCCGTCACGATTGTCATCAGGCCCGGGAAAGAATCCGAGGGGCGAGAGGTACTGGTGTCCAGATAATTCACTCCAATGCGGCCGAGCTTGGCGAGATTCGGACAGTAGGGTTGACCGCTGTTGACTCCGCTCAGGCCCTGTGAGCAATTCAAATAATCGACAGCGTGCATGCCATCGATGCTGACAAGCAGTACGTGTTCGATGCGATTCTTGGGGGTCTCTTATGCAGAAGCCTGCGTTGCAGCTTCCAACCCTAACAAAGCGGTCAGAGCAACAGCGGAGGCAAGAATTCGCAAAAGCCTTCTTATCATAGTGAATCCTCGTTTGAACGGTTGTTACCGATCAGCCGAATCTAGCGAGGTAATATTTCGCTGGTGTTACGCGAAAATAAATTTGTTTTCAGGTGGACTGTGACAGTCTTTGCTGCAGATCAAGATGGGTTTAAGTCCATAATGAAAGTCCTATCGGTTCAGCCAAGAGAATAGCTATGCGATGCGGATCTCAATTCTCCTGCAAAAATGTATAAACCACACTTGATTCCGATGTCAGTCTTATTGGGCATTGCTCTGCTGCCACAAATTGCCAATTGCCAAACTCATAAAATCAAGCCCACAAAGCAACAGCGTCAAGCCGTTGGATTTTGGAGGGTCGATCCGCCTCAGAACGGGACAGTCCGATGGCTGGTGATCCTGGTGGGAGATTCGCCGGAAACCATGACCGTACGCTGGCCGACGGGGATCGCTTGCCAGGACGATCCGGCAGAAATTCACGGCAACAAAATAACAATCGGCGGCCACTTCCCGGCTGTGCTGGAACTAAACGGATCGAGGGAAGCGACCTTGACGACTGGAGGATCAACGCTTCACCTGCGCAAGACGAAGGAAAGCACGAATTTCGTCTGTGAGTAGCGGAGGGGACGTTATCGAGGCGTCGAACCTGAGAACCCCACTCAAGACATCATTGCGCGCAGCGCCGGATAAACCTTTCGGTACGTCCGATAGGTCTGTTGCATGGCCGCGGAATCTTTTTGATTCGGCACGACTCGTTTCGCGACACGTACGATGGCATCGCAGGCTTGCTCGACGGATGACCACTCCTTTACGCCTGTGCCTGCCAGGATCGCGGCGCCATAAGCAGCACCTTCTTCAGCGGAGACGATCTCTACTTCATGTCCATAAACATCCGCCTGGATCTGACGCCATAAAGCCGAACGCGCGCCACCTCCGCCGAGACGAATCGCCTTTACCGGCACCTTCATCTCTTCGAAGATGGTGAACGTATCCTTCAAGCTGAAGGCGACGCCCTCCAGAATCGCGCGGATCACATGCGCTCTGGTGTGCGAAGCGGTAAGCCCGACCAGCGCGCCGCGAGCATTGGGATCGAGATGCGGTGTGCGTTCACCCATAAGGTAGGGAGCCCAGATTGCACCTTCGGAGCCGGGCGGTGCAGAAGCCGCTTCTTCCGCAAAGACGTCGTACGGATCGCGGCCATCTTTCTCTTGCACGCCGGGGGAGGCAGCGCCGAAATTGTCGCGGTACCAGCGCAGAGAAAGTCCGGCGGCCTGTGTTACTCCCATGACATGCCAGCGTCCGGGAATTGCGTGACAGAACGTGTGCAGGCGCCCGGCTGGATCCATCGCGGGACGATCTGTTGAGGCGAAGACCACGCCTGAAGTTCCGATCGTAGCGCTCACCGCTCCCACGCGGGCGATGCCCATGCCTACAGCGCCGGCGGCCTGATCGCCTGCTCCAGCAACAACAGGTGTGCCGGCGAGCAGTCCTGTCGCTTCTGCTCCCGCGAGCGAAACTTTGCCGCAGACTTCCGGAGATTCGAACAATGCCGGCAATAATTTTTCGTCGATCCCCGTTTTGGACAAGACCTCCTTTGACCAGCGGCGATTGGCGACGTCGAGCAGCAGAGTTCCGGAGGCGTCCGCCATGTCGATGGCGCACTCGCCGGTCAGACGAAACCGAACATAATCTTTCGGCAACATGACGTGCTTCACGCGCGCCCAATTCTGCGGCTCGTTTTCGCGCACCCACAAAAACTTGGTGAGCGTGAAGTTGGTGAGAGGAGGATTGCACGTCAGCTTGATCAGAGTATCTCGGCCGAAGATGTTTTCCAGTTCTGCACACTGTGCCTCGCTGCGTTGATCGCACCAGATCAATGCGGGGCGCACGACTTCGTCGGCGGCGTCGAGCAAAACTGCGCCATGCATCTGGCCTGAGAAACCGACACATGCAATGTTTTCCGGGCGAATTCCCGATGTCTGGAGCGCTTTTCGCACAGCAGCGCCGCAAGCATGCCACCAATCGCGCGGATCCTGCTCTGCCCATCCGGGGCGCGGACTCGCGAAATGCTGATGCTCGGCAGAGGCTGAGGCGACGACTTGACCTTGTGCGTCCATGACGAGGGCACGCGTACCGCCTGTGCCTACATCAATGCCTAAATAGTTCATGATTGCGTCTCGTGCGTGTTGCCGAACCTATGCGAAATCCTGGAGTGGGTGCCGCGTCTCCATGGGCTTCGCCGTATGTTTCTCGGACTCCTGGGACTGGTGCCGTAAAAAGAAATCGAGATTTCCGCGCATGACCAGATGAGGCGCCAAGGCAACCTGATGGGATTGCCGGCTGCCCTCAGCCAAAAATTCGTGCAACATGCGGAAAGCCATCTCACCCTGGGCGCGCGGACGCTGGTAGATGGTTGCGACCACATTGCCGGCACGGATATAGGGAACAAGGTCGGGAAAGAGGTCGGTCGTAATGATCGTCAACCTGTCGAGGATCCTGGCGTCGCATGCGGCTTTCAAAACGGGGATCGAGGCTTCGGTAGTGACATAAACTCCGACGAGTTCGGGATACTGTTCAAACAGCTTGCGGCACTTGCGATAGGCCTCTTTTTCTACGTCGTGGTCCTCGATGGGTTTCAGCAAATTCAAATTAGGATAGAAATTCTTGAGCGTCGAATCGAAGGCAGCGAATTTTTCGGAGTGCTCGGTAATTGCCATGTCGAACACCGTGATGGCAACAGATCCTTCTTTGGGGCCGATAAACCTGCCCATCAGGTCGGCGGCGATGGAACCGCTGGCGAGGGTGTCCACAGAGACGACGCCAAGCCGCCCGCTGTTGGGAGCGTCGGTTGCCACACAAACAACTGGAATGCGGGCGCGAGATGCGCGACGGATCCAAGGGCGAAGCGCTTCCGGCCGGCTGGGAAAGGTGATGATGCCGTCGACCTTGTCCTGAATGGCTGATTCGAAGGCCTCCTCTTCACCTTCACCCAGGCTAGGGCTGGTTCGAAATTCAACTTCAACATTTTCGAGCAGAATTGCTTCGGCTTCTTCCCGGATGCCCGCGCGGACCTCGTCCCAAAATGAGGTCGTCCCTTTTAACGTGTTGACGGAGATACGAAGCGTCTTCTTCGAGGAGAGATACCGCGCCGCAAGGTTTGGCCTGTAGCCGAGCGCCCTAGCTACTTGCAAGACGCGGGCTTTGGTTGCGGGGCTCACGCCGGGGTTATCGTGGAGCGCCCGGTGTACGGTTCCGATAGAGGTTCCCAGCGACTTGGCGATGTCACTGAGCGTAGTGGGAGACTTTCCCATGGTAATTGGCCTGCATCGCGGCCGGCCTGATACAGCCAGCAAGTTTTTCCGGAATTAAGTCGTTAACCTTTCCCAGAACCGTAAACGTTAACGGAACTTCGAAGATTGCGCAACCCTGCATAAAAATATTACTTGCACAGCTCAGGGAAACCCGCGCCGGATCGCGTCCTGGACTCAGCTAGAAATGCCGCGCCGATTGAGACGACTCAAGCCAGCGACCACTGAATGGCGGCGTAAGGGCGAGAAGGCAGTTCGAACTCGCCAGAAGCCTATTGCAGAAAATTGCGCCGAGAACGGGAGAAGGATTTCATGGTGTGCCTCGATGAAGGCAACCACCTACACCAGGAATGCAGAACTTGAGAACTAGTTCGAATGCACCGGAATCAAGCTTGGCAAAGTGTAGTGGCGAACTCGTTTCCTACTTCTTAGCAGACGCGAGCCTGCCCTTCTGGTCTGGAATGTCCGACATGCGATAGGCCCAGTTGCAGATCACATCACGCCACTTGATCGCTTCTCCGGCCTGGAATTCAAAGCGCGCAAGGATGTCGCGGTAATGATCTTCGTCGATGTGTCCCGCGAGGCTTTGCCAGCGCGCAATAAATTCGTGCGCTCGTTCTGCGCCTTCATAGTGTGAGTCGTAGATGTGTTGGATAACGG
>DATJWZ010000536.1:0-8636 GCA_035500795.1 Candidatus Eiseniibacteriota bacterium | reverse complement strand
ACCTTGATGAGGTCTTCCGGCTTGGCACCGTCTGGAATCTGCACCTTGCGTTCCTGCCACATGCGCGGAATGTTCGCCTGCCAGGCCTCGCGCATGCCGCGAATGAAGCTGTTCGGTCCGCCAAGCAGAAGCACGTGCGGCCGCAGCGTATGACCACGTGTCAGGACACTCAAATTCTGGAGGATTATGGCTTCAAACAGCGACGCCATCAATTCATCGGGAGGCGTGCCGACTTTCTGTAAGCCATTGATGTCGGTTTCGGCAAAGACACCGCACTTGCCCGCGACTTTATGCAGCTTGATCCCGTGGTATTTCTGCTCCGCCAGGAGTTCGACCGGAATTTTCAACTTCGCATTGATCTTGTCGATCACGGCTCCGGTGCCGCCGGCGCACTTGTCGTTCATCGACGGAATCTTTTTCTTCCGGCCAGTCTCCTCATCGTCTTTGAAAACGATGATCTTCGCATCCTGTCCGCCGAGTTCAACAACGGAATAAACTTCGGGGTGCAATTTCTCGACGGCGAGAGAAACCGCAGTCACTTCCTGCACGAACTTGGCACCAATCTGCTCGGCGATTGCGGTTCCACCCGATCCAGTCAGGAACATCCGGGTGTTGTGCCGGTTGATGCCAACCTCGGCTTCCATCCGCTTGAGGAATTCCAGTGTCTTTTCCGGTTGCTTGGTCTCGTGGCGCTGATAATCCTGCCACAGTACCTTGTCGGCCGCTGCCTCAACCACCACCGCCTTCACAGTCGTCGAGCCAACATCGAGCCCAACCAGGAACTGCGTGCTGTGGTCATGCGGTTTGTGCGCATGTTTCACCTGCTGAATGGATGGGGGCGCTTGGCCCTCAAGGGGGGCGATCTGGATTAACTGTGGTCCCTTATGATCGTGCATTAAGTCGTAACTCCAAAGTCAGAATGAACTCAAGGTTGAATGCCCCAAGTCTCGCCGGATTTGCGAGACCTGGGAAACTTGACATTCCGCTAAATCAGTCGCCCATCGCAGGAGCCGCTTCCACCCGCACGCGCGACCGCTTCCAGAAGTGTGTATCTTTGTCGATCCGGTCGCTCACGTGCAGAATGAACTGCGCTGCGGTTCCCGCTACGCCCTCTTTGTGCGGCACGTGATAAAACGGTCGTTTCAATTCCGGATGCTCTTCGATGTACTCGCGAATCTGAGCCATCGTTTTGCCGGTTGATTTCAGACACTCTTCAAACTCAGTCTTCGCTTTGACCTTCGCTTCGCCGAGTGCCATCTGCACACGGCTGTGGGCGTTGACCTCACCTTCGCCGGAAGTTTCGATCGGCAGGAAGATCATGTCCTTGAACTTGTTGATCACCGCCGACTGTACGCCATCCGACTGCGATGATGGCATGCATCCGAATGGCTTCAGCGCCAGCACCATGTGTGCAAGCTTGTGAATTGTGTAGTAAACGTTTTTCCCGACTTCCAGGTGCCCTTCACCGCCGCGGGCAAACTGGTTATAGAAAGGATGAGCCAATTTGGCCAATTCCGTTTGGGGTGCGAGATGATGCGTAATCCCGCCTAGATTCTTTGCCGTACGATGGTAGAAGAACTTCCACATGCGCTCGCCCGCGCCAATTCCCCAGAGCTTTTTGCGCAAGCCGATGTAGTTGGCGAACTGCTTTTTTGCCTCGTACCACTTTGCGTCTTTATGTGGGCGATTCACCGGCCACTTCGCGATCGCGTGTGCTTTTGCCTGATACATCAAATACGCGACCCAAGTTGCAATCGGTTCAACCAGCACCTGCGCGCCTTCGCGCTCGAGAAACTCGAACATGTGGAAGTTGCCATCGCCTTCGGTCGTCTGCGCCCAGAATTCGCCCGTAATCTTCACGACGGGCTTTACGCGCGTGCGGTCGACCTCAATTGCGTCCATCTTTACGCGGGCACTCTCGAGGGCACTTAGGTAATCCTTGCCCCACATGTGCTCGTGCCACTTGCCGAAAACATTAAAGGTGTTGCGGAGAACTTTATTGCTTTTGACTTTCGGCTTGAGCCAGTTTGGGGCACGCTGCTCGATCTCGAATGACTTGCGGTTCTTGAGATCCTCGCAGAGCGCATCGACCATCTCGTGGAACACGCGGTCGGTCTCACCTTTATTCACTTCGTAGGGGCGAATCTGATAGATCAAATCGTTGATGACATCGCCCATGTGCATGGCATTCAGCATGCCGAAACCGAAATCGATCGAAAACTTCAAGCCGGGCTCACCAGACGCAGCCTTGATGCCATCGCTATCTTTAAACAGCAATACGCGGAAGCCATCGAATCCCGCATTCTTCAGAGCAAAGCGATACTCGGCCTCATACATCCCGAATCGGCAGGGTCCGCAGGAGCCGGCGGTGAAGAAGACGTAGTTGTCGAGAATCTGCTGGCGAGGGACGCCTTCTTTCTCGAGGAATTGCAGATACTGCACCAGATTGCCGACCGTAAAATACGTGGGATTGCACTGCCCATTGTTCCCAAATTCTTTGCCGATCTGAAACGCCGGAACATCGGGAACGGGAAGCTTTTCGCAGCGATAGCCGCAACCTTGGAAAACTGCGCGGATTAAATCCTCGTGTTTCCATGTGAAGCCGCCGAACAGGATTGTGGTGTGCGGTCGCTGCTCCGCGGTAAACGCTCGCTCGACTGGGCGATGAAAATGTTCGGGTTGGTCGAGCCCGGCAATCTTGCGCAGGCGTGCGCGCTCGGCTTCCAGCCGCTGCTTAATTTCCGACTCGTTCTCGATTTGAACAAAAGCCATACCTTCCTCCGGCGTTGAGCTTTGATGAGAATGGGATTTGCGAGATGACAGATACGGGGTGTTGGGAAAAGTGTACCGGAATGAATTTGCGCTGAGGGACTTGATCGGAGACGCAGAACTGACTAGTTCTGTCGTTCACATCAAATCTGCCGCTAAACCGCATCCGAACTCCAAGGATTGGTTGAGAGGGCCCTTAGTCTAACGCAGGTGTTTTCCTGGCGAAGACTCCGTACTGCTGAGAAGGCGTCTATCGTTAGCGACAGACGGTTAGTGAGGCGCTTGCCTCGATTCTTCTCCCCAAGGTCTAGGCAGAACTCAGTTAACTTTCCTTCTTTTAGCAGAAAGCAATACAACACTGCAAGGCGCGACACCGGATTAGCGGCATGCAATTTTCCGCTCGTTTGCATGCATACTTCGAATTATCTCCTAAAACGGTGGAATTACCATCAGGCGAAAACCAGGATTTTTTATCGGGGCGCGGCTGCAAATCGTTTAGAATCTCTGCGATTCAAGCTGGTTCGCCATTTTTGTAGTCATAGAAGCGAGCGGTCGTCGCGCAGATCGGACTTTATACGTAAACGTTTCCATGTCATCGCTGAAAATCAAATCCAAACAACAATGCAAATGGGATTTATTAAGTTTGGGCGAAGTGATGCTCCGCCTCGATCCAGGGGACGAGCGTATATCGACCACCCGCCACTTCCGCGCCTGGGAAGGTGGCGGGGAATACAACGTCGCCCGTGGCCTACGTCGTTGCTTCGGTCTAAACACTGCCATTGCTACGGCGCTTGCAGATAATCCCGTCGGCCGCCTGGTCGAAGATCTCATGCTGCAAGGCGGTGTCGCGCAGGATTATGTCCGCTGGGTCCCTTACGACGGCATCGGGCGTACCGTCCGCAACGGCCTCAACTTCACCGAACGCGGTTTCGGCCTGCGCGCCGCAGTCGGATGCTCCGACCGCGGACACACCGCCATTTCGCAACTGAAGCCCGGTGGTGTGGATTGGCAACAGATCTTCGCCAAAGACGGCGCCCGCTGGTTCCATACGGGAGGAATCTTCTGTGCCTTGTCCGAAACCACTCCACTCGTCGCCGAAGAGGCGATGAAAGCCGCGAAGCAGAGTGGCACGATCATTTCCTACGACCTGAACTATCGAGCCTCCCTCTGGAAGTCGATTGGCGGAAAGTCGAAGGCTCAGGAGGTCAACCGCCGCCTCGCCCCTTACATTGACGTAATGCTGGGCAATGAAGAAGACTTCACAGCCGCACTCGGGTTCTCAGTTTCCGGGCTCGATGAGCATCATTCCAATCTCGAAACCACCGGATTCAAGAAGATGATCGAAGCTGTGATCAAAGAATACCCATCAATGGCCGTGATTGCGACCACGCTTCGCACTGCAAAGACTGCCACGCGCAACGATTGGGGAGCGCTCTGCTACCACGAGGGCAAGTTTTATGAAGCTCCATTGCGGGAAGACCTTGAAATTTATGATCGCGTCGGCGGCGGCGACTCGTTCGCTTCGGGATTGATCTACGGCTTTTTGTCCGGGAAAGATCCACAGTGGGCTGTCGAATGCGGCGCTGCTCATGGGGCGTTAGCCATGACGACCCCGGGCGACACAACGATGGCTACAGCTGCAGAAGTTCTCCAGGCGATGACGTCGCGCACCGCCCGGATCGAGCGCTAGAAAGCGAGGTTTATGCCGGGCCCAGAATTCAGCATCGAGGATGTGATTCGCAAGATTGGCGAGATCGGAATCGTTCCGGTCGTCCGCGCGTCGAGCGTTGATGAAGCGAATCGAGCGGTAGAAGCAATCTGTGCAGGTGGTATTCCGGTAGTTGAAATCACCATGACGGTGCCGAATGCGATCTCGGTGATCCGTGAATTAGTGCAGCGTCGCACCGACGTGTTGATCGGCGCTGGAACCGTCACAAATGCCGACCAGGCCGAGTCGTGCCTTCGCGCCGGTGCTCAGTTTCTTGTCAGTCCGGGCTTCGCCGTCTCCGTCCTGTCGGTAGCCCGAGCCAACGCAAAACTGGCCATCCCGGGCGCACTAACTCCCACCGAATTGATGAACGCCCAGGACCATGGCGCCCGCTTGGTTAAGATCTTTCCCTGTGGGAACGTCGGCGGGCCGAAGTATCTGAAATCTCTTAAGGCGCCATTTCCGCACGCGTCGCTGATTCCGACCGGCGGCGTAAATGCTACGAACGCCGCGGATTTCATCGCAGCGGGGGCTTTTGCCCTAGGGGTAGGAGCGGATCTGGTCGATGCCGCTGCCTTACGCGACGGGAATTTGGACAAAATCATCTCGGCGGCGCGGGAGCTTGTGACAGCAGTATCGACGGCGCGCACGGCCCTGCGCGGCAAGAAGGCTTCCTAAATTTAGCCGCTTACTATTGATTCACGCCGCTCGCCAGCACGCCACCATCCACAGGTAGAATCACGCCGGTCACAAAACTCGCCGCATCGGACGCTAGAAAAATAGCCGAGCCGACCAGTTCTTCCAATTCTCCGAATCGGTTCATCGGGGTCCGCATGATCACCTCGCGTCCCCGTCCCGTTCCCACAAGAAGTTTCTCGCTGAGAGGCGTTCGAAAATATCCCGGCGCGATCGCATTCACGCAGATGTTGTGCTTGGCCCATTCAATCGCCAGAGACTTGGTAAGTGAGGCCACCGCCGACTTACTCGCGCTGTAAGCGGCAACTTCATAAAGTGCCAGAAACGAGCCCATGGAAGCGATATTGATAATCCGGCCGTACTTCCGCTCGATCATGTGCGGGCCGAATACCTGGCATGTTCGCAACGTGCCCGTCAGGTTCGTATCCAGAATGCGGCTCCAATCTTCCTCCGGATAATTAACGGTTGGCGCGCGCTTCGTGATGCCAGCCGCATTGACCAGAATGTCTACCTTCCCGAAAGCATTCAGGCATTCCTTGAGCAGCTTTTCGAGGGATGCGCGATCACCGACGTCGCACGTAACGCGTAGCGTTTTCCTTCCGACGGCTTCAATCTCATCGGCGAGCGATTTCACGAACTCCATGCGTCGCGCACTCGACACTACGTCTGCCCCACCCTGGGCCAGCCCTAGCGCAAGTGTTCTTCCGATCCCGGTACTGCCTCCGACAACAACGGCCGTCTTTCCTGCAAGATCTAGTTTTGGATAACCCATGAGTCCTCGATTCTAAGTAAGAAATCTTCGCAGCTAATGTCGCCAGAAAAGTTCACAGAAGGCCCGTACTAGGCGATGCCTTCAGGCGTCGCGATAAGGCCGAAAGGCGAAGGTGGCTTTAGCCGCCGCCGCTCACCAATTGAACATCGTTCCATCCAGTTTTCGATTCACTGGCAAGTAAGCCCGCTCGTATGGAAACTTCTCCCCGAGCTTCTCGTCATAGTCCACGCCCAATCCCGCTGAATCGCCTGGATGCATGTACCCGCTTTTGAACGAATACGAATGCGGAAAGACGCCGTCAGTCTCTTTCGTATGCGGCATATATTCCTGAATTCCAAAGTTACTTATGGAAATGTCGAAATGCAGCGCTGCTGCCATCGCAACCGGGGAAAGGTCCGTTGCTCCGTGGCATCCGGTGCGCACGTGATAAATCTCCGCCAATGCCGCAATTTTCTTCAGGTGAGTCAATCCGCCGCCATGCACCACGGTCATCCGCAAATAATCGATTAGCTGTTCCGTGATCAGTATGTGCGCATCCCACACGGTGTTAAATACTTCTCCCACAGCGATTGGCGTCGTCGTGTGCTTCCGTATCAGTCGGAAACCCTCTTGCAACTCGGCTGGAACTGGGTCCTCCATCCAGAACAGGTGATACGGCTCCAAATCTTTTCCCAAACGTGCCGCTTCAATCGGCGACAATCGGTGGTGAACATCGTGCAAGAGATGAAGATCGTCGCCGAACTTCAGCCTGAGGGCTTCAAACAATTTCGGCACGTGCAGCAAATATTTTTCCGTCGACCAAGTGTTCTCCGGTGGCAATCCTTTCTCTGCCGGCTCGTAAAACATGCTGCCGGAAGAAACTCCGTACGTCGAAGGGAGCCCGGGAATCCCCGTCTGCGCCCGCACGGCGAGATATCCCATCTCCTTGTACTTCGCCACTTGATCTGCGGCCTCTTCGATATCGCGTCCATTGGCATGGCCGTAGACCATTACGCCAGTGCGACTCTTTCCGCCAAGCAAGTTGTACACCGGAGTGTTCAGCGTCTTACCCTTGAGATCCCATAGGGCCATATCGACGGCGGCAATCGCTGTCATTGTGACCGGCCCGCGCCGCCAGTACGCTCCGCGATAGAGGTACTGCCAGATGTCTTCCGTCTGCGACGGATCTCTTCCGATGAAGCAAGGAATGACATGCTCCGTCAGGTATGACGCAACGGCCAATTCGCGGCCGTTGAGTGTCGCATCGCCAAGCCCGTAAATGCCTTGGTCCGTCCAGATTTTGAGCGTGACGAAGTTTCGTCCTGGACAGCACACAAAGACTTTGGCATCCGTGATCTTCAAGAACTCTCCTGAGTAAGGCGGATGTGCGTAAGAAAAGAGTGTAACGAAACCTCAAATTCGTCGCACGAGTCCTCGCTCGGTCGCCTCATTGTTGCGTATCAGCAGTAGGGTCAGGATCATTCCGATGAAGGGAATAATGCCCAGCGCGATCATGATCGGGTCGAACGTGTGCGTGCCCGTCACTTGCCGTGCATCGGATACGTAGCCCACGAGCTTGAATGCAATGATCGTTCCAATCCCCGTTCCTGTTCCGCCGAGTCCGCTCACAGTTGCCACCGATCCACTCTGGAACAAGTCCGAAGGTAGTGTATTGGCGATGATGGTGAACCCAGCGTAGGTGAATGTCACCACTGAGAACAGAAATGCAATCACATATGGATTCGTCGCGAAAATAGTCAGAATCAGAACCGTCATTCCAATTCCCCCGTAGATGACGGGGACCTTCCGCGCCCGCCCCAGCGACATTCCTCTTTTAATCAGAAATCCAGAAAACCAGCCCGCAAAAAAGCTGCCGGCATCTGCAGCAATAAACGGAATCCAAAGCCCCATTACATCGTGCTTCGGCTCGATCCCTTTCGCCACCAGGTACGTTGGAAGCCATTCCGCGATGAAGAAGAAGACAGGATCGGTGAAGGTCTTGGCGATGATTGTTCCCCAGGTCTGAGGCAGTTTCAAAAGCGTCCGTATCGGTATAGTTGCCAACTGCGGATGTGACTGGCCCGGCTCTTCTTTATCGGCGGCAATCATGGCCTGTTCCGACGGGCTGATACGGGGATGCTTTTCAGGCGGGTAGTACAGCCATCGCCACGCAATCAGCCAAAGAAATCCGAGTACGCTGGGTACAGCGAATGCAGGTCTCCATCCCCAACGGGGATATATCCAAACCAGCACGAGAAAAGGAGCGACGGCGCCACCGATCGAGGAACCACTGTCGAACAGCGCAGTCGCCAGCGCCCGCTCTTGTTTCGGAAACCATTCCGAGACAGCCTTGGTTGCGGCTGGCCAGTTTGCCGATTCGCCCGCGCCCAGCAGGAATCGAAATGTCGCAAGGCTGTACAAACCTCTTGCCAACGACGTGCACATCGATACGAGGGAATACCAGATCACCGTGATTGTCAGGCCTCGCCGCGTGCCGACGCGATCCACCAGCTTGCCGCAGACGGTCTGCCCGATTGTGTACGCCACACGAAACGCGATCGCTAGGTTGGCGTAATCGGAATAGGTCCAGTGATATTGAAGTCTCAGATATGGAGCGAGTAGGGAAAGTGTTTGCCGGTCGATGTAATTGATTACAGTGGATGCGAAAAGCAGGCCGCCTATCCACCAGCGCAGCGAAGAAATCGGCTTTTT
>DATJWZ010000535.1:0-2300 GCA_035500795.1 Candidatus Eiseniibacteriota bacterium | reverse complement strand
CACCATCCTGACAGCAATGTTCATGCATGCCGGCTGGATGCACATTATTGGGAACATGGTGTTCTTGTGGGCGTTTGGCCCGGAAGTCGAAGATGCGATGGGGGCGCTACGCTACTCGGCATTTTATCTGCTTAGCGGTCTCGTGGCTGCGCTCGCCCAGATTGCAGCCATGCCCAGTTCCACCGTTCCTAACCTGGGCGCTAGTGGCGCCATTGCAGGCGTGATGGGCGCCTTCTTGATTACCTATCCCCACGACGAGATACGTAGTCTGCTTGTGCTTGGCTGGTTCGTCCGCGTTACCTTTATTCCCGCGGCGCTCTTGATCGTAGTCTGGTTCCTCATTCAATTCTTCAATCAGGTTGGCGGGGTGGCCGATGTGCAGGGTGGTGGCGTGGCCTACACCGCTCATGTGGGCGGCTTTATCTTCGGAGTGATTACCGCTCGAATCTTTGAGATTGGGCGAACTGCCGACGTGGGGGCTTAGCCATGTCGTCTGGTCCGGATAAAAGCCCCGTCGCGATTACCGGCTTGACAGCCCAGGAAGCTGAGACGCAGCTAGCCCGTTTCGGGCCGAATGAACCTGCAGCGACTCACCACCGCTCGGTTCTTTCCGACCTCTGGCATGCATTCACAAATCCCCTGGTATTGATCCTGGTAATTGCCGCAATCGCGTCCGCTTTCTTAGGCGAGAAAGTAGATGCGTCGATCATCGCCATAATCGTACTGCTGAGCACCGCGATTGACTTAGCTCAGACGTATCGCTCACAACGCGCAGTCGATAAACTGCGTGCGCAAGTTGCCCCCACCGCAACTGTTCTGCGCGACGGCGAATGGAAAGAACTTCGACGTCGTGATGTGGTACCCGGAGACGTAGTCCGCCTTTCGGCGGGAGACATGGTTCCCGCAGATGCACGGCTGTTGACTGCGCGCGATCTGTACGTTCTGCAAGCATCGTTAACGGGCGAATCGCTTCCCGCCGATAAGGAAGCAACCGGAGAGCCCGCCTCGACCAAAGCCGAGGCCCGCAACATGGTCTTCCTCGGCACGTCCGTCGTCAGCGGAACGGCAACGGCGGAGGTGGTGGCGACCGGTTCCCGGACCGCCTTTGGTGATATTGCGTCTCGGCTCAGCGCACGTCCGGAAGCGACAGCCTTCGATCAAGGCTTGAGAAATTTCAGTCAACTCCTCGCGCGAACGGTTTTATTTCTTGTTCTTTTCCTGCTTGTCGTCAGCATTGCACGCCACCGCGATCCACTTCAGTCTCTGCTGTTCGCAGTCGCCTTAGCAGTCGGCCTGACGCCTGAGTTCCTGCCCATGATTACATCGGTGACGCTTTCGAAAGGTGCGGTCGCGATGGCCCATAAGAAGGTCATCGTCAAGCATCTTTCTGCTATCGAGAACCTCGGCAGTCTCGATGTGCTTTGCAGCGATAAAACCGGGACACTCACCGCTGGCACAATGTCGCTCAATCGTTCTCTCGATCCGTTTGGAAATCCATCCCAGCGCGCTCTGGAACTGGCGTACCTGAACAGCAAGTTTGAGACGGGTATCCGAAGTCCCCTCGATGACGTCATCCTCCATCAGTCTCCGCCAAAGATCGACGATTACACGAAGCGTGACGAGATTCCGTTCGATTTCGAGCGGCGGCGGCTCTCCGTTGTGGTGGAGCGGCAATCTCAACGGATTCTCATCACGAAAGGCGCTCCGGAAGGGATTTTTCCCCTGCTCTCCGCTTACGAGAGTGAAGGCAAAACAGTGCCGATCAGTGAGGATGCTGCCAAGCGCATGCAACAGACCAGCAACGAACTGAATAGTCAGGGTTTCCGCTCACTAGGCGTGGCTTACGCCGCAGTGCCTGCGCAGACGGACTATTTCGTGAAGGATGAGCGCAATTTGATTCTGGCCGGTTTCTTGACTTTTTCCGATGAGCCGTTGCCTGACGCCGCCCAGATTATGGCTTCTTTAAGGCAGGATGGGGTTGAGATCAAGGTGATCTCCGGTGATAACGACCGCGTCACCGGCCACGTCTGTACAGAGGTCGGAATCGACCCCGGCCAAATCGTTACCGGCGACGAAATGGAAACGATGACAGACCCGGCGCTGTCGCATGTCGTTGAACACACCCGCGTATTCGCCCGCATTTCTCCGGCGCAGAAAAACCGGATTCTTATGGCTCTCAAGCACGACGGCCACGCGGTAGGATTCATGGGGGACGGCGTCAATGATGCACCTTCGCTTCACGCCGCAGATGTTGGCATTTCCGTGTCAAGCGCGGTTGACGTGGCCCGCGAGGTTGCCGA
>DATJWZ010000534.1:0-2916 GCA_035500795.1 Candidatus Eiseniibacteriota bacterium | reverse complement strand
ATGATGCAGAAGCGCAAACTTGGAAAAAGCAATCTGGAAGTATCGGCGATCGGCTTCGGCTGCATGGGAATCAGTTTTGGCTTTGGCCCTGCCGTGGATAAGCAACAAGGCATCGCGGTGATCCGGGCCGCCGTTGACCGTGGAGTTACGTTTTTCGACACCGCCGAGATCTACGGCGCATATACAAATGAAGAGCTTGTCGCCGAGGCTCTGGCTCCATTCCGGCGCCAAGTTGTAATCGCGACCAAGTTCGGCTTCAAGATTGATGACGCCGGCAAGCAGGCGGGCCTGGACAGCCGTCCGAACCATATTAAGGAAGTGGCGGAGGCTTCGCTAAAACGGCTGAGGACCGACGTCATCGACCTGTTCTATCAGCATCGCGTGGATCCGAATGTCCCCATCGAAGATGTCGCCGGCGCAGTGAAGGACCTGATCCAACAAGGCAAGGTGAAGCACTTCGGGCTTTCCGAAGCGGGTGTGCAAACGATTCGCCGAGCGCACGCCGTTCAGCCAGTCACGGCGCTGCAGAGCGAATACTCTCTTTTCTGGCGAGAGCCGGAAGAGGCGATCCTTCCCACACTCGAAGAACTCGGAATCGGATTCGTTCCCTTCAGCCCCTTAGGCAAAGGATTTCTGACTGGAGCGATCACGGCAGATACGCAATTCGACAAGACCGATTTTCGTGCCGTCGTCCCACGCTTTTCTGAGGAAAACCGAAAAGCAAATCATGCGCTCGTGGATTTGATCGCCCGGTTTGCGCAACAGAAAAAAGCAACACCAGCTCAAATCGCCCTGGCGTGGATTCTTGCCCAAAAACCGTGGATCGTTCCGATTCCCGGTACAACCAAACTTCATCGCCTGGAAGAAAACATCGGAGCGGTTAACGTCCAACTTACCCCTGAAGACGTTCGGGAACTTGGCGCGGCTGCCGCGAAGATTCCAGTGCAAGGCGAGCGCTATCCGGAAGCTGCACAGCGCATGATCAATCGTTGACCCCAATTATCGATTCATAGAAGGAGCAAGACTATTCATGTACAAAGCAAAAGCTTATTTCGCTGCCAGCGCCACAGCGCCGCTGGGTTCAACTCAGATTGCACGGCGCGATCCGACTGAAAACGATGTGCAGATCGAAATCCTGTTCTGCGGTGTGTGCCACTCCGATCTGCACCAGGTACGTGACGAATGGAAAGAATTCGTGCCGACGGTCTATCCATGCATCCCCGGACACGAAATTGTGGGGCGCGTTACGAAGGTGGGTGAAGCGGTCTCGAAGTTCAAGCCGGGCGATCTGGCAGCAGTGGGCTGCATGGTGGACTCGGATGGAACCTGTCCGGAATGCAAGGCAGGACTCGAGCAATTCTGTACGAATGTGACTCTGACCTATAACTTCCCCGACAAGCACACGGGAGCCGTCACGTACGGTGGGTATTCGGAGAGCATCGTCGTGGATCAACGATTTGTGTTGCGCGTTCCAAAGAATTTGGAGCTTGGGGGAACCGCTCCGCTTCTCTGCGCTGGAATTACGACATACTCTCCCCTCCGCCGCGCCGGTGTCACGAAGGGCAAGAAAGTGGGGGTCGTGGGACTGGGTGGGCTAGGCCACATGGGAGTAAAGATTGCGCATGCTCTTGGGGCGCACGTTGTCGTATTCACAACTTCAGCCAGCAAGAGGGACGCCGCGCGCCAACTGGGAGCAGACGAATTCGTCATTTCACGCAACGCAGATGAGATGACGAAACAGGCGGGCAGCTTCGACTTCGTTCTCGATACTGTCTCGGCCGAACACGATGTCAATGCATTCCTGAACTTGCTGCATCACGATGGCAATTTAACGCTGGTGGGCGCTCCTCCAAAAGCAATGGCGGTTTTCGCTTTTGGCCTGATCATGGGGAACCGCTCTCTGTCGGGTTCGATGATTGGCGGCATCGCCGAAACGCAAGAGATGCTCGATTTCTGCGGAAAACACAATATAACTGCTGACGTAGAAGTCATCCCGATCCAAAAGATCAACGAAGCCTACGAACGAATGCTCAAATCAGATGTGAAGTACCGCTTTTCGATCGATATGGCCTCGTTGAAGAGCGAGTAATCGCAGGCGGGAGGGCACATGATGACGTGGATTTTTCGAGGGGCAGTCGTTTTTTGTCTTGCCGCGATCGTAACTGCACAGACGGATGGGCGGCCCAGAACTTCCGACGGAAACGACCGTTTTGTCGGAGCGTGGCGGTTATCGATGCTGGAAGAACCCGACGCGAACGGCAATCTTCACAAGGCGGACTGCACCGGGCTGCTGATCTATACGCGCGACGGCCACATGTCGGTTCAAGTGATGTATCGAAATGCACAGACGGGAGGTCAGGCTGGCCCGGTGCAATATGCGCAGGGCGGATACGAGGCATCCTTTGGCCGATATGAGATCAACGATGCGCACACATTTACGTTTCACGTTGAGGGCGCAATGGTGCGGAGCCTGATCGGGAAAGATCTGCCCCGCGCCTACGAGTTTTCTGGCAATCAACTAATCGTGAAATCAACGGACCAGAACGAACACTGGAGAGTGCTTTGGGAACGCTACTGAATTAGCGGGAGAGAGTGGACAAAATGAGTAAGCAATCGAGTGCGGCGCAAAAATTGATCGGCGATTTCGCCCCAAAATTGGTGGAACTAACTGATCGAGTCCTTTTCGACGATGTATGGGAGCGCAAGGAATTGTCTAAGCGTGATCGCAGCCTTATCACTGTAGCCGCTCTCGTCGCGTTGAACCGCCCGGACCAGCTACGATTTCACCTGAACTTTGCACTGCAAAACGGCGTCAAAGAGGAAGAACTCATCGAGGCCATCACGCATCTGGCGTTCTATGCTGGGTGGCCCAACGCCATGAGCGCCATCATGATCGCAAAGGAACTTTTCGCGAAA
>DATJWZ010000533.1:0-10832 GCA_035500795.1 Candidatus Eiseniibacteriota bacterium | reverse complement strand
TCCTGCGGACGAAGGCGCTCGCGAGTTTCCTCGTACGGACGGAGAAAGATAATCGTTTGACCCCGGCCTTGGATGGCTAAGTACGGTGTGTAGTCGGTATCGAGACGCAGCCCGGTGTGGTCAAAGTCGTGACGAGTGGTCAAGGTCGGGCCCCAGTCGATGATCCAGCCGCGGCGGGGGCGGAAGCGGTAGTCGAGATCCTGCTTGGACTCGCGGATGTCGACGCGATTGATGAAGCCAGGGACCGAGACAAAGCCAGAAGTGATGTCGTTGTATTGGCCATCGTAGGAAAGGTGGAGGCCGTCGCGGCGAACTTCGAGGCGTTCGGCAGGGCCGGCATAGTGATCGCCGTTGCCGCGGTTGCCGGAGCTGAATGGGTAGATGTTGGCTTCGCAACTCAGATTCAGATCACTGGAGCTGGTGACGGCCTGGCCATCGAGGGTCCAATTGGAGTTGAACTTGAGATGGGTATCGGCGCCCCCGATGCGGTTGTATTCGCCGGTGGTAGGGCATTCCCAGTCGGTGTAGAGGGCTCCGACGCTGGACTGGCGGAAGATATCGCGGCTGACGCGTGCGACGGTGAAGTATGAGCGCATGCCTGAGAACTCGCTGTAGTCGGGGACAGCGAGGCCGGGGCTGCGGTCGTCGGCGCTCATGATGCCGAGGGAATAAGGGCCGTCTTTGCCGGTGAGGCGGATTCCGGCGGATGGGTCTCCGATACTGCGGGTGAAGAAGAGATCCATGGGAGTGCGGAAGAAGTCTTCGTTCTCGAGGAAGAAGGGGCGCTTCTCGGGAAAATAGACCGCGTAGCGTTGGTTGACGGTGATCTGCGGATCCTCCGACTCAACCTGGCTGAAATCGGGATTGGCGGTCGCATCGATGGTGAAGTGGTCCCGCAGGACAAACTTGGCGTCCATGCCGGGCTGGCCTTGGGCGTCGGCCTTTTGAAAATAGGGATTGGTGGGATCGCGTGTATCGAGGGCGCGGTAGCTCCGCATCAGTCCGTAAGGGATGAGTTCGATATCGCGGCCGGGCGAAATTCCTTCGAGGCCCTCGAGGGTAGCGGCCTGGTTGAGGCGGCCCTCGACTTTGTACGTGATGTAGGGCCAGAAGGAGTCTTCATTTTTCCGGGTGATGCCGCGGTAGAGGATCAGTCCCCATTCCTGCACTTTCGTCGCCGGGAAACGGAGGCTCTTAAAGGGGATAGCGATCCAGACGACATAGCCGCGGCTGGTGACTTTGCCTTTGGAATCCCAGACTGTGTCGAAAGAAGTATCAAAGTGACCTTGAGATTGTTCCTCGCGCGAGGCTTCCGTATAGATGGCGTCCCATTGAACGCCTAGGGGAGTGACCTGGAAGGCGTAGGCGCGGCGGCGATCATGGAAGGTATCGAGAATGACTTCGACCTGGTCGTCGTCGAAGATGTCTTCGCGAGGAGACAGACGGGCACGGACTTTGTTGGGATCGTCGAAACAGACGAAGACGGCATAGAAATTCTTTTGATCGTAGCCCAGGTAGGCTGCGGTTTCTTCGGTGACGGGCTCTCCGTCGTGGGGATCGCGCTGAGTGAAGCCGGTGATCTTCGACATCTGGAGAGCGGCCTGGCCTTGGGGCTGCATGGTCAAAAAGTCATCCAGCGAGGGAGCCGCCGAGAGGCGAGGGATGGTGACTGTGGGAGGGCTCGGTACGACTTCGGGTTTGGGAACGGGTTTGATACCAGCCTTGATTGCGGCGGGCTCAGGGGATTGGGCGGAGGGCGAGGGTACCTGTTGGGTTGCCTCGGGAGCTTCGCCGGGAGATGAAGGATTTACCGGCGTCTGCTTGGGATCTTGTCCGGTGGTTGGAGGTGCAGTGGTTGAGCTTCCGGAAGGCGGTTGCTGGAATGCTGGAAGACTATACAAGGCGGATGGATAAAATCCGTAGGCGAACAGAATGGTAAGCGAGGCGAGTACCGAACGCAGCGGGAAATTGGCCCTATATGTCAACACGGAGACACGGTGCTCCCCGGTTTCGCTATAGCTCACCTTTCTGGGGAATTGAGCAAGATACACTATTTTCGGGCAAACGAAACAGGAAAGAGTGTCTTGTTATGAAACCCGGACACGGAGTCGAAGGCGGGCGCGAACCGATATCGCCGCGCGTCCTTCATTTGGCGGCCTGAAGTACCAGGACGCTCCCAACCGCTATAAGGCCGAGGTAAACGAACCGGAAGAAGCCGTGCCCGGTCATTCGTTGATTGATCGAGCGTCCGAGGAGAATCGCAACGACGACCATGGGCAAGGACAGAAGAAAGTATCTGGTTATCGCTGCCTGCCAAAGACCCAACCACACGTAGCCGATGAGTCCGCAGAGACTGGCTGGCAGGAAATATCCCTGCAGAGTGGCGCGGAAGTGTCGAGGCGGCCACCGCCGAAGCGCGCCATAGATAGCGAGGGGAGGACCATTCATTCCGTAAGCGCCGCCCAGAAGGCCGGAGAGAAAACCGCAGGCTAGCAACCATCCACGGTGATCGTTGGGCAAGTGCAAGGTCTTGCCGGCTGTAAGGGAATAGATCGAAAAACCGATGATCAGAATTCCCAAGATACATTTCACGACATGCTCGTTGCCACGAGCCAACAGCAAGACCCCCAGCGGAATTCCAGGGAGCGAAGCCAGGATGAGAGCTCCTGCGCTGCGTACTTCGACGTGGCGCCAGTCCTGGATCACGACGACGGCGGCGATGACGACTGACACCAGAACCGCCAGAGGCGCCGCGACTGTGATGGGCAGGCGCATGGCCAAGAGCGGAACTGCGATCAGTGCCTCGCCGAAGCCGAGTGAGGAGCGGATCAGGGTGGCGAGGAAGATAACGAGTAGTACATACGCCGTGAGGGGTTCAGGCACGCTTCCGCCTTGGGAGTGCCGACGCGGAAGTGGCCGGATTTTGCTGCGATATGTTCATCTGACCGTAGACCCCAAATTCAAGCTGCGGCGAGTTCAGAACAGCGAGGCTTGGCGACGACTGGGAGTAATCCCAAAATGTTCGTAAGCGAGTTGGGTTGCGACACGGCCGCGGGGCGTGCGGTTCAGGAATCCGATCTGCATGAGGAAGGGCTCGTAGATTTCTTCGATGGCGTCGGGTTCTTCGGCCAGAACGGCGGCGAGAGTATTCACGCCGACCGGCCCTCCCTGGTACTTTTCGATAATTGTGAGCAAAAGACGGCGGTCCACCTCGTCGAAGCCGTATTGATCGACTTCGAGCATTTCGAGGGCGGCTTTCGCCGTGGGTTCGTCGATTTTGCCTCCGCCGCGAACCTGGGCGTAGTCGCGGACGCGGCGCAGCAAGCGGTTAGCGATTCGTGGAGTGCCACGCGAACGGCTGGCGATCTCTTTGGATCCGGCATTGTCGATGGAGACGCCGAGAATTTCAGCCGAGCGTTCGACGATGACCTGGAGATCTTCTGGCGTGTAGAATTCCAGGCGCAACACGATGCCGAAGCGGGCACGGAGCGGGGCTGAGATCAGTCCGGCGCGAGTTGTGGCGCCTACGAAGGTGAATGGCTTGACTTCGAGCGTATGCGTGCGAGCGGACGGGCCTTGTCCAATGATGATGTCGAGCTTGTAATCTTCTAACGCTGAGTAGAGCAATTCTTCCAGAACGGGCTGAAGGCGATGGATCTCATCAATAAAGAGGACCTGCTTGTCCTGCAGGTTGGTGATGATCGCGGTCAGATCGCCTTTGATCTGGAGCAGCGGGGCGGCAGTGGGCTGGAAATGGACTCCGAGTTCGTTGGCGATGATGTTGGCTAAGGTCGTCTTTCCCAGACCTGGCGGGCCGTAAAGAAGCACGTGATCCATGGCCTCTCCGCGGGAGCGGGCGGCTTCGATGGCGACGGCGAGATTCTCTTTTACTTTTTTTTGACCGATAAACTCAGCTAAGCGCTGCGGTCGCAGCTTTAGTTCGAATGAGGAATCGTCTTCCACCGGCGCAGCCGATACCAGGCGCTCGCGGTTGGGGTCCGGATTCTTCGGGGCAGCCACTGGCGCGATAGTAGCAGTTTCGATCGCGGAATCGCCAGTCGGTTGGAAGTTCAAAAGAAAAGCTAAATCGCTGAGGACGCCGAGCATTCGCAGAGTGCACTGAGAAAAACTTGGGAGACTTGCGAAAGCAGGGAAGGCAAGATGCCCTCCCGACAGCCGGCGAGACGCCGGCGCTACGATTTATTTTGGATACCAATCGAGCAGGCGTACCTCGATTCCGGTTCCTTCCAAGGCTTTCTTGAATACTGACAGATCTGATCCGCGGTAGTGATAGGGGATCACGACTTTGGGATGGAACGCCTTGACTGCATCGGCGGCTTCTTCGGGCGGCATGGTGTAGGGCAGATTCATGCACACGAAGGCGACGTCTATATTTTTCAGAGCGCGCATTTCCGGGACGCCTTCGGTGTCACCAGAAAAGTAGAAGCGCTTGCCACCGTAGGTGAGGAGGTATCCATTGCCGCGGCCTTTGTCGTGGAAGAGCTTGCCGGGAGACGGACCGCGCCTGATGTTGTAGGCAGCAATCGCGTCGATGGTCCATTGCTGCCATGTTTTTGTCTCACCATTAGCGAGGGGCTTCGCGGTCGTGACGGTCTGGGCTACAGCGGGGGACGAAATGATTTCCGTATCGGCTTTGGAGATTTCCTTGATCGAGTCGGGATCCATGTGATCGCCATGGATATCGGTGATCAGGATCAGGTCGGCTTTCGGTAAGCCGGAGAACTTGACGGGCTTCGCAGGATCCAGGTAGATGACTTTGCCACCGGCTTCGATCAATGTGCTGGCGTGATTGAGAGGAGTGATCTTGACCGGCCCGGCGGATGTAGAAAAGGTCTGTGGCTCGGCGGCGGCGTTAGCGCGCGGAGCCAGAGTGGCAAGAAGCAGCAGGGCGGGAGAAACAAGAGCCAGGAGTGTACGCATACAGAGTGTTCCTCGTTTGCAGATGGGGTTTGCGGTCGATTACCTGCTGAACACTATATCGCGGAAGGCTGTCTGATCAATTCTCGTCTTCGTAAATTGTGGCTCTCGTAGAGGTACTCCGGGCCCCGGAAGTGCGGCCTTAGTGAGTTGTCGCCGCTCCCACTTTTTGCACAACCACCGTGACTCGAATGGATGTGTCCCGATCCACCTGCACGAGCGGATCTGGGACATAAACGTTCGTGGTAAATACCGTGCTTCCAAGCGTGCCGCTGGCGTCGATCGGGTCTGTGAGGGCTGCGTCGATCATTTCCACATGGTGGCGCGGACCCGTGATCGTGATGTGCGAGGGGTCGGCGACAACTTTGACGATCTGCTCTCCAGAGGCGAAGACGCCGGTAACTCGCGGATGCACTTCCACCTCCCGCGTTAGACGAGTGTCGAATGACAGATGTAACTGGCTGGGGACGATCTGCACAACAGCAATGTCGCGGGGATGGCGGACCTGATGGGAGGTCAGTTCGAATGTGCGGTCGCCATTCTTTGCGCCGGACAAATCGATTTCGGCCTGAACTTCGTTCGTTTTCAGCTGCCGAATCATTCGTTCCGGACCGCGCACGCGGATCTGGGTTTCGGGAATGGATTCGGAGCTGATCTCCAAGTCTTGGGGAACATTTTCAAACACGATGGGCACACGGACGGCTACTTCTGCAGGCTGTTCATCACGGGAGATCATGAACCACATGCCCGTAGCCAGCAGCAGCGAAAGAATCTTCAACCCGAAATTATGAACGACATATCGCTTGAAGAATCCGATCATAGCTGGGCCTCCGTGTCGGATTTGCGGGGAGGGGAGGCGGGCTCCATCAGTGGCGATTCGAGCGATGTGTCCGATTCTTCACCAATCGGCTGGGCGATTGAAGTAGGAAGCGGAATGGGTGGCATGCGGCGTCGGAGTTCGCTGCCGAGGCGCTCGCGCAGTTGCTCTACCGTGAGATCGCGCTCGATTCTGCCGCCTACGGCAAGGCTGATGGCGCCGGTTTCTTCCGAACAGATGACGGCAATGGCATCGGTTTCTTCGGTAATGCCGATGCCGGCGCGGTGGCGCGTACCGAGCTGGGTTGAGAGTAGAGGATTCATCGACAAGGGAAGAAAACACGCGGCAGCCGCGATGCGGTCTTTCTGAACGATGACCGCACCATCATGAAGAGGCGCACTCGGGCGGAAGATGGTGGCAAGCAGATCGTAAGATAGGCGGGCGTCGAGTGGAACGCCACTTTCAATGTGGGTACGCAGTCCGATTTCGCGCTCGATGACTACCAGCGCTCCGGTCTGGTGCTGCGAGAAGAGATTGGCGGCGAGAACAATGTCGTCGTAGGAGTCGGCCTCTGCCGAGGAAGAGCGCAGAAAAGTGAGACGACGTCCGAGATCAGCCAATACGTGGCGAATTTCCGACTGAAAGACAACGATGAGGGCGAATACCACATAGGGTAAAACGTGGCTGACAACCCAGTTCAGAGTAGTCAATTCGCCAATGCGTGCCAGGTAGAAGGTTACGGAAACGACGATCAACCCGACGAGCATGGGTGCCGCGCGAGTGCCGCGAATCATCACCAACACCTGGTAGATGAGCAGCGCGACGAGAAGAATATCGAGCGCAATCCATGCACCTTGTTGCCAGGATGTGATTACCGGGATCACGCGTGCATCGGCTCCTGAGTCAGGAATTCCCATTGTAATGCAGGCATTCACGCGCTTTGCCGGATCGCGATAGTAAAAGTTCGTCACGGTGCGCGGTGAAAGCCGGTGCTGTCCTCCGGCAGCTTTGGCGCCGCAAACGACAGCAGATTCCTCAAACGCAGCGCGTTTTCGGAATGACAGAGATTAAGTCAACTTCTTCTTGACGGACGCGTGGATTTCTCCGTGCGCCAGGCGGGCTGAAATCTGATCGCCTTCACTTACAGCGCTGGGATCCTTTAGCAGGTTGCCATTCGCATCGAAGACGAGCGCATAGCCACGATCAAGGATGGCGAGCGGAGAAAGCGATTCGAGCGCGGTTTGTAGGCGCTCGGCCCGCACCCTATGCTGCAAGAGGACATTGCGCATTACTGAACCGAGCGCAGTGACCCAGTTGTCGAGTTCCTTTCGCGTGCCGGAGAGAACCAGCCGCAGGTCGTAATGGCGGATCGCGGCAGAAATGGTCTGCCAGCGGCGTTGCGACTTTTCGAGCAGACTGCGTTCGGCGAGTTCCAAGCGATGGGCGAGGTCGTCGAGCCTCTGCTGGCGCTGGCGAATGACCTCCATCATGCGGGCGAAGGCGCCGTGTTGGGAGAGTTCGGTCAGAGCCTGACGGCCCATCAGAAGGCGATACCGCATTGCCCGCATCAGGCGGTTCTGCAGCCCGGACGCTTGCTCTTCAATTTCCTGGCGCGAACGGATGACCAGTTCGGCTGCCGCTGACGGAGTGGGCGCGCGGAGATCGGCGACGAAATCGGTGATGGTGAAGTCGGTTTCGTGGCCGACGGCCGAGATCACCGGAATTTCGGATGCGGCGATCGTGCGGGCGAGAGCTTCGTTGTTGAAAGAGGCGAGATCTTCTGCGGAACCTCCGCCACGGGCGATGATGATGACGTCAACGTTGTCAGCCTTGTTGAAATAGCGGACCCCGGAGCCAACCTCGAAAGCAGCGGCATCCCCTTGAACCTGCGCCGGGAAGATCAGAACATTCACGGAATGATGGCGGCGCTGGAGAATGTTCAGGACGTCGCGCAGGGCGGCGGCTTGGGGAGAAGTAACGATTCCGATGCGGGAAGGCAAGCTGGGGATCGGCTTCTTGTGCTCTGGGGCAAATAGGCCTTCGGCTTCGAGCTTGGCTTTGAGTTGCTCGAAGGCGAGTTGGAGAGACCCGGCGCCTTTGGGTTCGATGTACTCGGCGGCGATTTGCAGTTCGCCGCGATCTTCGTAGATGGTGATGCGTCCGCGAACGACAACTTGAAGGCCGTCGGCTGGCCGGAATCGAAGGAGGCGGGCGGCGGAACGGAACATCACCACCCGAATCTGAGCGTTGCCGTCTTTGAGCGTGAAATAAAGGTGTCCGGAGTCAGGGGCGCGAAAGTTCGAGATCTCACCTTCGATCCAGGCATCGGAATATTCGCGCTCGACGTGCGTTCGAACGGCCGCGACCAAGTCGCGGACCTTCCAGACACGGCGATCCGGGGCGCGGAAGTTGAAGCCCATTTGGTCGGAGAGTGAGGACACTTAGGGCAGTGTAAACCACAAATCTGCTCACTACGGGGAACATAGAGGAGCACAGGGACAACTGGAACTCTCAATGCTGGAGCACACCTGGATGGGAAAAACCAAAATCCCCACTTCTCGCACAAACACCGCGCGAGAAATGGGGCACCCATCAATTTCTACCTAGTTGATGTCGAAGTGGAAGACGTCGGCGATCTGGAAATTTGCCCGATTTACAAGAACGAGGTTGCCGCCGATAAAGACGTGCACGTGACCCGGAGGCGGCGGGGGAAGCGTGACTTCCAGTTCATGCGGACAAGGCTGCATCCTGGTGCGGAGTTCTACGGGCACGAACCCCTGAGCGACGATGAAACGTTCCTGCCCGGGAGAAAGGCGATCCCGTTTTGCCAGGCCGGGAGGCAGATGGCGGTAGTGCGCGTGATACCAATCGCGGATCTCGCGATCATGGTCATGGTAAGCCTCACGCCGTTCGTGTCCGTAGGCGTGTCCATGGCCGTGGTCTTGATCACGATCATGGTCCGAGTCGCGGTCGTGATCCCGGCCATGGTCGTCGTCACGATCGTGTTTGTCGTACCCGTGGTCGTGATCTTGAGCGATGGCAAGTGTGCTAGTGAGTGCCAGGGTAAGAATCGCGAACGCAGTGGCGCGGAAAAATAACTTTAAAGACATTGACCCTCCTGAGCTTGCGGGAAGGCTCAGAGTATCCGAATCGAGGGGCGCCCGACAGGTTACGGGAGGACAACCTACTTGGGCACTCGATTGGTACGCTTTGCGTCACCGCAAGGCTTCGACGTATGTCAAACGCCATGATCCGTGCGGGCGTCCGCGCTCGGGGACGCTGAAGTTGAAGCCCAGCTGGTGGGAGAGCGAGGACATTTAGGCACCGCAAGCAGAGGCGCCTCGCCTTCGCTAGTGCTTCTGCGGCGCGACGAATCCCTCCATGACGGCCTGGCGCATTAGTTCGGGCGGAAGCAGTCCTTGTGCCAGAACAAAATCGTGGAACTTCTTCTGATCAAACTTTGGGCCCAGCGCGGCCTCCACTTCTTTGCGTAGCGCAATTAGCTTGGTATAGCCGTAGAAGTAGCTGTTCGCCTGGCCCGGCATCCGATAGGTAAAGCGTTCGACTTCCTCTTCAGCGAAAGCGTGCGAGAGCACCACATCCTTTTCGAGAACGCGAAAGGCATCCTCAGGCTGAACTTTGCCACTTTGGAGTTCCGGGTCGAGAAATGCGCGAGCCGCGCGCAGCAAGCGGTATTGCAGCGAGACGAGCTGGCCTTCGAGCGGCATGTATGGCTTCATGACATATTCGGAGTAGAGGCCCCAGCCTTCGACGTTCGTGCTGTTGAAGGCAAAGCGAACACGAGCGATTGAGACTCCATGTTCGAGCATGGAGTCGAATTGCAGTTCGTGGCCGGGCCGCGCCTCGTGGGCGGTAAGCGTCCAAGAAGCCGCATCGTACGCGAAGTCGTCGTAGCCTTCCGAAGAGCTCTGCCCGGTGGCTGGAGGAAGATTAAGCGGAAGCACGAATGCGCCCTTCTGTCCGGTGTTGTGCAGGAACGGCGGAGGCTGCATGTGCGGCGCAGGTTGCTGAGCAGTCTCAGCGGCGGTGGCGAGCCGGATGCGGGCGGGACGGTCGGGCAGCGAAACGATTTGATGTTCCCGGATGATCTGTTCGATCTGTTTGAGCCGGTTTTCATAAAAGGGAAGGATGGCGTCGCCCACGAGCTGCTGCTTTTTCAATTCGCGGATAACATCTCGATAGTCGCTGGATGGCAGATGACGCTGCGCCGCGACTTCGGCGGCTATCTTCTTCGTCTCGTCCTGCGTTTCGGTGAAGGCTTGGTGCGCCATCTCGGCGATTTGAGCAGGCGGAATGTCGATGCCAAAGCTTTCCAGACCGAGTGCATACTCCTCGGGCGGCAGCCGGAAGTCGGTGCGCGCCTTAGGAAGAACATTGGCACGAGTCCAGGCATCGTATTCGATCAGCTGAGACTTTAAACTCGCGAAGGGCTCTTCCCAGCCACTGAGCTTGTATTTCTTGAGCAGTGCCTCAATGCCTTCGAGGTAGTTGGAGTTTCGGCCAAGCTCGGTTTCGATTTGGTTACGCGCCGGATACACGGCACCTGGCTTGGCCATCTGCTCCTGGACTCGCCGTTTGAATATCTCCGTAATTTTTGTGTATCCGGGCTCCAAGCCGGCGTATTCGCGGATGCGGATTATGGCAGCGGGGCGCCGCTCAGCGGGAGTCTGCTCGTCGAGAAGAACGTGAAGTCCGCCGAAGACGTAGCGGCTTGCGTTGAGGAAAGGCACGGCATGGGCACGCCGGTAATCCTCAATGCGGAAGTCAAGATCAGTGCTGCGCAGCAAGATGTGGAGATCCTGGATCACTTCCGGGCGCTTCTCCTGCAACAGCGCAGCTTTCAACTTCGTGACAACGGCTTCGTTCTCCTGGCGCTCTCGATCTTCGTCTTCGAAGGTGGGTTGTGAGACCTTGTTGTCGTATTCAGCGAGACCCTCGCTGGAGCCGGCCTCTGGATGGTGCTTCATCTCGATATCCATCAGCAGCTTTGTGTAGGAGTTGCTGGTGGCTACCCAACTCTGGTCGGGCGTCTGCGCCCGAGCAAATGATGGAACTA
>DATJWZ010000532.1:0-10684 GCA_035500795.1 Candidatus Eiseniibacteriota bacterium | reverse complement strand
TCCGCGTCGTCGATCGGGGGGCCGGTGCGGACTTTTGCCGAGAACTCTTCGATGGGAAGGCGCAACAGCGATGTGGCTTTCAACTCCTGCTCGTTGGGTTGACGGGAGTCGTCCCAGCGGCCGCGCAGGATGTGCTCGGATAAAGTACGCAAGCCTTCCAGCTTTTCCTTTGAATCTTCGACCAAGGTTGCTTTTCCCAGGATCACGACGGAACGGTAGTTCATCGAGTGATTGAAGACGGAGCGGGCGAGGACGAGTCCGTCGAGCAGGGTGACGGTGACGCAGACAGGAACGCCTTCTTTCATCTGACGGAGCATGCGGCTGGCCGCGGAACCATGGATATAGAGATTCGCGTCTTTGCGGCCATAGGAAGTTGGAATTACAAAAGGCTGGCCGTCTACTGAAAATCCGACGTGACATAGGAAGGCTTCATCGAGGATGCGGTAGACCTCTTCGCGGTCGTAGACGGCACGTTGGGGCTCGCGGACGACACGTGTCCGGGCGGTCACTTGAGTGTCAGACATTTTGGAACGAACTCCGGCAAGCGCCAAGGATGGGTGAAGGGAAAGTGTAACATCCGGCTGCCGGCTTCGGGCTTTGGGCTTCAGGATCTCACAATTTTGGAGATTGCGTTCACGAGGCCCGTCTTCCGCAAGTGGAAGCTAATGCTATTCTTTCGCCATGTTTGCAAAACTGAGGCCTATTTACTTGCCGATCTTCTTCGCGATCGGAGTTCCGTTATCGTCGCAGAATGCCGTTGATATGAAACCTTCGCCACAGCAGGTTGCGTGGCAGGACATGGAGATGGGCGCGATTATTCACTTTGGTCCGAACACATTTCTTGATCAGGAGTGGGGCGATGGATCGGCAGATCCAAGAGTTTTCAATCCCACGGCGTTTGATCCGGAGCAGTGGATGAAGGCGATCCGGGCTGCGGGGATCAACTATGTGGTGTTTGTGGCGAAGCATCATGATGGGTTTTGCCTGTGGCCGACGGAGCAGACATCGTACAGCGTGAAGAGCAGTCCTTGGGAGAACGGGAAGGGCGACGTGGTGCGGCGGGTGGAAGAGGCGGCGCGGAAGTATGGATTGAAATTCGGCGTCTATCTTTCGCCTTGGGATCGTCATGAGCCGCGCTATGCGAATTCCGTGGAGTATGACAAGTACTACACAGCTGAGCTCGACGAACTCGCGCAGCATTATGGGCCGCTGGTGGAATTCTGGCTGGATGGGGCGGGCAGCGGAGGACATGTTTACAACTTTGCGCACTACATCGAAGAGCTTAGGGTGTCCCAGCCGAACACGCTGGTGTTCGCGGATATGGCTCTGTTCGAGTACGGCGATATTCGTTGGGCGGGCAATGAGGATGGAACGATCTCGGAAGAGAACTGGAATGTGATCGACCGGCATGGATATTTGCGGTGGCGTCCGGCGGAGGCTGATACGCCGCTCCGGAAGCTGCACTGGTTCTGGCATCCGAACGATGAGGCGAGTTTGAAGAGTGTGCAAGAGTTGATGGATACGTACGACAAGACTGTGGGGCATGGCGGACAGCTGATGCTAGGGCTGGCGCCGGATCGTCGAGGATTGCTGCCGGAATCCGACGTGAAGAGGCTGGAAGAATTCGGAGCGGCCATTCGGGAGCGGTACGGAAAGAACCTGATGAGGCGGCGATCGCCAGGCGGTGAGGCGGCGCTGGCGCTCGATGGTGATCCGGATACGTTCTGGTCAGCGGCTGTGGGATCGAGTCACGCCGTGATCGAGGCCGACTTCCCCAATCCGATTACGTTCGATCGTGCGCTCGTAATGGAATGGATCAATGAAGGACAGAGAGTGGAGAAGTACGCGATCGAAGTTTTCAAAGATGGTAAATGGGTGAGTGTGGCGAGCGGGCAGGCGATTGGGCACAAGAAGATTGATGAATTTCCGGCAGTGAGTGCGCAGAGGGTGCGGCTCAATATTCTGTCGTCAGTGGGCGAGGCGCGGATTCGCGAGTTCCAGATTTTCAAGGTCGCAGGTGAACCGTAAAGGCGGGTGCAGCGAACTGTTCCAGTCGGCGACAGATGGCTGCTAGAAAGGCTTTGCTACCAGAACATACACGAGGGCGACGATGCAGAGGGTCAATACGAGGAGCGAAACCTTCTCTATCTTCAGAGTGTCTTTTTTGGCTGTTGGTTGTTCCGCCATAACGAGACCAGTTTGCGGCAGAAACGAGAGATTGAAAATGGCTCTGGCGTGGGTGGCACGCAGGTCACGTTACCAAAGTGTTCGCCCGGAGAATCAAGGGTATCAGTGATATCGCGCTTTAGAAGTGTTCAAGAACCAAGACGCTTCGCCAAATCGGACTGCCCATTTCGCCTCAGCAATTCCAACAGGCCTTGCATCACAGCGGGCTTGTTCCGCGAATAAGCAGCCATGGCTTCGGCGTTGAGGTTGGCGTCTGAGGTTTTTCCCAGGCGAAAGTAGGAGTCGCAGAGCATGTAGAGCAGTTCCGGGGTCGTGGTCTTTGACTTTGAGAGCAGGTCGGCGGCATCGGCCCAGCGTCCCTGGTGGTAGCGGACTTCGCCCATTTCCGCAATTGCCAGCTGGTAGCTCGGATCGCTGGCGAGTTCTGCCTGAAATTCGCTTTCGGCGCGGGGGAAATCGCCGTCTTTCAGAGCGAGGATTCCTTCATAAGTGTGGGCGCCGCGGACGTTCGGCTGAATTTTCAGCGCGTGATGCAGGCAGCGCAAACCGTCTTCGGTTTTGCCCGAGAAAAGATAAAGCTTACCAATGAATACGTAGGCGTCTGCGAGCGTCGCGGTGCTTCCCTTGAAATTTTCCTGATACAGATGGAGCGCGGCGTCTTCTTTTTGCTCGGCGAGCATTTTCTGCACTTGAGGCTTGATGGCGTTCTCGCGCTGCTCGTTAGCCGTGGAGCGAACGAACGTGGCCTGTTCCATCATCAACTGATGAAGAGCGGCCTCGTGCTGGGCATCGTCGTCGCGGCCCATGGCGGCGTAGGCGCGCGAGAGATAGAAATGGGCGAGCAGCCGGGTGGGATCGAGCCGCAGGGCCGACTGCAGTTTCTCGATTGCGATGGAGTAGTTTTTCAACTCCACTTCGCACTGACCTGCACCGAGCAATGCTTCAAGGTCGCCGGGCTCGAACGTGAGGAACTTATTGAACGCCGCGTCGGCTTCCTGCCAGCGGGCGAGTTTTACGTTCGCTGTGGCGAGCAGGCGTAGCGCCTTCAAATCGTCCGGATGGGCTTGAAGGGCGCGACTTGCGTGCTCAATTGTTCCAGGAAGGTCCATCAGTTGGAAGTTGGCGACGGCTATGTCGTAATCAAGACGCGGAAGGGTTGCGTCGGCTTGTTGCGCCCTCGTGAGCCAACGAAGGCCTCCGGCACAGTCTCCGGTGCTGCACAGAAGTTCGCCGTATTTCTGCCAGACTGATGGATTCTTAGGATCGAGTTTCTCGCTCTGATGGATTGCCGCTAATGCGAGGTCGTCCTGGTTGTTGAGGTGGTAGGCCTGAGCGAGGTAGTAATGAGCATCAGCATCGGCGGGGCTGAGTTTCGTGCAGCGTAGCAGGAGTCTGATGGCCTGCGAGACATCACGTGAGGTGAGTTTGTAGATGCCAGTTTTCAGCAGGAGGTCGGGATCCTTTGGCGCCAGGTTCAGCGCGTCTTCATACGCGGCTGCAGCCTGGGTGTTCTGGCCGGATTCTTCCAGCAGCATCGCTTTGAGTTTTAGCGCGGGGACGAACTTTGGATCGCGCGCCAGCAACTGCTGCGCGATGGTCATCGCCTGCTGTTGATCTCCATGTTCGGCGAGGCTTACGGCTTGACGAACCTGGCGCATCATCTCGGAGTCAGCGGGATGAGTAGTCTGCGCGGCAGCGGGCGTAATGATGGCGAGGAACGCCGACAGTGCGGTGCTGCCGACGAGCAGCAGATTCCTCCTTCGTCGCTTCGCGACTCGTGGTGACAAATTCTTAGAGCTCATGGAAGCTTCGGTGTTTCCGCGGCTTTGGTTGCGACCACGCCCTCGCCTTCACGTATCACATAGAACATGTCAGCCGCGAGGTTTGAAAGCACTTCGCGCTTGCCGTCTGGCCAAAGGACTTCCGCCTGATCGAGTCGGGCGTGATTGCCAAGGCCGAAGTGTAAGCGCAAATCATGCTGCGAAAGATAGCTTGCGCCGCCTAGTACTTCGCCAAGTTGAACCAGATCTCCGGCAACCGCGCGGACGCGTGCATTCAGAGCGAGGCGGTTGCACTTTGTGCCTTCGAGTTGAAAGCTGATCCAATGGTTCTTCGGACCGCCTTCCGGCCGCAGAATCATCGGCCCGCCCACCAGATTCTCCACAACGGCTTCGAGGTGTCCGTCATTAAATAAGTCGCCAATCGCTAGGCCGCGGCTAACCTGCTGCTCCTGTAGGGCCTGTCCGACTCGGCGACTCACATTTTGAAAAGTTCCATCGTGCTGATTGAGGAACAGAGACTTCGGTTCGCGATAGCCGGTGGAGCGATGCAGGGTATCGACTTGAGGATAGACGTGACCGTTCACCAGGAAAAAATCGAGCCAGCCGTCGTTATCGAAATCGACGAAGGCGTCTCCCCATCCGACATAGCCCTGGGTGCCGCGCGCGATGCCAGACGCGATCGAGGTGTCCGAGAAGTTCATGGCGCCGTCATTGCGGTAGAGTGCGGCGTACTCGATATCGAAGTGTGACAAGAGCAGCGAGAGGCGTCCGGTATGCAGGAAATCGCCGAGAGCGACACCCATGTTGGCTTGCTCGAGTCCGTCTTCGTTGGCCGACACACCCGAGATGAGTGCGACATCGTCGAACTTGCCCTTTCCGTCGCCTTGATACAGATAGTTTGCCTGGCTGTCATTGGTGACGAACAGATCCAGCTTGCCGTCATTGTTGAAGTCGGTCCAGATCGCGGTCAGGCCGTAACGGCGCTCGGGATCATCCACACCGGCCTTCCTCGAGACGTCGGTGAATGTCCCATCGCCATTGTTGTGATACAGACGGTCGGGCAGTCCTTTCAATCCGCGCGGGCCACACTGCACGTCGAGACCCAGATATTTGCAGGATTTGCTCGATCCGAAGACCGGGAGATCATCGAGATGGAAATCGACGTAGTGAGAGACAAATAAATCGACGTAGCCGTCGTTGTCGTAATCGCCGAAGGTCGCGCCGGTGGTCCAGCCAGAATCGCTGGCCAGACCACTGGCTTTGGTTGCGTCGGTGAACGTGCCGTCTCCGTTGTTGTGATAAAGGACAACTCCTTGCAGGCAACTCACGATTAAATCGGGCCAGCCATCGTTGTCGTAATCTCCGACGGACGCGCCGAAAGCCCAGCAGGGGTAGCCGACGCCAGCTTTGTCGGTAACGTCTGTAAATGTTCCATCGTGATTGTTGTGATAAAGAGCGCTCCGGCTCTTCTGATTGTGGAGCGCCATGTCCACGGTCTGGGCGTTGGTGAAGTAAATGTCGGGCCAGCCGTCGCGGTCGTAGTCGATCAGCGCGACTCCGCCGCTCATCGATTCCGGGATGTAGCGGGCTTCAGGGCTGGATATGTGCTCGAAATGGATGCCCGTTGACGCAGTGATATCCACCAGTTGCGGATAATTCGGGAGTTGTCCTGTTGCTTTCTTCTCTTCTTCGGCTTTGGCGCGTTCTTTCGGCGAAAGGGGAGTGGCAGTGCCCATCTGCGCCGAGGCTGTTATGGAGAACATCGCTAACGCGAGGCAGAAAGCGGTTATCAGCAGGCAAACACTTCTGAAGCCGGGCCGCTCTCTAAGATTATTTTTGCTCGGGCTCATCCGCGCTGGCTTCTTTGGGCTGGATCTGCAGTTCCTTGTAGAGCGCCTGCAACTTCGCTTTCATATCTTTGTACTTCTTATACAGCTCAATCTGTTTCCTGGAATCGTCGGTACGGCCCATCTCGCGGTACATGGAACCCAGGCGGTAGTGAGCCGTCGCATTTGTGGGGTCCAGTTGCACCGTTTCTTCCAAAAGCTTCAGCGCCTTGTCGTTCTCGTTCATGGCGATCAGGGTTTTGGCAAGCCCTAGCTTCGCATCAGCGTCGGAGGGCTGTAGCTCAACGGCTCTGGTATATCCCTTGAAAGACTCCGGAATGTCTCCTTTTTGTGCGTCGAGTTCGGCAAGGCGGAGGATTGCCTTCTCGTCCTGGGGATTGTCCTTCAGCGCCGCTCGATATTCCGACTCAGCCTGTTTCTTCATCGTGTTGTCTTGGGAGAAACGAAGGAGCT
Source organism: Candidatus Eiseniibacteriota bacterium (assembly GCA_035500795.1). GTDB lineage: Bacteria > Acidobacteriota > Terriglobia > Terriglobales > Acidobacteriaceae > Sulfotelmatobacter. The sequence continues at coordinate 4,416 of DATJWZ010000532.1, read as the reverse complement.
CTGCGAGTTCGAAGTGGGCTCCCGGAAGATGTGGATTGATCGTCAGAGCTTTGCGCAGCTGTTCGATCGCACCTGCCGCGTTGCCCTGCCGATTTTGTTCGTGCGCCAAAATTTGATGCATCTGCGCTGAATCGGGCGCGGCGATCGATAGCGCGAGCATGGACTCTCCCATCAGATCGGAATAAGTCCGGTAGGCGGCGTAAAGGACCTCAGGGTCGTCGGGTGCGACCTTGCGCAATTGGGTCACGACGGTGCTTGCCTGGTCCAGATCGCCGGCTTGCGTCTGCAAGCTGGCGAGTTCTAATCCGACTTCAATTTTGAATTTTGGTTCCGCGATCAGGGGAAAGGCTGCTTCGAGGTCCTTGCGTCCCTGTTGAAAGTCCTGGGTGCGAACTTCCGCGAGTCCGAGGAGACCCTGAATTTTGCCCAGGCCCGGCTGAGCGTTTACGGCAGCACGGAGATGGGGAATCGCGTCGGTGGTCTTGCCCTGGAAATATAAGAGGACGCCCAGGTTTCCTTGCGTCTCAAAATTATCGGGCTCCATGGCCGCAGCAGCCTGCAATTCGGGAATGGCGAGATCGGGGCGCTTTTGGTCGAGGTACTGCTTTGCCTTCTGCAGGTGCGCGGCGAAAGAGTCCTGAGTCGCCTTGGGCTCCTGCGAGAAGACGAGACTGGCTAAGAGTGCCAGAAGGAAAACTGCGTATAAGAGTCGATGCGAGAAGCTCATCCGCTACCGATTATATGACCGGCGTATTGCTAGGGCGGGGGCAGTGGTCAGTCGCCGCGATTGTGCCCGAAGAACGCGCAGCTGCAAGTGCACCCGCAAGTAATCTCCATCGGGAAAAGAGGTAATTGGACTAACCCATTTAAAAGCAAGCGCTTTGCAGAAGCATCGGCCTAAAGTTTCAATCCTTGATGCCGATGAGTGAGATAAGAGGTTGTAGGGATCGAGAGAGAAAGGGCAGGGAGTCCGAGAATTAAAGTAATTTAAGGCGCGACCGATAGTTGAATTGCAAGGGTGATTCAGGGGGAGGAGTTGAGATGAGAATCAATCCATATTTCGGGACGCAACAAACCCCAGAAACGGGTCGCGACAAGCAAACGAGTCAGGCGAATAACTCTTCTGCGAGGGTTGAGCCCCAGGCAGACCAGGCACAGCTGTCTGGCGCACACATTCAGGTGCAGGCATTGGCGGCACAAGCGTCGCAGTTGCCGGAAGTTCGCGAGGCCAAGATTAACGCATTGCGGGAAGCGGTGCAGAGCGGTCAATACCGGCTGGACGCAGCCAACACCGCACAGGGAATGATGTCGGAGATGTTTCTGAGCCGGACGGCCTGAGCTGCGGCGGCAGGGTTGAGATTGATTAGAGCGGCGTAAGCGTCATGGCCGAGAGCGGAAGCCCGATGGTGAATGCTGCGGCGGCAGCCCTGGAGCCGTCTGGCCCGGAAGCTCAGGATACGTCGTGGCCTCGGTATCGCAGATCACGCCGCCGAAGGGCTACTGAGCAAGCGTCGAACTCTGACCCAGAGGTACCGGTTGAAACCCCGGAGCATCAACTCGACTCGCTGGCGTGAATCGATGACTGATTTTTCTTCAGACTCTGACCACACAAAGCGCGCCGAAATTCGGCCGGACCTCCCTGAGCTGATCTCCCAATTGGAGTGGAGTCTGCACGCTGGACAGCAAGCGCTCTTGCTCCTCGATCTGGAGAAGTTGGAGGAACAGACGGCGCTTCAGGCGTCGTTGAGCCAAGTTCTTGCTGAATCCCTCGACGATTTGACCCTCGGCGGGAACACGCCGCAAGCGGGTTGCTCGAGGGTAATTCATCTTTGCCGAGTGCAACTGGGACTTTTGCGCCGGGCGCAACGATCGCTGCGCGTACTGTCGAATCTGTTGGCTGGAGCGGAAGGGACTTACGTACCGCGGCCCGGTGCCGGAGAGCCGCGTCGTGCTGTGTTACACAAGGAGGTCTGATTCCATGTCGAGCCTTACATCCAGTCTCGCCACGGCGCTCAGCGGACTTTCGGCCGAACAGGGAGCGCTTGAGGCCACGACCAACAACGTCGCGAATGTGAACACTCCCGGCTACACGCGGGAAGTTCCGGTATTGGTGACCAAAGATCCCGTGGTCATGGGGCAACTTACGCTGGGCACAGGAGTGGATCTGCAATCGATCGCCAGCATGCGCGATCCCATTCTCGAATCGCAGATTCAACAGGAGACGCAGACACAGGGCCAGTTGGGCGCGCTGGTTTCGGCGCTGACGGAGGCGCAAACCAGCTTTACCAGCACCAGCGGCGATATTGGCACGGCGATCTCGAATTTCTTCGATAGCGTCAACCAACTCTCGACCAGTCCGGCGGACCTGTCGCTGCGTCAGGGCGTTCTTACTGCGGCGGGCAATGTTGCTGCGGCTTTCAATGTTGCATCGAACAATCTGGCTTCGCAGCGTAACAATCTGGATGGAAGCGTTGAGCAGACCGTCAGCCAGATCAACCAGCTGACGTCCCAAATCGCCCAGCTGAATACGCAGATAAGCCGGCTCCAAAACGCCGGCCAGAGTGCTGGAACCTTTCTCGACCAGCGCACGCAACTGATCGATCAACTCTCGGTGCTGGTCGACGTTTCAGTCATTCCAACCGACAACACGATTACGCTGACGACTGCCAATGGAACCGCCCTGGTAGCCGGCCAACAGAGCTTCGGTCTTTCCACCCAAATAGATTCCTCGGGGGTGCATCACGTTTTTGCGCAGGGGCAGGACATCACCTCGACGATCATTTCCGGTCAACTCGGTGGTTTGATCCAGGCACGCGATCAGCAACTTCCCGGAATTCAAAGTCAACTTGACACTCTGGCGGCGGGTTTTGCGAACGCGGTCAATGGCGTGCAGACTGCCGGCTACGACTTGAACGGAAGCGCCGGAGTGAGTCTTTTCAACGCGCCGCCCGCGTCGGGCGCCGGAGCCGCTTCCTCTCTATCAGTCGCGATCACAGATCCTGCACTGGTAGCGGCCAGTTCCGACGGCACGCAAGGCAGCAATGGCAACATCGAGGCCATGTATGCGCTGCGGAACCAGGCGGTGATCAACGGGCAAAGCCCCACGGATTATTACTCGGGCATTGTATTCAATGTGGGGAATGCTGCCTCGAATGCGAACGCAGAGCAGAGTGCGTCTAATCTCGTTCTGCAACAGCTCAATGACCAGCGCTCTTCAGTGTCCGGCGTTTCTCTGGATGAAGAGGCAGCGAACCTGATGCGCTATCAACAGGCCTATGCGGCATCGGCGCAGGTGGTCAGCACCATCAACAGCATGCTCGAGACCGTAATCAACATGAAGTCCTCATAAACTTATGCGAGTGAATCCCAATCCGCTTCCCGACCTGCTTTCCGCTGTTTCCCAGACGCAGCAGCTGATCAACACAGACCTGGAGCAGATATCATCCGGGCAAACGATCAACACGCCGTCCGACAATCCCGCCGGCGCCGCGATGCTAGTGCGGAATGTAGGCCAGACAGCAGAAGCGGACCAGTTTCTCCGCAGCGCGAGTGGAGTGGCCGGCGAACTGCAAAATGCCGACTCCGCTTTGAACTCGGTGATCACTTCCTTGCAACGCGCCATCAGCCTGGGAACGGAGGGCGCCAACGGCACGCTCAATGATTCCGACCGTGCCGCGATCGCCAGCGAGGTGCAAGGCATTCAATCCGATCTGGTGAACCTTGCCAATCTTTCGTATCAGGGGAAGTTTGTCTTCGCGGGCACAGCCACACAAGCGGCCCCGTATGTTGTCGACTCCACCAGCCCATCGGGCGTGCGCTATGAGGGAAACTCCACGGTGAACCAGGTCACGATCGGCAATCACCTGGCGGTCGAATCCAACTTGCCTGGCTCTCAGCTGTTCTCCGGCAATGGCACCGATATGTTCCAGGCGATCCAGGATCTTGTCACCAGTTTGCAATCGGGAACGAACATTGACACCGCCGTCTCAGAGGTGAGCGACTCTTACAATCACATCAGCGCGCAGCGCGTGTTCTATGGCAATGCCGTGAACCAACTCAACTCCCAGCAGACGTTCTTGAACAGCGAAACCACGCAGCTGGCCCAGCAGCAGAACACGATTGCAGGAACCGACCTGGCGAAAGTTGTGAGCGACCTGGTGAGTGCGCAGACGTCACGTCAGGCTACGCTTGAAGCGATTGCGCAGACTCAGCAGACCAATCTGTTTAACTTCATCAAGTAGCGATCGGATCAAGCAGCGGACGGACCTGCGAGGTTTACTTCGCAAGTGTCTGAAGTGAGGCTTGCGCCCAGGCCGCGGCGCCGTTGAGACGCTCACGTTCGTGTTCGAGGCGAGCACGTTCGGCGAGCAGAGATGCCTGAATGGCTGGGAGCAGCGAACGCAGGCGTTCCACTTC
>DATJWZ010000531.1:0-5406 GCA_035500795.1 Candidatus Eiseniibacteriota bacterium | reverse complement strand
GGCGACGGCAACGGATGGTCGCGGCTCACCGATGGCGATATCCATTCTTATTGGAAGAGCAATCCATATCTGACGAAGGCTTTCACGGGCGAAGACGATTCGCTGCATCCGCAATGGGTCATGATTGATCTCGGGACGAAGATCGATGTGAATGCGATTCGGATTGCCTGGGCGGACCCGTACGCGAAGAAGTACGCCGTACAGTTCTGGACGGGCGAGCTGGAGCCTTTTTACGACGGGACGACGAAGGGGACCTGGCAGACGTATCCGCTCGGCAATATCACCGAGGGGGAAGGCGGCACGGTTACTCTAAAGCTCGTTGACTGGATGATTCCGGTTCGCTATTTGCGGATATGGATGACGGAGTCATCGAACACCTGCGACACGCATGGTTCGGCCGACAAGCGCAACTGCGTGGGGTACGCGATCAACGAACTCTATGTTGGCGCACTCTCGAAGGATGGTTCGTTTAATGATTACGTCACGCACTTTCCAAGCCGGAATCAGACGGTGACGTGGCCGTCATCGGTGGATCCCTGGCATGCGGCGTCCGATCTCGACCACAACCGCGGAGATCAAGTTGGATTCGACTTTTTCTTCAATTGCGGAGTGACGCGCGGGCTGCCGACAATGGTTCCTATCGCCATGCTCTATGCCACACCGGAAGATGCCGCAAACGAGATTGCGTATTTGTACAAGAGGCATTACCCAATCTCGTACGTTGAGATGGGCGAAGAAGCCGACGGCCAGCATATGCTGCCGGAAGACTACGCCACGCTGTATCTTCAGTTCGCAACCGCGATTCACAAACTCGTTCCTGAAGCGAAACTCGGCGGTCCGCCGTTTGAGGGCACATTTGGCGATGTCGAAGTGTGGCCCGATGTGAACGGCAAAGTGTCGTGGATCGGACGCTTTGTCGATTACCTGAAGGCGCACGGGCGGCTGAACGACTTCACTTTCTTCTCGTTCGAGCATTATCCGTATCAGGATCGCCCGAGCTATTCATGGGCCGATCTGTATCCCGAACCGGAATATGTGAAGCACATAGTACAGGTCTGGAAAGATAACGGAGTGCCAGCGAATATTCCGTTCTTCATGACGGAAGGAAATATCGGTGGAGGAGCGCCACCTTCGACGGTGAAGAGCGGCCTCTGGCTTGCCGACTACGTTGGCAGCATGATGGCCGAAGGCGCAGGCGCGACCTACTATTTCCATTACATGCCGTATCCGCGAGAACAGAGCGGTTTTGGTAATTTCCTTTGGATCGATCAAGATTACAAAGTTATTGGATATCCACCGCAATACATTGCGGCTCAACTCATTACCAAGGAATGGGTGCAGCCCATCGATGCTCCGCACAAGCAGTTCAAAGCGGATAGCGACCTTGCCGACGCAGCCGGAAATGTCCTCGTCACCTCGTATGCGATTCAAAGACCGGATGGTCAGTGGGCTTTGATGCTCGTGAACCGCGATCAGTCGAACGATCATCCGGTGAAGATCGCCTTTGATGGAGTGGGGAGATCGGCGCAGTTCTTTTCTGGAAATGTCGAGCGGATCACGTTTGGCTCGAACGAATATGAATGGCACCAGGAAGGAGTTGGTGGACACGCCGATCCGGATGGGCCGCCATCGAGATCGACGGTGCAGGGAAGCGCGGAGACGCTTTATCTGCTCCCGAAAGCGTCGATCACGATTTTACGAGGCAAAATAACACAGTAATTTTTGAAAGAAGAAGATACAAGGAGCTGCTTGCGCGGCTCCTTCTTTTATGCGAAGCCGTTTCGTGCCAGCGGAAGTTCGCGCACACGCTTTCCCGTGGCCGAATAAATTGCATTGCAGATAGCTGGAGCAATCGGAGGTACTCCCGGCTCTCCAACACCCGCCGGTGGAGCGGAGCTCTCCACAATGTGTACATCCACGTAGACAGGCGCGTCGTTCATGCGTGCGACTTGGTAGTCGTGGAAGTTGGATTGATCGATCACGCCATTGGTGGCTGTAATCTCTCCGGTGCGCGCGAGGCTCGTTCCAAAAACTGCCGCGCCCTGGAACTGTGAGCGAACCATGTCAGGATTTACGACGATCCCCGCATCGACTGCGGTCGTTACCCGCGGAATTCGAACCGCGCCGCTGCTATCGACTTCGACCTCGACCACGCTTGCGACGTAGGTCAAGAAGCTGCGATGGACGGCGATGCCCATGCCCCATCCGTTTCCTGGTTTCTTTTTTCCCCATCCAGCTTTATCGGCGGCGATTTCGGTAACTCGCCGCAGCCGCGCTGTGTCATACGGATATTTGCCTTCGATCTCTTTCTCCTGATCCGCTTCGATTTTCTTGCCTGATCCGATCAGAGCCAGGAGATAGTCGTATGGATCGCGCCCAGCCGCGTAAGCTAGTTCATTCGCGAAAGTCTGCACGGCAAAGGCGTGATAGATGTTCGCTACCGAGCGCAGCCAACCGATGCGGACGTGGTACGCGGCCTTTCCGTTTTCCGAGCGGAAATTCGGCACGTCGAACGGGATAACATTCCAGCCCAACGACATCTCGCCTTCGCTGCCATAGACGGCGTCTTTATCGAAGGTAGAGGAAATAGGAGGAAAGACCGAGCGCTGCAGCCAAGCTTTCGGCATACCTTTCTCGTCGACAGACGCTTTGATGTACATGGCCGCGACCGAATGGAAGTAGTCGAACTTGATATCTTCTTCGCGGCTCCAGACGACCTTCACCGGCTTTCCCGTTTTCTTTGAAAGCACCGCGGCTTCGACGGCGTAGTCGGGTTTCGATTTCCGGCCGAAGCCGCCACCCAGGAAGGTCACATGGCAGGTGACTTGCTCCTTCTTCATGCCGAGAGCCTTGGCGACTTCTTCCTGTACGCCTACTGGGTTCTGGGTGGGCGACCACACGGTTACTTTGTCTGCCTGCACGTCCGCAGTGGCTACGGGAGGTTCCATTGAGGCGTGCGCGAGATGCGGCGCATAGTATTCCGCCTCGATGACCTTGCCGGCTTTGGCAAATTCGGCGTCGGGATTCCCCGTTGTATGTACGACTTTGCCTGGCTGGCGCGCGGTCTCTTGCAGTTGCTTTTTGTAATCGGCAGACGTGTAGACGGCGTGGGAGCCGTTGTCCCACTCGATTCTAAGTTTGTCGCGACCCTTGAAGGCGGACCAAGTGTTGTCTGCGATGACTGCTATTCCGCCCAAGGGCTGGAACTGATGAGGAGGCGTGAAGGGAGCGATCGGAATCGTCTTCTTGACACCTTTCACTTGCAGAGCCGAGGAATCGTCGACTGATTGTACTTTTCCACCTAGCACTGGCGGATGCGCGATAGCCGCGTAGAGCATTCCGTCGACCCGCACATCCATCCCGTAGAGCGGCTTGCCCGCACAGACGTCCATGACGTCATATCCCGGGGCAGGCTTGCCGATGTAGCGCCACTCCGATGGTTGCTTGAGCTTTACGTCTTCTGTCTTTGGAACGGGTTGCTTCGTCGCCAATGCCGCGAGCTCGCCATAACCGATGGTTCTGTTCGATGCCTTATGGGAAACAAAATGGGGCGGATCTGCCACACACTGGGATTCCGGAACTCCCCAGTGCTGAGCGGCTGCGCGGATCAGCATCAGACGAGCGGTGGCTCCCGTTTCGCGCAGCGTATCGAAGAATTCTCGAATCGAGTGCGATCCATCAGTATCTTGTGATCCATAGCGCTCGTCACCGTCGCCCTGAATTACCTGGACGCGCGACCAGTCGGCGTCGAGTTCGTCGGCGATGACGCGCGGCAGGCTTGTGCGGACACCATTCCCCATCTCCGTGCGATGCGCGACGATCAGGACAGCCCCGTCGGGCTGAATTCCCAGAAAAATGCTGGGATGGAATGCGGTCGCATCAATCGTGGGCACAGAGCCGGGCGTGAGCGCCGTCACGTTGGTGATCGTTCGGCCCGCGGTAGCCTTGGTCAGAAAAGGAGATTTCGTCGCGCAGAGTACAAATGCGCTGGCCGAGAATACTTCCTGGAGAAAGCTTCGGCGCGTAACATTCTCAATGGTGATCATGCGGTCTCCTTTGCCGCTTCCTTGATCGCGGCCCGAATGCGCTGGTAGGTTCCGCAGCGGCAGATATTGCCAGCCATTTCGTCATCAATATCCTGATCGGAAGGATGCGGCTTCGAAGAGAGCAGCGAGACCGCCTGCATAATCTGCCCGGGCTGGCAGTATCCGCACTGGGGCACATTAACCTCCGCCCAGGCTTTCTGCACTACATGCGGCCCGTGCGTCGAGATCCCTTCGATGGTCGTGATATTCGCGCCGTTCAGCGCGCTCATCGGCTTCGTACATGAGCGGATCGCTTTGCCATTCTCCAACACCGTGCATGACCCGCAGAGCGCCATGCCGCATCCGTACTTGGTGCCAGTCATTCCCAGAATGTCTCGGAGATACCACAACAGGGGCATCTCTGGATCGCCGTCAAACGTCTGCGCCGAGCCATTGATCTTGAGGTGAATCATAGGCTTGTCCTTTTTGTGAATTCAGGATTTGCGCATATTCTACTGCGCCCCAAGTGGATTCTGCGCAAGAACTCAAAAAAGCGTAACCCACGTGCCGATTACAATAAAAAGGTGCAGCGCTCTGGCATTGCCGATCTTCCTCTTCATGGCGGCAGTGTCCCTAAATGGCTTGCCGACCGAATGACTCTGCTCGGCACAGCGATCTCTGAAAATGTCGTTCATCACTATGGTGCTTCGGCTTTCTTGACCCGTCTGTCCGATCCGTTCTGGTTTCAGGCTCTCGGAAGTGTCATGGGTATGGACTGGCACTCGTCTGGAATCACGACTTCGGTGCTGGGAGCGCTGAAGAGAGGATTGAATCCTCGCAGCCAGGAACTCGGCGTTTGCGTCTGCGGTGGGCGCGGCCGACACTCGCGAAACACGCCTGATGAGCTTCGTAGTTACGCTGACCGCACCGGTCTGGATGGGGAATCGCTAGTTCGGGCGAGCCGCCTTGCTGCCCGCGTTGATAACAATGCGATTGCTGACGGCTTTCAGATCTATCTTCACGGCTTTGTGCTTAGTTCAACGGGAGAGTGGGCGATTGTCCAGCAGGGATTGAATGATGCCACCGGGCTTGCGCGCCGCTATCACTGGCATTCCGGAACGGTGAAGGATTTTGTGAGCGAACCTCATAGTGCCGTTGTCGGTGAGCACCAGGGAGAGATTATGAATCTGGTGGCGGCTCCGGCATCTTCGGCCCAGCGGGCAATCCTGGACATCGCAAAGGCGCACCCTGATTCGACGTTAAACGATGTTCGGAAGCTCACCATGCCGGCTCATCATGACGTGCGTCCTTCGGATGTGGACCTTAAGCGTCTTGGAGCTGTTCTGGCGGCAGCGTATGAACGCGGTTTTCACGATTTTGC
>DATJWZ010000530.1:0-7497 GCA_035500795.1 Candidatus Eiseniibacteriota bacterium | reverse complement strand
GCAAGATTTGGTCGCGCAGATTCGGGCGGTGAATCCGGAGTTGGGCGCGCGGGCGGAGCAGGAGTTGTTGCGAGAGGTGCGAGTTGCGCCGACGCTGGTGAAGTATGCGGATCCGAACGCGTATGAGATGGAAACGCGGCGGGAGTTGCGGCAAGCCGCACGAGAGTTAATGGCTTCGGAGCCGGTTGCGGCTTCGAAGGCGATCGTTGATCTGCTCGACGAAGAACCGCTGGAAGTGGAGATTGCGACGACTTTGTTGTACGAGCACTCGCATCATTCGTATCGGCAAATTCGGCAGATGGTGCAGGTGGCGGGTGAGCGGCGGCGGCGGGAGATCATCGACATTGGCCTGAATCATCGCGGGAAGCATGACGAGATGCTCCGAGGATTTCGAGCAGGACAGCAGTTCCGCTTTGACATCCTGATGGATACGGGCGGATTCCGCGATATGCATCGGCACCGGCGCTGTATCCAGGTGATGCAGGGATTCACGACCCAGCATGGCTTCGAAATGCTGATGGATATGGAAGATGCCGGCGTGCGCGGGCAGTTTGAGGCCGCTATGCGTCGGGTCCAGTCGGCGGTCGAGAAGTTGGCTTCGCGCGGAACTCCCGAAGCCGAAGAGAATTCGCAATACGCGATCCCCCTAGCATTCCGAAAGCGAGCGCTGTTCAAGATGGACTTTGCTGAGGCAGTTTATATCTCTGAGTTGCGGACTACGCCTGCGGGACACGTGTCCTATCGCAATGTCGCATATGCGATGTATGAAGCGGTGGCGAGGAAGTATCCGGCGCTGGCGAAGTATTTCCGGGTGCATGATGTGAATGCGCCGGTGGACTTGCTACAACGTTAGCCCGATTTCGCTCTGGCTAGTATGTTGGGTTCTCGTCATTCTGCTCGTAGTGAGAGTTCGCGGGCGAGGCGCCCGCGCCACATTCAGGCAACAGCGAACCACTCCATTTCTGCCCATTTTGGAACCTTCCACAGGTTAATTTTATAGATTCGCCTTTTCTTCGCTTAGAATCGTATGTATAATCCGGCCAGATTAGAAAGTATTCATAGGCGCACTTATCAAAAGGAGCCACTTCCATGGCAGACGAGCGGGGCAAGGCGATCGATCTGGCGGTATCGCAAATCGAGAAGCAGTTCGGGAAGGGATCGATCATGCGGTTGGGGTCGAAGGATGCGATCTTGCCGATTGCGGTGATCCCGACGGGGTCGATTTCGTTCGACGCCGCGCTCGGTGTAGGCGGCTTCCCACGAGGACGTGTGATTGAAGTGTTCGGGCCGGAGTCTTCGGGCAAAACGACAATCACTTTACAGGTCATCGCAGAGGCGCAGAAGACCGGTGGCATGGCCGGGTTCATCGATGCAGAACATGCGCTCGACCCGGGATATGCGAAAAAGTTGGGAGTGGACGTCGACAATCTTCTCGTCTCGCAGCCGGATTATGGCGAGCAGGCGCTGGAGATCACAGAAGCGCTGGTGCGCTCGAATGCGATGGATGTGTTGGTGGTCGACTCGGTCGCGGCGCTGGTGCCGAAGGCCGAACTCGACGGCGAAATGGGCGACAGCCATATGGGATTGCAGGCGCGGCTGATGTCGCAGGCCCTGCGCAAATTGACTGGCACGGTCGCGAAGTCGCGAACCTGTCTGATCTTTATCAACCAGATTCGCGAAAAGATTGGCGTGATGTTCGGCAATCCCGAGACAACGACGGGCGGCAAGGCGCTGAAGTTCTATTCGTCGGTAAGAATCGACATCCGGCGCATTGCGGCGGTCAAGGAAGGCGACGTCGTGATCGGATCGCGGACCAAGGTGAAAATAGTGAAGAACAAAGTGGCGCCACCGTTCCGCGACGCCGAATTCGACATTCTTTATGGCGAAGGCATTTCGCGCGAGGGCGATCTGCTCGATCTGGCGGCGAACCACAACATCGTCGAGAAATCCGGGTCGTGGTACAGCTACAAGGGCGAGCGGATCGGCCAGGGGCGGGAAAATGCGCGGCAGTTCCTGAAAGATAATAAGGACGTACTGGCAAAGCTGGATACGGAAGTGCGGAAGGCGCTGGGATTGATACCGGCGACTCCGGCGCCTGCGGCTACGCCGACCAATGGCGCGGCCACTGGACGGGTCACGACTATGCCGACCGGGACCGACGTTCCGAAAGCTCCGATTGCGGCGGCTCGACGATAGGCTTTTCTCGTTGCCTCCGGGCGCGGCTGACACTCTCTCACGGAGCCGCGCCCGGGTCTCCCGGGTGCTGGTAGTCTCACTCGGCATGCGCGCGGGCTGAAGCCCGGAATTCAAATAATGATATATCCATCTGAACGCGGCCCTTAAAGGGCCGCTCTTCCACGGTGGCGCATGCGTCCATGTGACCGCCCGCTCTTTGTCCCGCTGAGCGGCGCTGGTTCCATTCGAAGTACGGAGAACGCCGAATTTCCCTGGCCCATTCTATTTCCTCTCATTGCCATTGTTGGTCCTGCCCGCATAGAATCTCTTACATTGCTCTACCGTCGTTCACTCTGCTGAACCGCGCCGTTCCAGTGAGGGAGATTGAATAAGGGCACAGCTATTTATCCGGGGTCGTTTGATCCGCCGACGAATGGGCACCTCGATTTGATTCAACGAGGGAGCAAGATTTTTGAAGAACTGGTCGTCGCAATTCTGAGGAACTCGGAAAAGGTTCCGATGTTCAGCGTGGGCGAGCGGCTGGAGATGCTGCAAGCTCTGACGGCCGATCTGCCGAATGTGCGGATTGATACGTTTGACGGCCTGATGGTGGAGTACGCGAAATCGATTGAAGCAACCTGCGTGCTGCGGGGGATACGGGCCATCAGCGATTATGAATATGAATTGCAGATGGCGCTCATGAACCGCAAGCTGGAGCCGACGCTTGAGACTGTGTTCATGATGCCGGCGGACAAGTATTCGTATGTCAGTTCGCGGCTGGTGCGCGAAGTTGCGCAAGCGGGCGGCCCGGTCAAAGGACTGGTTCCGGAGTTCGTTGAACAAAAATTGCGGGAGAAACTGGATCCCGCGTACAAACTGCGCGATGCACAACTCATTGAAGTACCCAGGAGAAGGAAAAAGAAGGCATGACGACGGCAACTGCAGAAGCGGTGAAACTCACCCAGAGAATCAACCGGATTGAGCCCTCGGCCACCATGGCTGTGGTGGCAGAGGCGGACAAGCTGCGTTCGCAGGGAATCGACGTGGTGGATTTCGGCGCGGGCGAACCGCACTTTTCGACGCCTCAGCACATTAAGGACGCGGCGATCGGTGCGATCCAGGGGAATTTCACCAAGTACACGGCCGTCGCGGGCACGGCCGAGCTGCGCGACGCGATTGCGCACCGGCATAACGTTGATTTTGATTCCGACTATCGGCGCGAGGAAGTGATTGCTTCGACCGGCGGAAAGCATGCGCTATTCAACGCGATTCAGGTACTGGTGGATCATGGCGATGAAGTGATCCTGCCTGTCCCCTACTGGGTTTCGTTCAAGGACATCATCCGATATGCCGGTGGGATGCCCGTTCTGCTCGAATCGGATGAGTCGCAGAATTTTCGCGTTACGGCTGAGATGGTTTCGAGGCTCGTGACTTCGCGGACCAAGGTCATCATTCTGAATTCGCCTTCGAATCCTTCGGGCGCGGTGATGAAGCCGGAGGACATGACGGAAGTTGTTCGGCTGGCGCACCAACGCGGCATCTGGGTGTTATCGGATGAATGCTACGTCTACCTGAATTACACAGACAAGAATTTCTCCGTCGGCTCGCTCCGCGAGTACAAGGAGCGCATGGTCGTGCTGGGGTCGCTCTCAAAGACATACGCGATGACGGGATGGCGGCTGGGATATGCCCTGGCGCCGGCGGCGGTGACGAGTGCGATGGCAAAGCTGCAGAGCCAGTCCACGTCGAATCCGACGTCAATTGTGCAAAAGGCTGCGGTTGCCGCGCTGAAGGGTCCGCAGGAGTGCGTGGAGCAGATGCGGCAGGAGTACATCCTGTTGCGCGATCACGTGGTGGAGGGGCTCAGGTCGATCCCGGGCGTGAAGTGTACGCTTCCCCAAGGGGCGTTCTACGCCTACCCGAATATTTCATCTTTTCTTGGACGCGGGGGGCTGAAATCTGCATCTGATGTGGCCGGCAGGCTATTGCGGGAAGCCCACGTCGCAACTGTGCCGGGTGAGGGATTTGGAACTACCGACCACATCCGAATCTCGTACGCAACTTCCAAAGCCGAACTGGATCGAGGCTTGGAGCGGATGCGGCGTTTTCTTGCAGCCTTGTAGATCTGGATTTCTGCAGGCAGTACAGAGTTCACCATAGGGATCACAGGGTTACACAGAGGAATCTTTGGTTCGGCGGCCGTTCCGTGGCGAGCGGCCTTTTTTGTCGAATGGGAAACTTGTATCCATTACTGATGCAGCCGGGATTTGATCCGCGGCCGTGGGGCACGCACGATCTTTCTCCGATTTATCCCAATCATAAGTTCGGAGAGAAGATCGGAGAAGCGTGGCTGACTGGGGACGAGTGTAAGGTTTCGAATGGTCCGCTTGCCGGGAAGACGCTATCCCAATTGAGCCAGCAGTATCAGCAGGAACTGATCGGCAACGCAGCGAGGGATCCGAAGAGGTTTCCATTGCTGCTGAAATTTCTTTTCCCGCACGAGAAGCTCTCGGTTCAGGTGCATCCGGATGATGCTCAAGCGTTGCGCGTTGGGGAGCCTTGGGGAAAGACAGAATGCTGGTATGTGGCACACGCTAAGCCCGGATCGCAGATCGCGCTGGGACTGAAACCGGGAATCACTGCCGCGCAACTGGAAGAAGCGATCCACCAGATGCGAGCAGAAGAGGTTTTGAATTGGGTGAACGTCTATGCCGGTGACATGATTTACGTCGCGGGCGGTACGGTACACACTCTCGGGCCTGGATCGATCATTGTTGAGACGCAGCAGCAGTCCGATATGACGTATCGCTTGTACGATTACGGACGCCCCCGCGAATTGCATCTGAAAGATGGGATGGCCGCAGTGAAAGAGAAAGTGAAGTCCGGGAAAGTTTTGCGGCCGGCGCCGCGTGAAGCCGGAAAGAACCGGCAATCGACGCTTGTGAATGCGCCGTACTTTGTCGTAGAGATGTTTGAATGCAAAGAACCGATTTCAGGCCTCCGGACGCGGGACAACACGTCAAAGAATTCTGTGCAAATCCTGGTCGCGGCCGACGGTTGTGGAGTAATTGAGTCGCGCGGAATGGAGCCCGTAACACTGGCGAAGGGGGATGCGGTCGTTATTCCCGCATCGATTGAAGAGTTCGGCGTTAGGCCGCAGTGGATGCTTGAGTTCCTGCGCGCGTACGTACCCGGTGAGAGCTTTCCCGAGCCGGAGACGAGACTCTAAGAATTGTTGATTGTCGATTTGCGATTGCCGATTTCGTATGAGCTGGCGAATATGAGGTCCAGGAAACTTGCGGTCTAAGGTCTGCAATTTGAACTTGTAAGCATGGCGAAGAATTCCAATTTCTATCCTGTGATTCTGGCAGGTGGACGCGGCACGCGTTTCTGGCCGCTGAGCCGGAAGAAGCGCGCGAAGCAACTGCTTGCATTGGACGGCAAGCAGACGATGATCCAGCAGACTGTGGCGCGCCTGCTGCCGCTGGCTGCAGCCAAAAAGTTCTGGATCATCACGAACGAAGATCTGCGTCCGGCTATCATGCGGCAATTGCCCAAGCTGCCGAAACTGCAGGTGCTGGCCGAGCCCGTGGGACGCAATACTGCTCCGGCAATTGGGCTGGCGGCGTTTTTGCTCTTGCGCGAAAACCCCGACGCGGTCATCGGGATGTTTCCGTCCGATCACGTCATTGCAGATGAAAAGCGATATTGCGAGACGCTCGAACGCGGCAATAACGTTGCAGCGGCGGGACAAAATATCGTTGTACTTGGCATTCGACCGAACCGCGCGGAGACCGGATACGGCTATATCGAAGCCGGCGGGTTGTACGAAGGCGATGCGTTAAGAGTTCGTCGATTCACGGAAAAGCCCAACGCAGAGACTGCTGCCGAGTTTCTTGCAGCCGGAAACTATTTCTGGAACAGCGGGATGTTTCTGTGGAGCGCGCGAACGCTTGCGGACGCGCTGCATGAGCACTTGCCGAAGACGGCTCCTATCCTTGAGGAGATTGCGTCTGCATACGGAACGTCGAGATTTTCCGGCACCTTTCGCAGGTTGTATCCCAAGTGCGAGAACATCAGCGTGGACTATGCTGTGCTCGAGCCGCGGTCGGCGAAAGGGGAGGAATGCAGTAACATTTTCTGCTTGCCCGCGGATTTCGGGTGGAACGACCTGGGTTCCTGGACCGCGCTGCATGAGCATCACGTTGCGAAAACGACTCCGCAGGAAGGAAATCTCGTCGCGGGCTCGGGCGTGTTCTTGTTGAACGCACGCGGGAACTATGTGCACGCGCCGGGGAAGTTCGTGGCGGCTGTTGGAGTAAGCGACGTGGTGGTTGTGGATACGCCGGATGCCCTGCTGATCACAACGCGCCAGCACGCGCAAGACGTCGGCAAGGTTGTGAAACATCTGGACGAGAAGAAGCTGAGAAAGCTCACCTAAGTTTCATGTTTTGAGGTTCAAGTTCGAGGAGTAAGGCGAATTAACATTGGTGCTCGAAGCTGGAAACTGGAAGTTTGAAACTCAATGGTAGAGGAAATTAAGTTTGGAACCGATGGATGGCGTGGAATCATCGCGGATGATTTCACTTTTGAGAATGTGAGCCGGGTCGCCGGCGCGATCGCGTCGTACGTTTTGAAAAATGAAGATTCGAAACGCGGCGTGATTGTTGGGTATGACGCCCGTTTTGCATCACCACGGGCGGCCCACATCGTCGCTGAGGTCATCTCAGCCGCAGGAGTTCCGGTGAAACTGGCGAACGACTACACGCCTACTCCTGCGGTGTCATACGCAGTGAAGCATCAAGGGGCCGCGGGCGGAGTGATGATCACGTCCAGCCATAATCCGTGGAACTGGAATGGGGTGAAGTTCAAAGGAAACTTCGGCGGGTCAGCCACGCCCACGATCATGAAGAAAATTGAAGCCGAATTGGTGGCGGGAGCCGTCCCAAAAAGTACAAAAGCACCGATTGAAGAAGTCGATTTGAAGAAGGCTTATGTTGCCGCGGTTTGCGCGTTTGCCGACATGGATTTAATTGCAAAGTCGAAGTTCAAATTCGCCGTGGATGCAATGTATGGCTCTGGTCGCGGAGTTCTGCCCGGAATTTTCGCTGAGCGAGGCGTGCAGTGTGTAGCGATCCGGCAGGAACTGAATCCGCTTTTCCCGGGAATCAATCCGGAGCCGATACGCCCGCACACGAAGATGCTCGAAGAAACTGTTATTCGCGAGAAGTGTGATGCGGGACTGGCGATTGACGGCGACGCCGACCGTATTGGCGCGGTTGCCGAAGATGGGAGCTTTGTTGATTCACACAAAATCTTCTC
>DATJWZ010000529.1:0-1987 GCA_035500795.1 Candidatus Eiseniibacteriota bacterium | reverse complement strand
TTCTCGATCGGCATGGCCTCGAGCAGGTCGAGTCCCTTACCCTGGGGCACGCCTTCAACGATGTCGATTAGAACGACATCCGCGAGTTCCTTGGAAGAAATCCAGTGAGCGGCGGTGGCGCCGACGTTGCCTGAGCCTACGATGGTGACTTTCTTACGCATTGAAAAATCCTTTCGAAAATTGAGTCATTGAGTGATTGTGTGATTTTGCGATTGGAAATCTCCGTGCTTGGAGGGGTTCGGAAAGTGGCTCAATGGCCCGATCGCTCAATCACTCAATCGTGCTACACCAACACACCAGCTCCCATATTCTCGATCATGAATCCGGCAAATTCGCTCGTCTTCACTTTCGTTGCGCCCGGCATGAGGCGCTCGAAATCGTATGTAACCTTCTTTTGCTCGATGGTGCGCTCCATACTCTGTTCGATCAGGTCGGCAGCTTCATTCCAGCCGAGGTGGCGGAACATCATGACACCCGATAGCATCACCGATCCCGGATTGATGACGTCTTTGTCGGCATATTTTGGCGCCGTGCCGTGCGTGGCTTCAAAGATCGCGTAGCCATCGCCGATATTGGCTCCCGGAGCGATGCCCAGTCCGCCCACCTGGGCCGCGGCGGCGTCGGAGATATAGTCCCCGTTGAGGTTCGGCGTAGCCAGCACCGAGTATTCCTCTGGACGAGTGACGATCTGCTGGAAGATCGAGTCGGCGATGCGGTCGTTGATCATGATCTTCTTCTTCCATGCGCCGTTTCCGTGCGTGGAGTAGATCGTGTCGAGAACGTCTTTCACCTCTTTTTCAACCGATTGCCGGAACGAAGGCGGGGCGAACTCCATGCCAGGTTCGATCAACTCGGCATTCTGTGCAACCGTCAAACCGGGATTCTTGTCTTTATTGTCGAGAATCCAGCTTTCTCGCTCAGTGACGACCTTGTCGCGAAATTCGTGGACGGCAATCTCGTATCCCCATTTGCGGAAGGCTCCCTCGGTGAATTTCTGGATGTTGCCCTTGTGGACCAGCGTAACCGTCTTTAACTTGTTTTCGAGAGCATGCTGGATTGCCATGCGAACCAAACGTTTTGTTCCAGTGACTGAGATCGGCTTGATGCCGACACCAGAGTCGAGGCGAATCTGCTTCTTGCCGCCTTTCAGCATGTCTTTATTGAGGAATTCGATAAGCTTGGCGCATTCGGCAGTTCCCTGCTCCCATTCCACTCCGGCATAGACGTCTTCGGTGTTCTCGCGGAAGATGACGACATCCATGCGTTCTGGATGTTTCACTGGCGACGGCACGCCCTGGTAGTACTTCACGGGGCGGACGCAGGCATAAAGATCGAGGATCTGGCGCAACGCAACGTTCAACGAACGAATGCCGCCACCAACTGGGGTGGTCAACGGGCCTTTGATGGCGACCCGGAATTCGCGGATGGCATCAACGGTATCGTCGGGCAGCCATGTATCGAACTTCGATTTCGCTTTCTCTCCAGCGAAGACTTCGTACCACGCGACACGGCGCTTGCCCTTGTATGCCTTTTCGACGGCGGCATTAAATACTCGCAGCGAGGCCTTCCAGATATCGCGCCCAGTGCCGTCACCTTCAATGAAGGGGATAATTGGGTTGTCGGGGATGTCATACTTCCCGTTGGAATAACCGATCTTTTTGCCGTCCGCTGGCACAGCAACACCGTTATAAGAACCCGACATGCAACTGCCTCCACGAGTGGGAATTCTGATAGTCCGAAAACCAACAATTATAAAGAATTTACGCCGAAGGCTGTTGCGATTTTCCGCAGTTTCATTCAATAACGGTAGGCGCGATTCAGCGCATCGCTAATGTATCCTCGACGGTGATGGAACTTGCGTGATTTCAGTCACGTACCCATGTGATGATCCCCACGGGAAACTCGCAAACCATTCTCGTAGTGCGGTGTGGGATAATCTGTATTGCATTTCCGCTGTCCGCGTGGAGGAAGTATGGCATCCCTTTCT
>DATJWZ010000528.1:0-6690 GCA_035500795.1 Candidatus Eiseniibacteriota bacterium | reverse complement strand
TTCGCGTCAGCGACCAACACTCTGGTACTCGACATCTTCGAGTAATCCTGAGTCGTCAGCGAAGTCAGCAGCCTCGGAATCAGCTTCGCCTCGTTCTTCGCCGGAATCACGATGGTCAGTTCGCTCTTCGTATTCGTGTTGCACGGATTCGTGCTTGTCGAATTCAATGCCGTCGTATTCATGGATTTTTACCCCCGTTTCATCGATCGTCAGGTAGGTGAGCCGCGAATCGACCCATCCCCCAGAGTTGTAGTAGCTGATCCCGTCGCGCTCAACGTTCAGCGCGTGATGCGTGTGCCCGCAGAAAACCCGCTGCGCATTGTGATGCTTCGCGTAAGCGATCGCGCCCGCCGAGACCTTGGATGACATCCGCAGCCAGCGTGTATTCAGGCGGTCGATCATGCGTGCGATCGGCTTGCGCTTGAAATCCATCCTCTGCAATTGCAAATAGAGCGATGTCCCGAACCGGCTCAGACGCATATTGTTCACTTGAAATCCATCAAACTGATGACCGTGGATCGCGACATGCCGCAGGCCGCGGTACATCCAGCGATATGCTTGAAACACGCGAACTCCTACCAGGTGCGACATGATGTCGGCGAGGCCGTGATCGTGGTTCCCTTCCACCCACACAACTTCAATGCCGCGCTTCGGGTTTGAGAGCTTACGGATGAGACCCAGGAATTTCCAGTGTTCTTTCTTCAGACGGGCAAAATTGAGGTCGGCAAAAATGTCACCGAGGAGGATGAGCCGCTGAAAACGGCTGTGCTTCAAAACCAGCATCGCCTCGCGGGCATGACTCGTCTCCGCCCCGAGGTGAAGGTCCGAAAGGATCAGCGTGTTGTAGACAGGCAGATCCATACTCCGGTTCTAGCAGTCGATTGTTACGGGGTTATTACAGTTGCATCAATTTTGGTGCATAGGTAACCAGGAGGTAATGCTGCTTCGCATAGCGATGAGCCTTATCGCAGGCCCTGAGCCACTTTTCCCAGCGCAGACCTTCAGCCGGTTCCTTTTATCGGGTTAGGTGCTGAACCCACCCAGCAAAAGCCAGCCAGGGATGGGTCATCCCGATAGGGACGCGGATCATGGTCACAACAAAAATGAAGATCCCACCCCAGATGGTTGCGTGGTGAACTTTTCGGATCGACCACAAGTCGTAGGCAACGAGCAGAAGCAAAAAGGCGTAGACGAAGATACAGTCGAGAAATTGGTGGTGTGTGATAACGGCGAAGGGAGGACGTCCGGTGGGCGCGTCCATTAGCGCGAAAGTGGCTAGCAGGATCAGGCGTTTGTGGGAGGCAGGATTGGTGCGGTACACATACGCACATGCGATGAGCACCGTGAACATGAGCATGGCAGCGATGGGAACGACGTAAAACTGCTGTGCCGTGAAGGGAGAGCCTGGTGGCGCAAAGTCGCGGCTTAGCGAGTTTGTGGCGGCGAGCAGTCCCAGAACAATCATGGTGCAGGCCAGTGCAAATCCCGTAAGGCCCAACTTGCGGTGAATGTCAACGCGGTGCGCAGTGACCAGAGCGGTCTGCGTAATCAGCAGGAGGATCCAGGCGGAGAACGCTGCACCATGAATATGGATGAGGACGTTGGGCAGCGGCGCCCGGAAAACTCCCGCGAGAAAATAGGTGCGCGCGAATCCGGCGAAAACCGTGGCGAGAATGAGCAGCGCCATCGCCGAGAAAAAATAATTGTCGTACGCACGGTCGCGGCGAAGTGCGGCGCCGGGCAGAGTTATCGTGGCCATTAGCGTCTCCAGAATGGCGATTGGAAGCCTGGGTCCCCGAGAAGTTGAGGCATTTTACACCTCTGTACTGCCTCTGGGAACGTTGATAATCCGGCGAAAAGCGATGTGGCTTTGTCGGTTCGCCTCCAGTCAACCGGCTAGCTGAGGATAGTCGTTACTTGCGAAAGAGTTGGAAGGCAGTCTCCTGCGAGCGCGGCTGGAGCTGGGTGAAGCGCGGGAAAGTCGAAGGCCTGAGATCGACTGAGCAGCAACCGAAACGGAAGCCGAGAGCCGGGTTACTGCGTTGGCGGAACGTACTCTTTCGGTTTCGCGGATCCTTCGCCGAAGAAGAACATCTCGAGCTGCTTTACGATCACTTCCTGATCCTCGCGCCGCGCCGGATTCAGCCGGTATTCATTGAGCAGCATTTTGCAATGCTCCGTCCACATACGCCACGCTTCTTGCGAGACGTTGTCGTAAACCTTACGTCCGAGCTCGTTGTCGAATGGGGGCTCATCCAGCCCCGGCATCTGTCTGTTGAACTTCACGCAATGCACTGTGTGCGCCATAAGTCCCTCACCTCTATGAGATCAGCCCCGTACTGGCGGGAATCTTTATATTACATCCGATGCAGGAGGACGGGATTCGGCTCATCTCTGGCGCACGAGCCTCGCCATTGTAGCGGCCACTGCTCCCCACATTGCGATCAGAGGGGTTAGGGCGGCAAGCCCATGCAATCCAAAGATCTGTCCTAAATTGAACGCCCCTGCGCCGTTCATCGATTCCGTAGGCAGCAGCATCGACTCGCTGTTCGTCGCAAGATGGCCTGCCCAAAATGCTGGCCACGACGAATGAACAATCGGGCAGCTATCCTGCATCGCGAGCTGCGACGAGGTTGAAACGACCATCACGGTGAGGAAGACGCTGATGACGGCGAGTGCGATGAAGACTCCGCGCCATGGTTTCGAAGCGCGCGTCCATGCCAGCCCAAGACCCAAGCACAGCAGAGGAATGCAGGCTCCCGCGTAGCGAGGCCCAAACGTGAGTCCGGCTTTCCACCAGTAGAACGATGCGTTGAAGAGAAAGTAGTAGAGAGCGATCACCGCTGCCACAATCGCGGGGCCGCGATGCTGCTTCCCCAAAAACCATAGTCCCGCCACCGCACCTGCCATTACCGGAGAAGCGAAAAACAAGCCGCGCGAACATCCAAACAGTAGTTTCAGCAAGCGGTCGGGATGCGGATAGGTCAATCCCATATACCCTTGCTGCTGCATGAAAGAAAACGAGGCTGGATCGTAATACGAATAGCTGGGGCGCAATCCACCGAACGCAGCGTACAAGTAGGCAAACAACACGCCCGCACAGAGCGCCGCTCCGATGAACACGCCAAGTCCAACTCGCAAGCGAGACTGGATGCCGCGGGGCCACGCCCGCGCCAAAGCAAACACCGCCAGCAACGCCGACACAGGCGCTGCGGGATATTCAGTCACTGTCGCCCACCCGGCGGCAAGTCCGACGACCAGCGCACACCAGAATTCCCGCCGCGCGCCGTCTCCCAATTTCACCGCGGCTGCAAACGCAAAGAGTACACACGCCCCAACCAGGGCATGAGCCCAAAACAAACTCGCGTAGGCGAGAATCGGCGTGCCGACCGACATCACGATCACAGTAAATGTGGCTCCGCCTAGGCTGGCGCCAAAGCGCAGAGCCAGAAACATCAGACACACTGCCGCCAATGTCGTCGGCAATGCAACGGAGCAAGCCGTCACAACGTAGGAGAGCACATATTCTCCGCGAGGCGAGTCCGGATCGATTCCCACCACTCGCATTCCTTCGCGTGCGGCCAACGCAAACGGAACCGCCAGAAAGACAAGCCCCGGTGCCTTATCGGAATAGTAGTGCCCCTTGTAATGAGCTTTATCCCCGGTATTCTCGTGGTATGCGTCGATGGTGAGAGTGTGCCGCTCAACGATGGCGCGCAGCAGGTCGAAACGCGAGTTCTGATTCCATCCGCCGCCCTCGTAGAAGTAAATGAAGGAAAGGAAGCTGGCCAGTCCCAGAAGAGCTGCGAGTTTCCAGAGCGCGGGAGAACGGTCGGCCATTGGCCTAAATAATAAGCCACGATCGGCACGGCTGCTTCGGCCACAACGCTACTGAGACGCCACTTTCAGCGGGGATCCCGTCGCCCTATACACAATCTCGCCGTCCACCAGCGTCATCAGGCACTTCATGTCTTTGATCTGGTCTGTAGGCACGGAATAAACGTCACGATCCCAGATCGCAACATCCGCTCTCTTGCCGGCTTCGAGCGATCCGATCTTGTTTTCCAGAAACATCTGCCGCGCGCCCCAAGCCGTATAACTGCGCAGTGCGGTGTGGATGTCGACCGCTTCCCCCATCCCAAAGGGATTCGGCCCATAGGTACCTTTGGCCGTCTGACGCGCGACCGAAGCCCAAATTCCGTATCTTGCGGGGAGCGGCGTCACGGAATAGTCCGAGCCGCCCGACCAGATGATCCCGCGTTCCTGCATGGTCTTGAGTGGAATCAGAATTGGATTTCGTTTCGGGCCATAGTTGCCGGCGTAGTTGTCGCCGATCCACCAAAGAAATTCGGCCTGCATCTCCGGATACCCGGCATCATATTTCTTCTGCAGGTCGACGATCACGTCCAGCGCATGGGGCGTAGGCAAGTTGGCATGGATGATGCTGTGGCGCACTCCGGGCTGCGGATTCTCCTTCTCCACGAGCGCGTAAGTGTCGACAACCCAGTCCATGGCGCGGTCGCCCACTGCGTGCGTCCCCACGGGCACCCCGTTCTGATGAAAGAGCCGCACCATTTGCTGATACACCGACGGATCCGTTTGCGGGTAACCACGATTGGGCTTTCCCGAACCCGTCACATCCCGGCTAGTACCATTTCGCAGCCAGTCGTCGTACAGCCATCCGGTGCGCGCGCCGCCGGAACCATCCATGAACATCTTCACGCCGCATGAAAGCAGGCGATCGTCGTAGGTCTGCGGAAGGCGTCGAACCGAGTTGATTTCGGCCAGGGCTTTGCGCGCCGAATCCATTGTCGAGCCAGCCGACCACAAGACGCAGATGCGCTCCTTGAGTTTCCCTTCATCCAGCAGCCACTTGTAGGCGTCCCAATGAATCTGCTGGATCATCGGGTCCTTCACCGCGGTCATGCCTTCGCTGTGCAGCACTTCCTGGATGTGAAGAATGCCTTCCCGCATCTGCTCGGGCGTGATTTGCGGAATCAGATGCGTCACAAGGTCCATGGCCGACGTTTCCTTCAGCACACCGGAAGGATTGCCGCGACTGTCGCGGTCGATCGTGCCGGCAGTGGGATCAGACGTCGCCGAGCTGATGTTGGCCATCTTCAGCGCAATGGAATTTCCGACGCCGTAGTGACCTGTTGTGTGTGTAAGCCAGACCGGGTTCTTCGGAGAAACGCCATCGAGATCTCGCGCCGTCACATAGCGATGTTCGGCGAGTTTCGCTTCGTCCCAGCCCGAGCCGGTGACCCATTCGCCGGGTTTGACAGTTGCAACTTTGGCCTTCACTCGCGAAACAATGTCTTTAATCGAAACTGCATCCGAGAGCGGGACGCTGTAGAGCTCATTCACTCCGCCGTCGGCAATGTGCGCGTGTGTGTCGATGAGTCCGGGCGTTACGGTGTGACCCTGAAGATCGATGACGCGCAACCCGTGCACCTTGCTCTCGAACTCGAGTACGTCGGCGTCCGTTCCAACCTTCACGATCGCACCGCTACGGATTGCGAGAGCCTGTGCAACGGAATCTTTTGCGTCGACGGTAAGAATGTGGCCATGAATCAGGACGAGATCAGCGCTGGCGGTTTGGGCGGGAACAAATGGACAGAGTGAAATGGCAATTAAGAAGACGCTCGCTAACCTACGCCTGACGAGAGAAAACATCGTTCAATATCTCCTGTGCGTGCTGTTGGGCCGGATTTGCGCAGCAACAGTTTCGCACAGGAGCTGATCGAGCGAAGTTTCAGTCTGGTGGCAACGGAGAGTACCGCTATAGCTTCTCATGATTTCTCACCGCCTCAATCACGGCACGAATTGCAGCCGTGACTTCTTCTGGTGCCTCCAATTCCATGTTGTGGCCGCTTTTCACAATGATCTGCTTGCTGTCTGTTGAGAGCTTCACCAACATTGCCTGGCCTTCTTTTCGCTCTCTCTCCATCTGCGCTGCGGGAACGTCCTGATCATTCCCATAACCCCCTTCTGCCCGTGTGAGTACGATCAGGGGGATGTTTCCCAATGTCCCTGCTTGCGGGGTCTTCAGCCACTTCGCGAAGTACTCCCCTGACCAGTCGGTCTGGCTGGCCTCTGCGTCTTGCATCTCGAGCAGTTTCTGAGCCCAAAGCTGCAGCTTCTGATCGGCCTCCGGAAGCACCTTGTACATCGGGTCTAGTTGTTGCAATTCGGGCGGAATAGCCACGTCTGCCGGTAGAGAGGGCTTATCCGAATCCTTCATCGCTTCGCGCGGCACAGGAATGCTCCTGCCCTTGGCATCCTCGCCTAACCGTAATGTCTTGCCGCCGCCGATTCCCACGCGCATGCCCTCGAAAGCAGCATCGACTTGGACCATCCCAGCGACGTCGTGAGGATACGTGAGCGCGAAATTGCGGATCACCGGGCCTCCAAAGGAGTGGCCAACCAGCACGAACGGGCCTTTCTCGCCGAGCTTCGCTAGAGCATCGCGCAGTTCCAGATTGATCTGAGCAAATGTTCGCGGCTTTGGCCCAGGATCGCTCCAGGCGTATCCCGCGCGGTCGTACGTACAAATGCGCGTAATTTTTTTGAGTTGCGACTGGACCAGGACCCAGTCGAACGAGAAGTCGCCGAGGCCATTCTCCACAACAACGGTTGGAGTTCCGTTGCCGCTGCAATTCATATGTAGGCGATGTCCGCCGAGGTCGA
>DATJWZ010000527.1:0-24428 GCA_035500795.1 Candidatus Eiseniibacteriota bacterium | reverse complement strand
GAGGTCACCAGCGAGTCACCTTGGTAACGATCCACCATTTCCGCGGCCCGGCTCTAAGTTGAATTTCACATCATCGAACTGTGGAGAGCGAATGCTGAATTGCAAATTTACATCGCTCATGGTGGAGGAAACGACGTAAGGAAATAAGAGACATCGTTTTTGCAGTTGAAACCACTCCATCCGGGCATCAGATCGCCAAGGCTCTGTTGGATAGCAGTGGCAATCCGCCCGGAGCCGGAGCGTTATTCGGCCTCGCGTTCGTCACAGGTCAAGGTCTTTATTATGTGGACGACGCGACCAACACATTGAACCTGGCACATTGATTTAGCAGATTCCCACCCTTTGCAAGACAAAGGGAGTATGCGAGGAGTGGGCACTGCCAAGTCAGATCTCAATGCGAACTTCCCCACTTCTGCCGAAACGCTGGCAGAAATGGGGCTGGCTCGCTGTATCAATAAAAGTCAGGTTTGTGTTGGCCAGTGGTTCACTACCCTTTCCTCGTTCTGTCAACCCTGACAGTTCTGCTCCTGGCAAAAACGCGGGAGCGTATTTCCAGGACGATGATGCTGATCGACTGGGCCCGGGGACATTCACCAGTTTCTGAGCGAAGGTCTCTTCTTACAAGAATTCCCCAGGATTTCCGAGCGTGTCCCGCGAGGGGCTAAGTTCCTCTTCCCAGGCCGAGTCAATCACGGCAATCCGACGCAATTCAATCCACTGCCAGGAGGCTGAGCCTCAATGTACCTGCTGCGTGGTTTTCCTTCAGTGTGCTTAATGTGTCTTACCGCGACATTTGGATTTGCGCAGGCGTCCCATGGCCCTGCGCAGCAACCGAAGCTTGGTTTGGTCCTGGAGGGTGGAGGTGCGCTGGGCCTGGCGCATATCGGCGTTATCCAATACCTGGAAGAGCACCGAATTCCGGTGAACTACATTGCTGGTACCAGCATGGGTGGACTGGTAGGAGGGGTATACGCGACCGGCCGGAACGCTGCGGAACTACGGAACGTAGTGCAGGGCATCAAGTGGGATCAAGTCATCAGCGGTCAATCGACTTTTGACGATCTCTCCTTTCGCCGGAAACAGGATGCGCGCGACTATCCCAGCACGCTGGAGTTCGGCCTTCATCAGGGATTGCAGTTTCCGTCCGGATTCAATTCCGGGCAGCAGGTTGATCTCATCCTCGACCGCATCGCATTGCCCTACTCGCAGATCAAAAGTTTCGACGAACTGCCGATTCCCTTTGCGTGCGTTGCTACCGACCTCGTCACCAGCAGCGAGCATGTCTTCCGAAGCGGACCGCTCGACATCGCGCTGCGCTCGACCATGTCGCTGCCAGGGATCTTCAGTCCGGTTCGGTATGAAGGCCACGTCTACGTTGATGGAGGACTGCTGAACAATTTTCCTGTTAGCGTTGCCAAGCAAATGGGCGCCGACATTGTTCTCGGTATCCATCTTCAGGTGGCGCCGCTGAAGTCCGACGTGCCTCTCTCCAGCTTCAGGGTGTTGGGTCAATCGATTGAGGCGGTCATTGCGGCGAACGAGCGCGAAGCCATGAAGAGCGCCGACATTGTGATCTCGGTTCCGCTGCAAGACTTTACTTCGATGGACTACAACAAGGCGGACTCGATCATCAAAGCTGGATATGATGCGGCGGCCGCAAATTCCGAAAAGCTCTCAAAGCTTTCGGTAGACGAAGAGACCTGGAGCGCGTACTTGGCTGAACGCAGTGGCCGGCTTGTCCAGACGCCGACGCCGCAATTTGTGAACGTCACTGGAATAAGTCCTGAGATTGCGCATCCGATGGCTAAACAAATGTCGGATTTGGCCAAACAGCCCGTTGACTCAGCCAAGGTCGATCACGAAATTTTAGAACTAAATGGCACAGGCCCATTCTCCAGTTTGAATTACTCAATGGTGGAGCGAAATGGAGAACCAGGCTTGCAAGTGGAAGCCCAGCAAAAACCTTATTCCCCGCCGATTGTCCGACCTCTCATTGTGATCGATGGATCGGACTATAACGACGTTTTCTTCAGCCTCGGAGCACGGATCACGTTTCTTAATTTCGGCGGGTATCGTAGGGAGTTACGCAATGACGTGATGGTCGGTTCGCAATATGAAATCGCGAGCGAATACTACCGCCCGTTTACTCCTGACAGCAACTGGTTTGTGGCGCCTCGAGTTGGGATCAACAGTGTGCAATATCCGCTTTATAACCAGAGCAACCTGCTCGCCCTGTACAGAAACCGCTCCGCATTGGGCGGCTTTGATTTGGGCTATGGGTTCGGTCGGACTGGCGAACTGCGCATTGGATATGAAGGAGGCTATCTACATCTGTCTCCGCAGATTGGCAATGATGCGGAATTGCCCACCGTTTCGGGACCGACGGGCGACGTGAAATTGCAGTACGTACTCAACAAGCTGGACGATCCCATCGTCCCTCGCAGCGGAAACTTCGTGAAAGCCTATACCAAGTACTTCAATGCCAACCCCGCGGCACCGCAGGGATTTCCAGTCTCGGAGTTGGAACTCCAGAATTTCTGGCGTATCAGCAATCCGTCTTCGCTATTTCTGAATGGTTATGGTGGAACAAGCTATGGCTACAAGACGGGGATTCCGGCGTTTGCACTCGGGGGCACCACGCGCTTTGTGGCATTTGGCCAGAATGAACTGCTGACGAATCAATACTTCATGTTCCAGACGGGATATATCCGGAAATTGCTGCAAATGCCACCATTGCTCGGCAGTACCATCGATTTCCTGGGCATGTTCGAAACCGGAAAGACCTACCAGCTTCCTATTGGGCCCAAACCGCCGGACTTGCCGGGAGATGTCGCCGGCGCCCTCATCGTAAACACCCTATTCGGACCAGTAGAAATCGGAGGCGCCGTCGGGGACTACGGGCATGCGAAGTTCTTTTTCCAGGTCGGCAGAATATTTTGACAAGTATTGAAATTTCGTCTGTCCTGTCCATTGATGAACGAGGGTGTTCGGGTTCGAACAGGAGGAGCGGACCATTTACTCTGTGATGGCCATCAGTTCTGCTAAACCTTCTATATTCAACTTAGACCGAGCCAAATGCCGACTCCGTGTGGATCGTGAATTGCTTCACAGTTATTACTCGGCAAGCTGCACAAGCCACCACAGAACACGCATGACCACGCTCATCCATGACTTCCGATATGCCCTCCGGCAACTCAAGAAAACCAGCGGCCTGACGGCGATTTGCGTCCTGACCCTCGGCCTCGGCATTGGCGCTAATACAGCCGTCTTCAGCGTGATGAACGCAGTTCTGCTGAAATCGTTGCCGGTTGCTGATGCCAATCAGGTCGTTTATCTCAACACCTCCGACTCGCCCAGGCGAACTGGTACGGTCGACTCCCACGAGACCTTCCCCTACTCGGTTTATGACGCACTCCACAATCAGCACGGGCCGCTCTCGCAGGTCATCGCATACGTTCCGCTCTCCGGGAACAAGGTCGCCGTGCGGTACGGATCGCAGCCCGAAGAAGCCGACGGTGACATGGTCAGTGGAACATTCTTTTCCGGTCTTGGCCTGAAGTTTGCCCGCGGCCACGGCTTGACCGAGCAGGACGAAGCGCAACACGCTCCCATCGCTGTGATCAGCTACAACTATTGGAACCGGCGTTTCGGAAAAGATCCTGACATTCTTGGGAAAACGCTTTTCGTGAATGGCGTGCCCCTCACCATTGTCGGCGTCTCCGCTGAAGGTTTTGAAGGTCTCGAGCCAGGCGGCTCAACTGATTTCTGGATTCCGCTGCAGAGCCGCGCGGAGCTCAACGCCTGGGGCAATCCTCCGGAGAATGGCAAAACCTATATCAACAATCCGACGTGGTGGTGCCTCCGTCTGGTCGGACGCCTTGCTCCCGCCGTCAGCAAAGCTCAGGCCGTTGCCCGTCTGCAGCCCTTATTTCAGACAGCCGCCTACATCGGACTCGGTTCTCCGCTCCCAGGCGAAGTACCGCCCACAATTTCACTTCAGGACGCAAAAAGCTTTCCCGGATACGAAACGGAATATGGCCATCCTTTGAAGATGATGATGACGATGGTCGGCTTCGTGCTGTTGATCGCGCTGAGCAATGTCGCCATGCTGCTCATGGCCCGCAACGCAGCGCGGCAGCGCGAATTCTCCCTGCGCGTCGCGCTCGGTTCGGGCCGCTGGCAACTTTTCCGCCAGCTTCTCACTGAAAGCCTGTTGCTGGTCCTGGCAGGCGGCGTCGCTGCGTGGTTTTTCGCCAAGGTGGCAACCAACGCGCTCGCGCAGTGGGCAAACATCGAGGCCACGTTGGCTCCGGATCACACGGTCCTCGGCTTTACCCTCGCAGTTCTGATTGCGGCAACGCTTCTTCTCGGCGTAGCACCGCTTCGCATCGCTCTCGCTGCCGGGCCGGCCCTTGTGCTCAAGACTTCTTCGGCAACCTCATATACTGATCGCAGTATCGCCCGCACCAGCCGAACGATTGTCGCTTTACAGATGGCACTGGGAGTGGTTCTGTTGGTCGGAGGAGCACTTCTTGTTCGCACCCTCCGGAATCTTGAGAACACTCCGCTCGGCCTGCGGGTCGACGGACTTGTCGTCTTCGGCGTCAAGCCGCAGAGCTTCCACTCGATTCCCGAAAGCATCTCGTTTTATCAGGAGCTCATGCGAAAGTTACGAGCGCTGCCCGGTGTCGAATCCGCCACTGTGATGGAAGAGCGCATCGGAGCCTGGTGGTCTGATAACAGCGCCATGATGGTGGATGGCAAGCTTCCCGATGGTCACGGCTCGTCTACAACCGTCCGTAGCAATGTCGTGGGCGCCGATTTTTTTCACACGCTCGGAGTGCCGATCCTTGAAGGCCGCGATTTCGAAGACTCCGACACTGCCAGTTCTCCGCACGTTGGCATCGTCAACGAACTCTTTGCCCAGCGTTTCCTGCCGAATCAGAATCCGATCGGCCATGTCATCGGGACCGACGATGACCAATACAAGATGACGATCGTCGGCGTGGTGAAGAATCACAAATACCGCAGCATCGATGAAGAACCCATTCCGATGGCGTGGTACATGTATGCGCAGATTCCGCTGCTCGCGAAAATGGATGTCGAACTGAGGGTCAAAGGGGAGCCTCTCAGCATTCTGCCCTCGGTGCGAAAGGTCGTGCAGCAGATTGATCCGAACCTGCCGTTGATCCAGCCCATGACGCAGCGCGAGCAGTACGACACAACAATCTCCCGACAGCTACTGTTTGCCCGCCTCGCGGGATTTTTCGCGATCCTCGCCGTCGTTTTGGTTGCAACAGGGCTATATGGAACTCTCGTCTATCGCGTCAACAATCGCACCATCGAGATCGGCGTCCGCATGGCCGTAGGCGCGCGGCGTTCACAGGTGGTATGGATGGTGTTCCGCGACAGCCTGATCCTGACCGCTATCGGCGCGATGATCGGAGTGCCCTTAGCCCTTCTCACGGGAAGAGCTCTGGCTTCTGCGCTCTATGACGTGAAGCCAAACGATCTGGGTAGCGTCGTATTTGCTCTGGTAGGCATTGCACTGGTCGCGATCGGCGCAAGCCTGATTCCAGCCCGCCGCGCCGCCGGAATCGATCCGCTGACTGCCCTTCGCTCTGAATAGGGAGCTCGTGCGGCGACGGACGCCTTCGACCGTTCAGCCGCCTCGGAGCAACCCCTAATAGTAGCGGCTGCTCTGAGCGGGAAATGAAAGTTTGGCGAGGAGATCCGTACCTGCCGGATCTCCTCTGACCCTTTACTCGCAAACGTCGTTACTGGACGAACGAAACGCCGTCGAGTGAAGTGAAGCACTGGGCGTTGCTGAAGGAAGTCTCAGCCTGAACGATCACGACGCCACTGGTCTCGATGATAAGCCGCCCCTTGGTCGCGTTGCAGAGATCAACGTTGACGTAAACATTGGTATTTGGACGGAACCTCGGTCCCAAAGTAAACGGTTGTGTGTTGGTGCCGCTCGTGGCAATGGCACCCTTGAAATACACACTCCCCCATGCATTTGCTGCTGCGGCAACGCTTGTGCTGAACGGGCCGTTGGTCCAGCCGTTCTGCAGTGTAAGACCCGAGTAACCGGTAGGAGTTGTTGCATACCACGCACCGTCGAGTGATGTGAAGCACTGGGCGTTGCTGAACGTTCCGCCCTCGGCCTCAACGTCAACAACGCCGGCAGTCGTAATATGCAGCCGCCCATTGTGGGCGTTACACAAATCGACCGGAATGTAGACATCGGTCTTTGGACGCGCCGATGTGGGCACCGTGAATGCCACTGGATTGGTTCCGGTCGTGGACATGGCGCCCTTGAAGTGGACTCCTCCAGAGATGACCCGAATCGCGGGAGTACTGGTGCCAAAAGGGGCGCCAGTCCAGCCGTTGACCAGCGTCAGATTGGTGTACCCGGTGGAGTTCAGCGCGAATTGAGCGCCGTCGAGCGACGTGAAGCACTGAGCATTGGTGAACGAGGTCTCTGCCTGGACCGTCACGGCACCAGTGGACTGAATGATGAGCCGTCCCTTGGTTGCATTGCACATGTCGACGGGGACGTACACAGTGGTTGAGGGACTGAGCGCCGCAGGCAGCGTGAACGCCAAGCCGGTTGTCCCTCCCTCGATTGATCCTCTGAACTGGACGATGCCATTGGATTCCTGCACCATCGCATGGCTGGTGGTGAATCCAGCATCGAACCAGCCATTTTGAAGGACCAACTGCGTTGGACCAGAAAACTGGGCGGCAGCCAACGTGCTGGCGAAAGTGACACAAGTTACGAGCAGGAGTGCGCCCAGCAGCATTCCGAACGCGCGTCGGATAATGCAGGGCATTTGCGCAAACAATTCAGATTTGTTCATAACTTTCCTCCTAAATGTTGTCATGTGTTTTCATCGACCTTTATGCCTTTGAGATAGCCGCTCTTCGTACTGCAGTACTCGTCTGGAACGCGCATCGGCAGACGCGGGTCATGTCGCACAAAAGACGCGTTAGGGGGATTGTTAAATAGCAACACACACGAAGTATGTTGAGGCTGCGCTGAAAGGTGCACTCCAGTCTGATCGCACACAAGCTTTGGTGACCTTTTCGCAGTCCGCACACTGCGCGCAGGATACTGTCACAGCCCGTCTCCGGCGGGGGCGTTCTTCGCCGCACAATGCCGTACTAATTTTGACTAACGGCTAACGAAGTTTTGGTTTCGTTGTAGGCGCTCTCTGGGCTGCTACTCGACGAACCAACGAGGGCAATGGAAATCGCAAGTATCCCCAGATACTACGACCGTCCAACGGAATTACACCAAGGAAGGGGCCCCAAAAACTAGTTTGGAACATACGCGGGTAAGATAGCCCTGTCAACGTGAAAAATTTTGCAACGGTGCGTTCCGGGCTTGTTTTCTTATGCCTCAGGAAATCCTACTGAGAGGCGCAATTTTTCGGTCCCGAGGTGATACGGCCGCATGCTGAGAATCACTACCGTTAGGGCCTTCTTCGGCTGTGGTACACTCCGCGCGTAAATCGTTTCAACCTGTCAGGAAGAAAACCAAATGATGCTACGTCGAATTCCTATGTCTGCGGTCGGAATGGTATGCGCTCTTTTGTCGATATTCGCAAGCGGACAACAGCCGTTGCCAACTCCACGGGCGATCATTGTCGATGATGAGTTCAACATCAAGAATGTCGATGATCCGCAGATCAGCGCCGATGGAGCTTGGGTCGCGTACACCGTCGAAACTGAAGCCCTAAAAACAGACAAGAGTCATACGCAGATTTGGATGGTCCCATCAGCCGGAGGCGACGCGGTCGCGATGACTGTTGACGACGAAACCTCTACGCATCCGCGGTGGAGTCCAGATGGAAAATATCTCGCCTTCTTATCTGGCCGGAACGATGGCAAGACGCAGATCTACCTGCTAAACCGGCAAGGCGGCGAGGCGCAGAAGATGACGGATACCGTGCAGGACGTGGAGGATTTTGCATGGTCGCCTGACAGCAAGAAGATGGTGCTTGTTCTGCGCGACCCGAAGCCCGAAGAAGTAGAAGAAGCAAAGGAAAAGTCGAAGGACGATTCCGGCGACGACAGCACCGACAAAGGTTCCGATTCGAAGAAGAGCAAAACGCCGAAGCCCTACGTCGTAGACCGCTATCTGTTCAAGGTGGATGAAGTTGGCTATCTCGATCGCCGGCGCACTCATTTATATGTGTTCGACATTGCAACAAAGAAGATGACGCAGGTGACCTCAGGAGACTTTGATGATCAGTCGCCGGCGTGGTCTCCGGATGGAAAGTGGCTGGCATTTTCGAGCAAGCGAACATTGCCTGATCCGGACCGGAACTACGATAGCAACATTTTCGTTGTGGCCGCGGACAACACGGACAAAGGCGAGCACCTGACGCAGATCACGACCAATGCCGGAGCGGAAGCAGAGCCAGCATGGTCTTCGGATGGAAAGTGGATCACTTATGTGACGCAGCTCGATCCCAAACTGCTGGACTACGCGACGAAGCATGTGGCGATTTCTCCGGCAACCGGGGGTGCGGCGAAGGTGTTGACGAAGGTATTCGACAGGATGGCGAGCACTCCGCGATTTTCGCCGGATGGAAAGTTCATTTACTTCATCGCCGATGACGATGGAACGCAGAACCTCTGCAAAGTTCCCGTCGCTGGCGGTGATGTCTCTCGCGTCATTAGCGGACGGTTGATGCTTTATGCCTACACTGTCGCAAAGAACGGAGCAGTCGCTGCGGCGATCACAAGGCCTGAGCGTCCGGTGGAAGTTTTCACCTTGAATGCAGATGGAGGTGAGCCGAAACGCATCACGCAAACGAACGATGCATTGATGGCGCAGTTAAAGCTGACGATGCCTGAGTACGTGAGCTTTAAGAGCAAAGATGGAACACTCGTTCACGGGTATCTCTACAAGCCGCTAGACTATGTTGCAGGGAAGAAATATCCGGCGATCTTGCGGCCACATGGAGGTCCAGTGTGGTCGTATTACGCGGAGTTTACGCATCTCGCACAGCTGTTCGCGACGAATGGATACGTGGTGCTGTTTCCGAATCCGCGCGGCTCGACCGGACGCGGCGAGGATTACGCCAAAGCGATTTTTGCCGATTGGGGGAATAAAGATTTCCAGGACGACATGGCAATGGTGGATTACGCGATCGCGCAAGGCTTGGCTGATCCGGAGAAGTTAGGCGTTGGCGGTTGGTCGTACGGCGGAATTTCGACAGACTTTATCATCACCCAAACGACGCGCTTCAAGGCGGCAATCTCAGGCGCTGGCGCGACCAAGTTCGATTCCATGTACGGACATGATCAGTACGTGCTGGATTACGAGACGGAACTGGGACGTCCGTGGGAGAAGCGTGATGTGTGGGACCACGTGTCGATGTACTGGAAAGTCGCGAATGTCACGACGCCAACTCTGTTCATGGGAGGAGAGGTGGATTGGAATGTCCCGATCCTGGGCGGCGAGCAGATGTATCAGTCGTTGAAGAGTCTTGGCAAAGAGACCGAGTTGGTGGTTTATCCCGGCGAATATCACGGATTCAAAACGCCAACACATCTGAAGGATCGCCTGGAGCGCTACCTGTCGTGGTACGCGCATTATGTGAAAGCGGATGGTACGCCAGCGCGGCCGCAGCAGAAGAAGGACGAAAGCAAAAAGTAGTTCCGAATTGGGAATTGCATTGGTTTGGGGGTATCCCCCCTCCCCCTCGGTCTATTGGAATCATCAACTTAGCGGGAAATCTCGGGAAAAATCTTTGGGCTCAGTAACTTGCGGGCAAAATCTTCAAAACATTGGGCTTCGGGCTTCTGGTTCCGGGCTTCAGGGAAAGCTTTTACCACAGAGAACACAGAGAGCCACAGAGAAAACCGCGCTCCGCAGCGTTTGATCGGTACTCCCGCCATATCGGGGTTTTCAAAGATCGGTTGATTTTGTTTGAGGATTTAACCGCGTACTGAGTACTGGTTTCAATCCCGAAAACGAAGCCCCCATCGAACTGTGGGTCCGTGGAGGCTAGCCACAAACTGCGGCTAAACTACTCTCTCAAAAAATGGCTGGGATTTCCGTGAGGGCAGTCACGGAATAAGGTGACCGGCAACACGAGGGAAGGAGTGTAATCGGGCACAGGCTACAGGGTCCAACCGGAGCTTGCCCGGAATGCGGGGCCCGTACATTAAGGAATTTCCCTGATCGCCGTACATTCCGGGCATCCGCAGACTACGGCAACGATCGTGGCTGATTTCCTGAGAGCTGCGTATTCACGAAATAACCAGAGCAAGTCAAAATCGCACCATGAAAAGCGCGTATGTCGTAAGAGAACTGGTATCTGTGGCCGCTGGGGAAAGAGACTTCCTCACTCATTATGAGCTGGGCACATTTCCGAGCTACGAAGAGGCCAACAAGTGCGCCCTCGCGACGAAGAACCCCAGATGCTTTCCGCAGCAAGACGATTTTTTGAAGCAGCATGAGGTTGCGAGGTCGTGATCGCCGGAAAGGCGCGAGCCACTAAACTGCTTGTCCTGGTGGCGATTGCGCTGGCGGTTCTCGCGTATTTGGTCATACGTGCCGCCGAAGCGCCCAAATCCCATGAATTACCCAATCCCCCGCTGCACACTCACAATTATTTTCCGGGCGAGCTACCGATGGCGTGTAATTCAGGAACTCAATCACACAAGCAGCCCCTACTGGGCGGGTGACAGCGCGGCTTCGGCTAGCTTCAGGCGCTTCGCGACTATTGCTGCATCGCCGACCTGGAAGCTGTTGGGGGCGCTGTGGTTGGGATGGTCGATTCGATGCCAGGCGGTCAGGCTCAGTTCGTACTGGGAGCGGGCTTCGTCCCAGTTGGAGCGACGCGATGCGGCAGACTGTCCGGCTTCCTGAGCCTTTCTGGCACTGAGATCCCCGAGGCCGGAGTGGGCGTCAGCGGCGACATAGATTGCGTCAAGGTTCGCGGGAATCAAAGGTTCAGCGATCGTCAATGCCTGCTGAAAATATTCGAGGGCTGCCTGATCGTGATCGGCCTTGAAGGAAGCCTCTCCGAGTTTTACATCGGCGGAGGCGACATTTACCACTTCTCCGGCTCCCGCTTTGAACAATGATTCATAAATCGATTTGCCGCGCTGAAT
Source organism: Candidatus Eiseniibacteriota bacterium (assembly GCA_035500795.1). Classification (GTDB taxonomy): domain Bacteria; phylum Acidobacteriota; class Terriglobia; order Terriglobales; family Acidobacteriaceae; genus Sulfotelmatobacter. The sequence goes on along the minus strand of DATJWZ010000527.1, from coordinate 13,292 downwards.
TTCCGCGATAGCCGACTCCGGCTGATTGGCGATCGTCAGAATCGTGCCGCGCACAACCAGCATGGCCGCAAAGATGCCCCGCTGAAACGCTTTTTCCGGAGCCTTTGCGACGAGCTTTCGCATAATCTCCAGACTGCGGGTTGAATCCTCGAGCGCGAGAGGAATGTTGCCAGCCCTCGCAGCAGAATTCGCGGTGTTCATGTACGTGATCGAAAGCCCCTGTTGAAGGAGAGCATTGTTGGGATCTTTGGCTAGAAGAGTCAGATAGATTTCGAGGTCTTTCTTATTATTCTCGAGGGCATGCGGATAGTCGCCAATGTCGTCGTAAACACTGGCGATCGATCCGTAATCGATGGCAAGACTGCGCCAATAGCGAAGATCGTTGGAGCGCTGCGTTATCCGGAGATCGATCTCGAGTTCTTCCTGGTAACTCTTGAGGGCCTCGCGGGCGTCGATCGCTTCCAGCATGTTGCCAATATCGCCCGCGCCCATCGCATAGTTGTGCAAAGCACGAAGATCATCGGGCGCAAGTTTGATGGCCATCTCGCCGAAAACCATCCCGCGGCGATAATCGGCGAGGATCTTCTGCTTGGCAGCGGGATCGCCGGGATAGCCGATTCTTCCAGATACCTCGTATTCGAAACCTACTTCGTCGATGATCTTGCGATTGCCGGGTTGGGCGACGTTGAGCGCTTCGGAGATCGCGATGGCGCCTTGAATCGGTTCTCGCGCACCACGGGGATCGCCATTTGCCCAGAGTTGATGAGCAACGAGGCGATATCCGACCGCCAGCGCGAGGCGGTCATTCCAGTCTTTCGAAACCGCATCGATCTGTTTGCGGATTTCGAGCGCCTTCTTGTAACTCTCCAGTGTGCCTTGAGCGTCGCCGAGATTGTTCTCGAGATAATCTCCTTGCACTGAGCCGAGGCGCTCGTAGGCTGATGCGAGTTCGCGCTGTAATCCGATGTCACCACGCGACTCGTGGGCGAGGTCGTTCAGGTAGCGAAGCGCGCGATCGACGATAATTTTTTTCGCGGGAGTCGAGCCGGGAAGATCTTTGATGGAGTCGTGGACGTCGAAGATGAGCGAATTGGCGAGGCTGCGGACATCGTTGAAGCGGCGCTGCGCGATGCGCGATGCGCGGACGGTGATAACGAATCCGGCAGCTACGGTCAGCACGATGGCGATCGCTGCGGTGACGCCGGCTTTGTGACGCAAGACAAATTTGGAGGCGCGGTAACTGGCGGTATCTTTTCGCGCCATGACGGGCAAGTTCGCGAGATATCTTCGGATATCTTCTGCAAACTGCTCTACGGAAGCGTAGCGGCGCTGCGGTTCCTTGCGCAACGCCATGAGGACGATATTATCCAAGTCGCCCTTCAAGTCATTGCGGCGTTTACCCGAAGCGAGACCCAGCGTCTTGCCGAAGAAGCTGAGATCCGATGGCGATCGCGTTGCATGACTCGACCGGAGAACCGTGCTTGGCCTGGCTGGTTCGAATTCGCAGACTTTCTGGGCGGCATCCTGATAATTCGTGGTGCGCGGGTAAGGGCTCTTGCCGGTCAACAATTCGTACAAGACCACGCCGAGGGAATAGACGTCGCTTGCGGTCGTGATTGGCTCACCTCTTACCTGCTCGGGACTTGCGTACTGAGGGGTGAGCGCGCGAAACATGGTGAGCGTTTGATCCAGTTTCCCTAATCCAGCGTCGGCATCGAGAATCTTGGCGATGCCGAAATCTAAAAGTTTGGGCGTGCCATCGTGAGTTACGAGGATGTTGCTGGGCTTGATGTCGCGGTGAATGATCAGGCGCTGATGTGCATACTGCACCGCGGCGCAAACTTGCATGAAGATTTTCAGCCGGTCGCGGGTGGGAAGCGCATTTGTCTCGCAGTAGTCGGTGATCGGCTGACCGTCTACCAATTCCATCACCAGATAAGGAGTGCCATCTTGGGAGGTGCCTCCATCGAGGAGGCGAGCGATGTTGGGATGCTCGAGGCTGGCGAGGATTTGTCGTTCGTTCTTGAATCGAGTGATGGTGAAGCCGGAGTCCTGGCCGTCACGAACTACTTTCAGCGCGACCTCTTTGCGATATTCATCATCGGCGCGATAAGCGCGATAGACTTCACCCATACCTCCAAGGCCGATCTGATTGACAGTTTTGTAGGCACCGAATTGCCGACCGATTGCGGGGCTATCGTCTGCGGAGAGAAGAATCGCGGTTACTTCAGAGAGTGCGGTATCGTTCATGAAGCGGGAATTGGCACCGCGCTCGTGCTGGAGTAGGCTTTCCACCTCGCGGCGCAGGGAATCGTCGCCCGCGCAGCGGCGTTCCAGATATGCTGCGCGCTCGGCGGGGCCTGCTTCAATTGCCTCCGCCAGAATGTTCTTTACCGTCTGCCAGCGTTCAGGATTCATAGAGCGGCGGATTCACTCATGGTGCGGTGCAGCCAGACGCGGGCGGTGGCCCACTCGCGCTTGGCGGTAGCCGGCGAGATGTCAACGATCTCGGCGGCTTCCTCGATGGAGAGTCCGCCGAAGAAACGCAATTCCACGATCTTGCACTGACGGGGATCGAGCTTCGCCAACTGGGTCATGGCATTGTCTAAGGCGATCAGGTCGAGCGTGGTCTTCTTGGGCGCCTCCTCTGGACGATCGAGCGCTTCGTCAAGGGAAAGCGTGACGGCATTCGCTCCACGTTTTACGGAAGACGACTTTCGGGCGTGGTCAATGAGAATTTGGCGCATGATCTGCGCCGACAGCGCAAAGAAATGAACCCGGTCGCGATAATTCGCGCCATCGCGGCGGGCCAGGCGTAGATACGCCTCATGGACCAGGGCGGTCGGTTGCAGTGTGTGATTGCGTGATTGACCGGCGAGGCAGCGGCGAGCGATACGGCGTAATTCGTCGTAAACGAAAGGAACGAGAGCATCTCGCGCGGAGACGTCACCTGCGTTCCAGCGCACGAGCAGTTCCGCCACAATATCCTGCGACGTCGGTGACACGTCCCCCCCAAGCCAACCGATGTGGCGTAGAAAGTACCCCGTATCAGCGGGAAAGTCAATGCTGGCAACGCCCAGTGTTTATAACCGCTTGCGCTAATTTCTAACCGGAAAATAAATGTTTTCAAGAAGTGATGAGCCAGTTTTCCAGGATATTGCGTTTTATCCAGTAGAGCGGCACAGTCGCTCCGGCAAGCCAGCACCCAACTTCCTTCCCCAACTGTGGCTGGTGAAATTGGAAATCCAAAACTAGGAGGAAAGTTATGAAGCAACATGTGAAGAGATTTGCAATCGGGGGCGCGGCAGTGCTGGTCGTTGCGTTCGCGGCAGTCACGTTCAGCGCAGCCCAAGAGAAATCGAAGGCCCAACCTACATTCACACTCAGCCAGATGAAAGGCACCTGGACAGCCGCTCTTTCAGGGGTGACTGGATGCGGCACCACCACGCTGGAGACCACATTCACGCTCGATGCAAATGGCAACGGGACGCAGATCCACGCCACGCAGCACACGGTAGGATGCGGAGATATCGACCTTTCCGGTTTGTCTGCCCAGATTCAGCAGTTTAACGCGGACGGCAGCGGATTTATCGCTCTCGGCTGCGGCACGGGCTGCGGGTTCGGCTTCGATATCCAGGTTGTAAAGGCAGGTCCGCAGGCTTTCACCATGGCACCGCAAACCGTACCGGGGAACTACCTGGCCGGAGTTGCGCTTCGCAAGCAGTAAGTGTTTGGAGGGAAGGAGGGCTGTGTTGGGGGGAATGCAGTTCTCCTTTCCCTAGCGAGTTGTGTTTTCGGTGGAGCTTTCAGCGGGTAGATGGTTCTGGCCAAAGGAACGGGTGAGGCGCTCGAAAATCCTTCACCACAGACAACACAGAGTTGCAGAAGGTTTGGTTGGGAATACGAAAAAGTACATACGGCGGAAATAAAGTGGGCTTGACGGGAATTCCTGCTAGAATCTCCGCCGGTTTGTTCATGGCGAAAGCCGTGTCCAGAAGGCAATTTGGACGATCCGTGAACGCTACAGAGGGTAGCAAAATGAAAACTCAAGCGGCGCGCTTTATGACGAGAGAACAATCCATAATCAGATTGTCGACCGAGTCTTCACGTTCGCTCACCGGCAGGATAGCGCTTGGACTCACTCTCTTTTCGATGCTGCTGTGCGGGCAATTTCTCAGCGCCCAGGGATATGTCGATCTCTACGACTTTCCGGCGCACTCTGGGGGATGTTGTCCGCAGCACCCATCGCTCATGGCGGAGGGCCGCGACGGAAATCTTTATGGCATTACAACCAGCGGCGGAGCCAGCAACATCGGGATAATTTTTAAGGTCAGTCCCAGCGGCACGTTCAAGCAACTCTACAGCTTCGACACGGTACATGGCAGCACTCCAGTGGGCGGACTGTTGCTCGGCCTGGATGGAAATCTGTATGGAACGACGGAGGAAGGCGGCGCGTACGGATTCGGCAACGTCTTTAGAATTACGACCGCAGGTGCGCTGACCGTGATCCACGACTTTACCGGCGACTCCACGAAAGATGGAGGATTCCCAGTATCGCCGTTGATCATCGGCGCCGACGGAGCGATGTATGGCACCACGCATCCCGGCATCGTGTTCAGAATCACGCAGGCCGGGGTATTGAGCAGGGTTGCCACTACGCCGTCGGAATCTTTTGGTCCGTTGTTGCTGGCGAGCAACGGATCTTATTACGGGACCACGGAATTCGCCGGGGCTACGCAGAACGGATCGATTTATAAGGTCAGCGGATCGACTTCGACGATTCTGTACAGTTTCGACGGACCGCATGGGCAGTTCCCGATCGGCGGACTAGTCCAAGGAAACGACGGCAACCTCTACGGCACCACGACCGCCGGAGGAACAGAAAACGCCGGAGTCATCTTCAGGATCAGCCTTACAGGAACCTATTCTGTCGTGTACAACTTCAGTTCAAAGAATTACGAGTTCGGCTATCAGGCTTTCGCAGGCCTGATTGCAGGAAGCGACGGGAACCTTTACGGGGCGACGATTTGGGGCGGACTGAATGGTGCCGGAGTGATTTTCGAGGTTACAACTTCTGGCGCTTATTCGGTTCTCGCCAGCTTCGATGTGCCAGATGGAGATGGCGCCTATGCCACACCGATGCAACATACGAATGGCGCAATTTTCGGATTGAACAAGCGAGGTGGCGCACTGGGCAATGGCACAGTTTTCGGATTCAACGCTGGCCTGCCCAAGTTCATGCAACTCACCAGCCCAGTGGGACTCGTCGGTGGATCCGTTGGAATTTTGGGGACGGGGTTTGCCACGGCGAGCAGCGTTACCTTTAATGGAACACCCGCTTCGTTTCATGTCGTATCCAACACTTTCATGACTGCAACTGTTCCTTCGGGTGAAACCGGGTTTGTGTCGGTCACAACTTCTTCTGGAACGGTGCTCAGCAACAAGATCTTCAAGGTTGTTCCGAAAGTACTCAGTTTTTCTCCGACGACCGGAAGGCCTGGGGACACGGTTGTGTTGACCGGGACCGGACTGATCCAGACAGAAACCATCGGCGTGGGCGGAGTGAGGGTAAACGCGTACACCGTGAACTCCGACTCGCAACTCACGTTTACCGTACCGAATGGCGCGAAGACCGGGAAGATCGGGGTGATTACGCCAGGCGGCAGTGCGCAGAGTAAGGCGATTTTCACCGTGACCCAGTAGGTTCAGGCGGTTCTTATCAACAGGCCTTGCGGGCAGATCGTCGACGGGATACGCCGCTATAAAATCTTTCCCCAGCACAGGGTTTCACGCGGTTTCGCTCGATAGAGGCCTTCAAAGTTTGCGACAAATGGCGTGGCCCACTCAGCCAACATCGGGCTTGAGTGGGCGACGCTGCCTCGGCGCCATGCTACTTGACGCCGTTCTCCGGGTTCCAGCTTCCTTGCAGGCGGCGAATGTAGATGATCTGGCCGATGTGATAGGCGTTGTGCGTCCCGAGGCGGGCGATTGTGCCCGCATTCTTTTCGATCGTCTTTTCGTCCGCCGTTTCGACGAACTTCTCGAGGTCGATCATTATCTGGTCGAGTTGCTTCACGACATCATTCCACTGCTTGGCGTCGAAGTTGTAGAAGGTATCGTCATTCTTGCCGCTGTACTTGGGTGGCGTCTCCCCTTTGAATTTCGCCAGTTCTTGTGTGTTCCAGAAGACGAGATGGTAGGCGAGTTGTCCGATGGAGTGATTGCCTTTTCCATCCGTCCAGTTCGCCTGCTCCGCCGTGAGTCCTTGAACTGCAACGTTGGCCGGGACGAACCAGTCTTTCTGGTTGTGCGTCGTCTTGAGTTGATCGAGCAGGAGGCTGCGGACTGTGACTGGTTTCTCGGGTTGCTTGTCTTGTGCGAGCGCGATTAGAGGGCAGGACAAGAGAATGGCGGCGACTAACTTTCTCATGATGGTGGTTCCTTTCAAACGAGAAAGTCTAACACCAGTCTTTCGCCGTCGGTCGTCGGCTTTCGGTCTCAGAACGCTGGGCAAGAAAGAACTCGCGGAACGGGCCGGACCGCAGGTACATTAGTCGGTTCGCGATTGGTATTGAGGAGCGGCCTTCATGATCAGATCATGCCTTGTTGTAGTGCTGATATCGACGTTCGGATGTGGTGCGCTAGCGCAGAACTCCGCACCGACCGTCAGCGTGACACGATGGCCGGAGGATCGAATGGCGGCGATTTCGCTCACGTTTGATGACGGGATCGACTCGCATATCGATCACGTGGGGCCGATTTTGAAGAAGCATCATCTGAATGGGACATTTTTTGTGGCGACCGGCTTAGGTCCATGGGAAAAGCGCAAGCCGGAATGGAAGCAATTAGCGGCGGAAGGAAATGAGTTGGCGAATCATACGGTGCACCATCCGTGCCTGCTGCCGCAGATCACTCCGCATTCACAGGACTACACGCCCGAGATGATGGAGGCGGAGATCAAGGACGCGGCGCGGGAGATTCAGCAGGTAACCGGATCGCAGCGTGGGCTGACGTTTGCTTATCCGTGCGGGAACATGAGTTTTGGGAAGCCTGTCGATGAAGTGACGAACGCGGCTTTGTACGCGCGTTATATCGCGGAAAATTCTTTTGGAGCGCGTGTCTACGGTGCGAATGGATCGCAAGGCCCGGAGGACATCAACGTCTTTGCGATCAACGACCTCGGATTCACAGCCGACAAAGATTTTTCTACTCTGCTCGATATGGCACGTCCTGCGGTTCAGGTGCACAACTGGGGTGTGTTCGCGTTTCACGGCGTTGGTGGAGATTGGCTGGCGATTACTCCGGAGACCTTTGATGAGCTTGCGGCGTATTTCGAGCGGCACACAGAAATCTGGACGGCTACGTTCGGTGACGTGCTGCGGTATATCGAGGAGAGTAAGGCGGCGGGGATCCGGATAACGCAGAGCGACGCGACTTCTTTGACGGTCGCGATGACTTGGCCGATGGATAAGAAGATCTACGATGTGCCGCTTACGTTCAAGGTGGAAGTGCCGCAAGCGTGGAAAGATGTGACGGCTGCTGCGGATGGTCGAGCATTGAAACCAAAGATCACGGATCGGACAAAGGGGACTGTGATTCTGATGGATGTGCCGGCAGGGACGAGTGAGATGAGGATTGTGGGGCGACCATAAGAGTGTTTTTGTACGCTTTCGCACGCACTCACAAGGCAACTTCTTAGACCGCAGAGCGCTGAGGGTTCGCCGAGGGCGCGGTGAGAGAGTGGTCGCGCTGAACTAGATTCCTGCTCTCACCTGCTGCAGTTCCCATAATGGGCGAAACGCGCAAGAATTTTTCGTGATTCCCAGGATTTGTGACCGGTATCACTGATTTTGATTTCGCATTGCGCGTACTCTGGCGCGTTTCCCACGGTCCCTCCGAGCAGATTGAAGGATTGAGGTCCCCCCATGTTTGGGAGATGTGCATTTGGTCTGCTCACATTAATGTTGCTCCTGGATTCGGCTCTGGCGCAGACGGTGGCGGCTCGTCAGACCCAGAAGATCGCGCCGGAACCTGGAGTTGAACGGCTCCGAGTCGCTGAACCGGTCACGCATTATCCCCGCTTCCCCCTTTCAGATCCGGATACTTCTGGACTTCCTGCGTTTGCGGATGCGGCTGGGATGATCTTTTCCGGTACTGTGGCGCGAATCGAACGACGCGCGGGACAAGCGGACCAGACTCTGGCAACGCTCGACATTACGTTTCATGTGGAGAATTCGATCCGCGGCGCGACTACTGGGAGAGACCTGACGATTTCACAGTGGGCGGGGCTGTGGTCGATGGGCCAGCGTTACCGGGTTGGCGAGAGGATCGTGCTCTTTTTATATCCAGCAAGCAAGCTAGGGCTGACCAGTTGGGTAGGCGGAGAGCTGGGGCGTTTTGCGATTGATGCGTCGGGGCGAGTACAGCTTAGTTCACAACAGATTTCGAGGCTTCGAAGAGATCCCGTCCTTGGTGGGAGGTCGCGCGTTCCTTTCAGCGATTTCGCCTTGGCGGTGCGGCGTGCCAGCGGGGAGGAATGAGCGTGACGAGGGACGTGACCATGAAAAACTGCGTGGCATATACAACTCGTCCATTCCTCCTTCGGCTGGCCTTGGCGGCGGGAATTGTTTTGCTGGGCGCTTTAGTCTGTCGAGCGGGGGGGCCAAAATATGTTGCCGGCCGCAGTTATTTCGATCCCAGCGTGATGGGGCAGCCACTGACCTGGCCGCAAGGCGTCATTACCTATTACACGGATCAGGGCAGCCTGAGTCCGCTGCTTTCCAATTCTTCGGCAAACAGTTTTGTGGCGGGGGCATTCGGCGTCTGGACATCGGTTTCGACGGCCGCTGTGGTGGCGAATAGCGGGGGATCGCTCGCCGAGGACGTGAACGGGACGAATGTCACGGTGAATGCCGATGGATCGATTTCTATGCCGGTGGACATTCAGCCTTCGGCGATCGGCGATCCAGTCGGCATTGTGTACGACTCCGACGGGTCCGTCACCGATGCGCTACTTGGCGCCGGAGCCGGAGGCTCAAGCCAGTGCTTCTTCAACGCAGTATTCGGGGGCACGGATAACTATGGCTCTTTCGCCACGTATGAGCATGCGCTGATTGTGATGAATGGGCAGTGCGTGCAGCAGTCGTCTCAGCTAACGGATGTGGAGTATCGACTGGTCCGCGTGATCGGGGATGTTTTGGGTGTTGGCTGGTCACAGTTGAATCTGAACGTACAGACGGGCAAGCCGCATCCGACGAGCGACGACTACGCCGGATTTCCTGTGATGCATTTCATGGACTTGTGGAACTGCGTGCCCATCACGTTGTGCTACCCGAATGGATATCAGCCGTCGATGGACGATATGGCCGCCATCTCGCGGCTGTACCCGGTGACGGCGCAGAACATTTCAAATTTCGCAGGCAAACAGATTTTTTCGTCGGCGACTGCAAGAATTCATGGTTCCGTCTACTTTACGGACACCCATGGAAACCGCACGACGCCGATGCAAGGAGTGAATGTAATTGCGCGCTGGATTGATCCCAGTACCGGCCAGCCGTCGCGAAAATACGCGATGTCTTCGGTGTCGGGATTTTTGTTCAGCGGGAACGAGGGGAATCCGATCACGGGCTTCGCGGATGTGTTTGGAAATCCGTTTTCGAATTGGGGGTCGATGAATTCCGGGGTGGAAGGATTTTTCGATCTCGCGGGATTGCAGCCTCCGAACACGAGTGCGCAATATCAGCTGAGCGTCGAGGCGCTTGATCCCCTATGGTCGGCCGGAGTTGGTCCGTATGCGCCGGGTCCGGTCGCACCTTCGGGGTCTTTCGCGCCGATGATCGTGACGGTCGGCCCTGGGGGTGATATTCAGCAAGACATTGTGATGGCTGCGAGCGCTCAGCGTCTGCCGGAGCCGTCGTCTACGTGGAGCGTGCCTGCGGAATTGCCAGAGGGCGGAGATTGGAATTCCTCGTTCAACCGTCCGGGCGATGTGCAGTACTTCGCACTGGCAGCGCAGTCGAGTCGAACCTTGTCTGTGGCGGTGACAGCTCTCGATGAGACCGGCGCTGCCAGCGAGTCGAAGGTGCAACCTGTGATCGGAATCTGGAACGCTACCTCGCCGCCGGGATCTCCGCCGCCTGCTTATACTTCGTCGCCTTTCAATCAACAGCCGTTTGGAATGACTCGGCTGGATGCCGTGTTCAACGCAGCGGGAAATTTTATCGTCGGCGTCTCGGATGTGCGGGGTGATGGACGCCCTGATTATCACTATCATGCGCACGTTCTTTATGCCGACTCTGTGTCTCCGGCGCGCGTGCCGGTGGGCGGCGCGCCGGTCAGCGTAAAGGGTACGGGATTCGCTTCTGGGATGGTGTCTGCTGTTGGAGCGACGAATGCGCCGCAGCTCGGTATCAGCGCGGATCAGATGATTCTGGCTGCGCCCCCGCATTCTGACGGCGTGCAGAACATCACGATCAGCGATTCGGTCAGTGGAGCTTCGACGTCGATGACTGGGGCAATAACTTACGGAGCAGCGCCGACGGACAACATTGTGATGATTTCGGGATCGAGCCCGCCGGTGACGGTGGGCGTGCCCGCAATCAATCCAATCGGCGTGAAGGTCGTCGCGTCGGATGGAGTGACTCCGGTGGCCGGGGCAACTGTCGGATGGAGCGCCACCAGCACCGTGCAGCTTTCGGCCTGCGGAGGGGCGGCAGTTTGCTCCGTGACTACGGACGAGAGCGGGAAGGCCTGGACTTGGGCCACACCCACAGCCGTGGGTGTCGTGACGATCGCTGCGACGCTTGCTCCGGGTGTTTACAGTCCGCCGAAGTCGGTGAGTGTTCTGCTGAATGCGATTGAGCATTCGTCCGATATCGGAGCTATCAACCCGAATGTGTGGATTTCCCAAGGGGCGACGATTACGGTTCCTTTGACCGCGCGAGTTTTGAGCAATGGATCTCCGCAAAACAATGTTCAGGTGACTTATTTCCTGGTGACGGGGTCGGGTACGTTAAGTGCAGCCAGCGCACAGACGAATGTCAACGGTTACGCCACGGTGAACCTCAGCCTGAACCAGGTCGCGTCACAGGTCGAGGTTATGGCGTGCGTGTCAGGCGGTTCGCCATGCAGTCCATTCAACTTTTATGTGACTCCGCTCGCTCAGCAGAATCTTCAGGCGGTCGCCGGGGCTGGGCAGATTTCGACGGGCGCGGCTTTTCAGCCGGTGGTAGTGCGGGTGACGGATTCGTCGTCGCTACCGAATCCGGTGCTCGCGGCGCCGGTTAGCTTCCTGACGATGGTGCTGCGGCCTCAGGGATCGACCGGAGGCGGAGCGGGTGGAGAGAGCCGCCCCGACAATTCCGGGATGCCTGTGATCTTGAGCGTCGTTCAGAGCTTTGCGAGTACGGACCTGAATGGGCTTGCTAACGTTGTGCCGTCGAGTGGAGGATTCGATCCGCCGGTTGAGGTCGATGTGGGAGTGACGGCGGGTTCGGGTGCAATGCTCGACTTTCCCCTTCAGGTGCTGCCGGGGAGCGGGACAGGATCGGCTGCAATGCAGGGGATGCCGGCGAGGCATCCGTTGCAGGAAGCATCTGGCGGACCAGACCGATAGACTACCGCCGGCGGTTCTTTGTCGTCCCTGAGGGGACGAACGCGGGCGAGGCGCCCGCGCCACATAGTCTCATTTCGTCCAGCGGTCAACCCAGTCGTTCACCGTTTTGTACCAGAGCTGCGAGTTTTGAGGCTTCAGGACCCAGTGGCCTTCGTCGGGGAAGTAGAGCATCTTCGACGGGACACCTTCCATTTGCAGCGTTGTGAAAAGCTGGAGGCCTTCACTTACGTCTAGCCTGTAGTCGCGTTGGCCGTGGATCACCAAAGTCGGCGTCTTGAAATTCCTCGCGTACTGGTGTGGCGACCACTTCTGGTACATCTCGCGATTGTCGTAGGGCGTGCCTTTGAACTCCCAGTTGTTGAACCAGAGTTCTTCCGTCGTACCCCAGGCCGATTCGGCGTTGAACATGCCGTCGTGCGTCACGATGCACTTGAAGCGGTCGGTGTGCCCGAGGATCCAGTTGGCCATGTATCCGCCGTAGCTGGCGCCGAGGGCGCACTCGCGGCTTTTGTCGATGAACGGGTAGGTCTGCTCGGCATAGTCGAGGCCTTTCATCAGGTCTTCGAAGGGAGCGCCGCCCCAGTCGCCATTGATGGCGTCGATGAACTTCTGGCCGTATCCGGTCGAGCCGTGGAAGTTGATCATGATGACGACGTAGCCGGACGGTTGCGCGGAAGTTGGTGACGCGAACAGTTCGGGATTCCAGCGGTAGGACCAGTCGTCTCCCCATGCGCCCTGTGGGCCGCCGTGGATGAGAAACTTCACGGGATATTTCTTGGAAGCGTCGAAGTTTGGCGGTTTGACGAGGAAGCCTTGGACCTTATCGCCGTGCGCGCCGGTGAACCAGAAGGATTCGAGAGGGGGCATGGCGACTTGAGAGAGAAGAGCATCGTTGAAGTGAGTGAGTTGCACCGATCTGAAGATCTCGCATTTCGGCTCTTCATACCAGTTCGGGGCGCCCTTCGGGCTGAACCTATCCTCGTGGCAAAGCCTTTCTTGGTTGGGACTTGCAGTGTAAATCTCGCTGGGACTTCCAAGCGACGTCCGACTAAACACGACTGCCTTAGTCCCATTAACGACGCTTACGTCGTCGTCGAAGCCTCCCACGATCTCGACCGGCCAGTCCGTCACTCCAGGAATGTCCCTTATCGAGCGATTGAATAGCGGCGAGCGCCCCGAATTCTCGGCAACGAAAAATATCGACGCGGAATCTGATGTCCAAACGAATGTTCCCACCCAGCGGTCGAAGTCCTCCGTCAGATTCTTCTTCTCACCCGCTTTGCGGTCGTAGAGCATGAGCCGAAAGCGGTCGCTCTCGTATCCGGGACGCTGCTGGGCGCGGTAGGCGATGTACTTACCATCGGGGGAATAGAGCGGCGAGGTGTCGCTGGCGGGATTGTCGGCGGTGATGTTCTTTGCATTCCCTCCGGTGACCGGAACGATCCACAGATCGTTGTTCGTCGAAGCCGCTGGATTCTTGTCGTGATTTGAGGCGTAGCAGATTTCTTTGCCGTCGGGCGAGAAGGCGTAGTCGTCCTGTCCGCCAAGTGAGAAGACCGGAGCATCGTAGTCGCCATGGGTCAGGTCGCGCGGAAAATCTTCCATCAGCGACGCGCCTTCGGATGACGCGTCGGTCGATGCCTTCGGAGCACGGACTACGAAGATGTGCGTGCGCTTG
>DATJWZ010000526.1:0-13435 GCA_035500795.1 Candidatus Eiseniibacteriota bacterium | reverse complement strand
GCGCGAGCAGGACCGCGAAGCGCTACGCAAATGGAACAACGAACATCCCGACGAGGATGAACAATATATCGATGAGGATGGATACCTCGCACGCAGGCCCAGAAAGCCTCCGGTCAGCACAACCCTGGAGCAAAGGCGCGCTAACATCACGAGAGAGATTCGCGAAAATCTACCCGCGCTTACAAAAGCGGTAGCTGAAACTCAGGCGAAATCCTGATTGTGGAAGCGTTCCGCCGTCGAAATGGCATGCGCGATCGGGTCTTAGCCAGAATCCAGGAGCTAGAAGCTAGCAGCTCAAGTCAGAAGCGGTCGTTGGTGTCGATGCCGAAGCCGAGAATGGCTATCACTTCCACCGGCTGATTGTTCTTCATGGCTGGCTGGAACTTCCACGCGCGCAGCGCGGCGACGACTTTCGCGGTCATTACCGCAGACGCAGGTTCAAGCACTTTCAGATTTCTGACGTTTCCCGAAGCGTCGAGCGTGCACGTGACGACCATGCGAGCGCGCGGCAGCCCTTCGGGAAGGTCATTGCGGATCGGATTCGGCGCGGTCAGCGTTCCTCCGAAAGCGTGATTCGTGGCTTGCTCGTCGGAGAACTCCATCACGACCGTGCCCAAAGAGGTGTCAATGTAAGTGGTGTACGCGTCGCCGTGAAGCAGCTTCTTGTAAGGCTCAAAGGCTCCGCCGGAACTTGCAGTAGCGACAATGGTTACGCCGAGCGTCTGCTGATGCTGCTTGTTCAGGGAAGAGCGGCCCGCGGGATTCGGATCACCTGCGGAACCATCCGATCCGAAGCTGGGCAAAGTCACGATTCCGCTGCCGCCGCTAATATCGACTCCGCGGATTGCTGGGTTTCCAGCGCCTGCATTGCCTGCGCCGCCCGGACCATTTGTGGACGAGATTCCGGCATTCGCATTCGGATCAGCACCGTGTCCAGCGCCAGTCTTCGCGGCGCCGGAACCGGAGCCATTCATCGCGCTCCCAGTGCCTGCACCGCGGCTGATGCTGGATCCTCCGCCAGCGCCACCGAAGCCGGTCTTGTCGCCGCCCGCGGGAGACATCGCGAGCGATCCCTTATCCAATCCAGGAGGCAAGCCGACCTTGGAGCCTGGTTGGCTGGAGACAATCGCTCCAGCATCTTTGCCCGCACCCGCGGCGTTTGGAGGAGTGATGTTCGATCCCACGTCGGAAGGCGCGCCAAGTCCCATGCCTTTGCGGCCCAAGGCTGAGCCGGATGAAGCAGAACCTCCGCCGACCGAAGGCGGAGGAGGAACGACGTTGGAAGCGAGAAGAGTTCCTCCGTTAACACCAGCGCTGCCGCCGGTTTTGCCGGTGCCGCCGCCCGGCCCGGAAAGCGATGGTGGAGGCGGCACAACGCTAGGATTGCCAAAGTAAGGAGCCGCACCAGTTCCAGCGCGCGATCCGGTTCCACCCGCCATACCAACGGAAGGTGGAGGCGCGACGACGTTTGATCCGAGTGATGTGCCAGTGCCACGGCGGCTTCCGTTGGGAGTTCCACCAGACGCGCCAGAGCTTAGCGATGGCGCGGGAGGAACGACATTTGTCGCGAGAGACGGAGCAGATGCGGTGTTTGCGCCGGTTGCATTTACCGAAGGCGGAGGCGGAACGACTTCCTGCGTCCCAAAGATCTTGCCGATGACGCTGCTGAGGAGCGAGCTGTTCCCGGTTTGCGAAGGCGGAGGAGGAACCACGGTCCGTGCAGGATCAGCGGAACTCGCACCGAGTCGGCGCATGTCGGAGTTGATGTCGGTGGATGGCGGCGGAGCGACGACCGAGGGAGCGGGCAAAGTGACTTTGGAATTTCGGGCGCCGGCCCGCTCTGGCGCGGAAACTGGAGGTGGCACGACGGCCGAGTCCATCTGCACCGGAGCCGAAGAGATCTGGCGGCTGACTGTGCCGGGCGCGGGAGGAATGACATTGGCGGCAAGCTGCGGATTCGCGCGAAATGGATCGCGCGGAACCGTGGGCGCGGGCGCTACGACATTAGCGCTCAGCGATGGAGCGCTCGAAGTGCGATCCCGAACTACGTTTGGCGCAGGCGGTACGACTGTCGGCGCGAGTGCTGGAGCTACGAGCGTGTGATCGCTGGATACGCTTGGAGCGGGAGGAATGAGCGCTGTATTCAGGCTGGGCGCCGTTAGTGGACGATCGCGCGTTACGTTCGGTGACGGCGCAATCACGGAGTCCATCTGAATTCCGTTGCGCGTGTAGTCTCGGATTACGTTCGGGCTGGGAGCAACGATTGTCGTTGCTAGATTCGGTGCGGAACGTTGCGAGCGCAGGCCCTCGGCGGGAGGTGGCCCGGGATCAGGTTTGATAGCGAGCAGGTTCGCAACTGCATCGTGGGAAGCGGGCAGCTTGAGATTCGGAGCGTCCACGACTTTGGAGACGAGCGAGCCACCGCGAGCGATTTTGATTGTCTGCGTGTGGTGATAGGCTTCTTGTCCTCCGGCTAAGCCTGAATGTCCTGACTCTGATCCACCGAGATCCTGCACGCGGGGTAGTTCGTCACCGCTGAAGTAGATCACGTCATGGTTGGCGGCCGTGGGAACAACGTAGGGCCTGAGTTGCGCGATTTTGGCTTCCAGGAAAATGACAGCGAGAATTACGAAGGCCTCGATCACATACGAAGGAATCATGATCCGGAGCGGGATCAGACCAAAGGGAGCTTCGCCAGCGAGACGGGCTTCGGAGCGGGAGAACGCCGGCCCGACGGATTCGAGGAATTCGCGCCAGCGCGGAGACCAATCGACGAGCAGAGCAGGCGCATCATGCGCGTCGGCAGTAGTGCGTTCGACGATCTCTTCGAGTTGAAGAGTCTGGGGCATCAGGAGTGCTGGTGGCTATCCTTGGAGAGGGTTATTTCCATTGTATCGCCAATATTCGTTTTTGTTTGCACAACGGTTTGGCACGGGAGTTCCAGCACCGAGCTGGCGCGACGGCGAACGGGGGCGAAGCGCCAGGGTTTTACATTCTGCTGAATATCAACGACTTTTAAGCTGTGGTCGAGATAAATCACATCGATGGGGAATGACATTCCGAGGGTGTGGATGCCGTGGCAGGGGACAATCCACAGACCCCGCCCGTTACGGAAGTCATCGGCGCGGAGACCGAGCAGGCCGCGAAGACGGGTCCAGTGCGTATCGGCCAAGGCGAGTTCCGCTGCCACGACTGTCTGCCGGGTTTTATTAAAGGCAGTGCCTTGAGCGGAGAGAAACGCCATAAATTCCCCAAGAGGCGCAGATATTCGTCGAACTGCTCGCGTCTAGTGACCGCCGGATATGGGCCCGAGTTGTCGGATGAGTTCAATCACGGCTGGGCCAATTGTCACGAAAATAATAGAAGGCAGAACAAAGACGACGAGCGGGGGAACCATTTTGATCGTAGTTTTCGCAGCCTGTTCTTCAGCGCGCTGGCGGCGTTCGGTGCGGAGAGAATCAGAATGAACGCGAAGTGCCTGAGCCACGCTGGTGCCGAAACGGTCGGTCTGAATCAGAGTGCCGACGAGAGAGCGGATATCGTCGACTCCGGTGCGGTCAACGAGATTTCTGAGGGCCTCGGCGCGCGGCTTGCCGGCACGCATCTCGAGATTGACGAGGTGAAATTCGTCGCTTAAATCGGGGTGCGCGTGATGAAGGTCCTGGCCGACGCGCATGAGTGCCTGATCGAGCGCCAGACCGGCCTCTACGCAGATGACGGTGAGATCGAGCGCATCGGGCAATCCAAGGCGAATGCGGTTCTGCCGTTCGCGGATCATGCGCTTGAGTATGAAGCGGGGAAGAAGAAAACCGAGAGCGCCGAAACCGATCAAGAGCGGGAGGTTGTCGAAGCCGGAGAAGAGCGCGACCGCGCCGAAACCGATCAACGCCATGAGCACGCGAGCGCCGAAGTAGTAATTGACGTCGATCGCGTCACGGAATCCCGCCTGAATCAGCAGTCCACGGGTGCGGGATACGTCAGCCGGGGAAAGAGGAATCGCCTTGCTGAGGGGATCGAGTGCCTGCTCGAGCCGCTCGCGGATGGCTGGCTTGTTTTCCGGTTGCTGCTCCTGTTGTGTTCCTAAAGCGCGCAGACGTGCGCCGAGTACGGAACTCGGAGTGACCGCTGCCGCGCCAAAGGCAAAGACCGCAGCGACTACGGTCAGGAAAACGACAATGACTAGAACCAAAGACATCGCAACTACTCTCTTCTATACCTGAATCCGAATGATCTTGCGAATCACGAAATATCCAATGGTTTGCAGCGTGATTCCCAGCACCAGCAAGGTATGACCGATGGGGTCAGAAAATAGTGGGCGAATAAAGCTGGGATTCAACATCAGCATCACCAAAACGATGATTGGTGGCATACCCATCAAGAGCGCCATGGTCAGACGGCCTTGTGCGGTATACACGCGCACCTGGCGTTGGATTTTGAAGCGCTCACGAATTACGTACGACAAATTGTCGAGGATTTCCGCAAGGTTGCCGCCCGTTTCCCGCTGCAGCATGACGGCTGTGACGAAAAACTTTACGTCGACGAGCGGAACGCGGTCGGTTAGGTTCATCAGTGCATCGCGGACGGGCATGCCGAATTTCTGTTCTTCGTAGAGCTGGCGAAACTCGCTGGCCACGGGCTCAGCGATTTCGTTGGTAATCATCTCGAGCGCAGTGGTGAAAGCATGTCCGGCTCGAACTGCGCGGGCGAGAGTGTCGATGGCTTGAGGAAAAAGCTCCTCGAATTTTTCGAAGCGCTTGTTGCGGCGGATGGATGCGTAAGAATACGGGATGATGAAACCAATCAGCAGCGCAATCCAGGCAAGCTCCACGCGTTTGCTGAGGGCATAAATAATGAAGGTTGCGGCTACCCCAGAGAGAGCCGAGATGCCGAGGAAGTTTCCGGCTCGCATGGACATGCCGGCTTGAGAGAGGAGTTTCTGGAGGTCGGTGACGCGCTGGGAGCGGCGCAGGATGGTATCGATGGCGGGAATGTCGCTGAGTTGCTCGTCGCGCAGCAGGGCGAGTTCCTCTTCGGCTGCACGCTCGGGAGCCTTGCGCTCATTAGCGAGCCGCTCTTTGATGACGCGCGCCTGCGAGTTCCGCCGGTCGACCATGGTGGCGATCGCAAAAAATGCGACCGCGACCACGATAAAGATGAGCAGCGAAATGAGAGCAGCACCAGCCATAACCTAGACCTCAACCTTCGATTCGAAGAGCGCCGCTCGGAGACGGGCTCCAGAAATGGCAAGCCGGTCTGCAAAAGTCGGTTTGTCTCCGGTCGCGCGAAACGTGCCGCGAACTTTTCCGTTTTCGTCAATGCCAGTACGATCGAAACCAAAGATGTCGCGCATACCGATCATGTCGACATCCATGCCGGTAACTTCCGAAATCGTAATGACCTTTCGGGTTCCGTCAGAGAGACGGGCAATCTGGACTACGGCATGAACGGCTGACGAGATCTGATGCCGCACGGCGCGCTCGGGAATGTTCAGGTTCGCCATGGAAACCATATTTTCGATGCGCGCCATGGCGTCGCGTGGAGAGTTCGCGTGAACGGTGGTTAGAGATCCTTCATGGCCTGTATTCATGGCCTGCAACATGTCGAAGGCTTCCTCACCACGCACCTCGCCCACCACGATGCGGTCGGGACGCATACGCAAGCTGTTGATGACCAGTTGCCGCTGCCGGATCGCCCCTTTGCCTTCAATGTTGGGAGGCCGGGTTTCCAGGCGGACCACGTGTTCCTGTTTCAATTGCAATTCGGCCGCGTCTTCGATCGTGACGATGCGATCCGAGTTCGGGATGTAGCCGGAGAGAACGTTGAGCAGAGTTGTTTTGCCGGCGCCGGTGCCACCGGAAACGATGATGTTCAGGCGGCCCTTGACCATGGCCGAGAGCAATTCGAGCATCGGTTCCGTCAACGTCTGATTCTCGATCATTTGCCGGGCGGTTACGGGGTCGCGTCCGAAACGCCGGATGGAGAGGCATGGGCCATCGATGGCAAGGGGAGGAATGATGGCGTTCACGCGGGAACCGTCGGCCAAGCGCGCATCGACCATGGGGGAAGACTCATCCACGCGCCTTCCGACCCGCGAAACGATGCGCTCTATGATCTGCATCAGGTGGACGTTGTCCTTGAAGGAGAGGGAAGTAAGTTCGAGCTTACCGCCCTTTTCGACGTACACGCGGTCATAGCGATTGACGAGGATGTCGGAGATGCTTGGGTCTTTGAGCAACTGCTCGAGCGGGCCCAGGCCGAAGATTTCGTCGAGAATTTCGCGCGAGAGACGCTCGCGCTCAGCGAAGCTGAGAGGAACAATTTCGCCGTTGACGGCAGCGCGAATAACGACGAGAACTTCGTCGCGCGCCGAGTCACCGGATGTCTTGCCAAGTTTTTCGAGATCGAGACGGTCGAGGATCTTGCGATGCAGGTCGGCCTTTACCTGCTGGTAGTCGGTGCGTTCGAAGGACTGAAGGTTTGCCATGTGGCCTGCTGCTGAAAGCCTGTTTCTGATTTATCCCAGCGGCTAGAGCCGCGCGTTTCAAATTACAAGATCCGGTTCTTCCCGGAGTCCGCGGTGAAAATTCTAAACCGATTTAAAAAGCGACCACGCCGTGCGTTTCACTTCGGCGTCGTTGCGAGTCAGTTCCTGTGCCAATCCTGCAAAGCAGCGAGCAATCTCGGAATTACGCTGATCCATGACCGGTGTGCCGCGATCAATTGCGCTGGACACGGCAAAATACTGATTGGGAACCCGCCACACTACTTTCGCGCCCACGGCAGCCTCGGCGTCGGCTTCGCTGAATCCTGGAACTTTGCGGAACCGGTTCAAAACCAGGCGAACGCGCTCTCGGCTCCCTGTTTCTCCAAGATACTGCTGGACACGGGCTGCGCTCCAAAGCGAGGCGACATCACTGCAGGCGACCAGTAGTACTGTTTCCGACAGGCTGGCGATCAAACGGCTGGCGGCATCAAAGCGGGAGGAGACATCCACCACAACGTAACGAAAATGCGACACCAGCATGTCGAACAACCTTACAAACTCCGCCGTGGTTGGATCGAATGCCGCCGGTACGTTTGTCCCTGCAAGCAACTGAAGACCGCCGGTATGGCGTGTCATGAAACTTTCCAGCAGGGAAGCGTCCATGCGGTAAAGATTGCGCATGGCATCGGCCACATTGAAAGCCGGCTTCAAGTTCATATGCAGCGCGGCATGGCCGAGCGGAGCGATGTCGACGAGCGCAGTTTGTCCATAAGCCGACTGCAAGGCGAGCGCGAGATTAACGGCGACCGTGGTTGCCCCATTTCCGCCTTTTGCGTTGACAACGGAAAACACCTTTCCGCGGATGCCTTCCTGTCTGCTTTTGCGCTGGGCGGCCGTAAGACGGACAAATGCCTCGAGCAAGTCGGTGGTTGTTGTGGGCCGTTCGATGAACTCCCGCGCTCCGGCGCGCATGACGTTAACAATGACCTGAGGTTGACTGAGGATCCCGATGGCAAAAATTGCCGTTTCGGGCATCTCCTGATGGAGGAGTTCAATCGCTCGAAGAGCGAGGGTAGGGTTGTCGGAGGGGATATCGACGAGCGTTACATCGGGATTGGCTGCCCGGACGCGGCGGGTTACCGGGTCGGCGGCGGCGACGGGGAAAGTGGCACACGAATGCACCGTCCGGGCGACCGTGGTGCCGTCGACCAACACCTGCAGCAGCGTCCGCTGTTCATTGTCCGTAGCTACGACAACGACCGACAGCTCTGGCATAACCGCTTACTTCTTTCCTACTGCCTTGTCGAACTTATCCTTATCCATGAAATGGTCGACCATTTCAGGAGTCTTGACGGTTTCGGTGCTCGGAGAGACACGATGGACGGTACACAAGACCATCAACTCCGAATTCGATTTTTGCGCGCTCTTGCTGCGGAAAAAAGCTCCAAGGATCGGAATGTCACCGAGCCCGGGAATTCTGTTGTAGATGTCGGTTACACGATTGTCCATCAGCCCGGCGATTACGAAGCTTTGCCCATCTTGCAATTCGAATTCCGTTTCCGCCTTGCGTGTGCTGAGCGCCGGTACGGTGAAGCCGGAGATCGTCAGCGCATTCGCGAAATCCAATGTGCTGACCTCGGGTGCGACTTTCAGATGGATATTTCCGTTGGGCATGATGACCGGAGTGAATTGGAGTCGAACGCCAAATTCCTTGAATGAGATCGTAACCGCCGTGAATCCGGCACCTGGTTGCACAATCGGAAAGGGGAACTGGCCGCCGGCAAGGAAACTTGCTTCTTTGCCATTCACGGCGATCAGGTTTGGCTCAGCGAGAATCTGCAGCACGTTTTTTGTCTGCAGAGCCTGGACCACGGCGCCGAAATTGATGTCGGGGCGGAACACAAAAAGATTCAAGACGTTGCTGATGGTCTCAGTAGCGGTAGATGCAGTCCCGGAACTCTGACCACTGGGGGTGATCGATTGCGGCGCAAATCCCCCGAACTGACCCGTAGTGATGGTGCCGATGGTGTTGGCCGCGCCGGTAGAAAAGAAATTCACCCCGAGCTGTGTCAGGGCAGTGCGGTCTACCTCGGCGAATTTCACTTGCAGGAGAACTTCCTGCGCGCCAACTGGTCCGAAGGTTAATACGTTGACCACTTTTGGTGAGTAAGCGCTGGCGAGTTCGCCCGCGCGCTTGGAGACATCCTCGGTGGAGACGTGGCCCGAGAGGACGATCGCAGCGCGGGATGGTGTAACCGTTATCTGTTCGTCCGGAAAGACGCGGTGTTCTTCTTCGGCGCAAGCGCTCACGTCGACGTCCACGCGCAAATCGAAGCTGCGAGAACGTTCGAGGAGGTCCCAGATCAAAAGGGAGACTTCGCCGGGCGCTTTGCCGTGAATCAGGATCTGGGTAGGGGTGATGACTCGGGCTGAAGCGATGCTATCGTCGGTTACGGAAATTCGTTTCAGCGATTCGGTGGTGTTGATCAACAGAGACTTGCCGACCATGACCCGCAAGGGCGCCGATCCTTGAGTAGTCTGCGATGGGGCGGGAACTGTGGCAGTCTGGGTTTCCGTGGGAACGGGAGCCTGGGACTGAAGGCTGCTGTCGGATTGCTGCTGGGTCTCGGAAAAAGCAGGGACCACGAAAAGAGCCGCACACAGGAAAACCCGCAACGAGAGCTTAAGAACATTCATCTTCAGATCTGTCTCCGTGACAGGAAACTGGTCAGAACGAACCGGGGCAATGGATGGATTCGAACTCTTCCGCATCACTTGGTATCGGAGCCCTCGTCTGGGAATTTGATGACCTCTGGTTTCTTGTCGCCTTGATACACCTCAACGCTGACGCCAGTCGATGCACGAGGAGGTGGGGCGGTAACTTTGGGTGCTGAAACGTGACGGACCGGAGGATGCTCTGGAGCAGGGGTAGCACCTCCGCGGTACAGAGCGCGCGCAAGGGCGGTCGAAACTTCGTCCTGCTTGGTGTCGACGGGATTGCGCAAGGCCAGTTGGATTCGACCTTCGGTGCTGGCGAGGGTGAGGCGTTGGGCATCTTCTGGGGTGACTAACAAGGTGATCACGGCCGTGTTTTGAGCTTCACCGGTGGAAGTTCTCTCGAGCGTGTGGCCGGAGGCCAGGACGGCGACATTTTGCAAAACGGTCGTGGTCTGTTGGTCACTGGAGCCGCTGGGAGAACCGGTGAGCAATACATCAACGCGAGTTCCAGGAGTAACAAATCCGGCAACAGAGACGACTTCGTTGACGCGTACAGAAACGGCGCGCATGCCTGGTGGAATAAGGGCAGGGAGCCCGGCTCCGGCGTTCTCGGCGGCAAGGCGAGTCGGCAAAATGAACTCGCCTTTGGAGATGGGGATGATGACGCCGCGTCCGATGACATCGGCTTTCCTTCTGGGAGCGGCTGGGGGTAAATCAGCAGCGGGGATTTTTATGACTTTGATATCGCGCTCTTCGACCCGGGCTCCTACTTGCAGGTCATTTGCGGCCACCATTACCTCGGCGCCATTATCGGAGGGGGACCCGTTTCTTGCTTGCAAGTTTTTGTACACATAGACACTTGCAAGCAATCCGACGGCGATTGCGAGCGCCCCGATCATCATCAAACGTGAGCGATTCATCCTGGTTCCTTAAGGCATCCGCCAAGGCATCCGCCGCCCAATGGCGGCTTAGGGCAAAATGAGCTTGGCTACTGAATGGAACTTGCGACGTTGGAAAACACACTGTTGGCATTGGAACCGATCAAACGAATGGTTCCGACAACAATAACGAGAATTACCGCCAACATTACCGCGTATTCCGCTATATCTTGGCCCTGCTCATCGTTCCAAAGCCTGAGTAAACGGTCCATAGATATTCCTCTCCTCTCTGGCCATCAATTTTTGTTTTTTTAACGGCATCCGAGGGAACCCGGGACCGGAACACCTTGAGGTTCCCGACAACCAACGCACTGCCACCCGACAAACGTAATCATAACCTGCATTTGCCGGAAAAATGACAAATTCTTGCACAAATATGAGTACTCGTCGGTAACCGGCGCGGCCGCCGGCCCGAACCGAAGCAATCCACATTCCCGTGAGAAATGTGAGGATAAAATCATTGGCTGATGTGGAACAGCCCCAGATTTCGGTTTGTGGTGACCTTGTTTTGCTCCGGAGTAATGATGCTCCAATTTTGGGTTTTCTGGGGGGCGCGGGGCAGGGTTCTTTCCGGATGGCCCGATTTCAGCATCTTTTATGCAGCGGGGGTGACGATTCGTCGAGGGCAAGGGGCGGTTCTTTACAACGATGCTGTCCAGAGGCAAGTGCAACAGGAGTTTATCCCGGAGACGCTCGCCGTACGGAATCCTCTGCCGTACAACCACCCACCGTTCGAAGTGTTGCTCTACCTGCCGCTAACGTATACCAACTATGTTCACGCTTACATGATTTGGTTCCTGGCAAACGTGACGCTGTTGGGCGGGTGTGTCTACATGTTGCGGAACTGGCTTTCGGCATTGACCATGGCTTTTCCCTGGTTCATGTTCGCAATGCCATTGGCTTTCTTCCCAGTGGCGGACTCGTTGTTGCAGGGGCAGGACTCGATTGTTCTTCTAGCACTTTATTGTCTCGCTTATGTGGCTTTTCTTCGAAAAAAGGAGATGTGGGCAGGCGTATTTCTAGGCCTTGGGCTATTCAAGTTCCACCTGGTTTTGCCTTTCGTATTTTTGCTTTTCCTGAAACGACGTTGGCGGTCGTTAGCAGGCATTCTGATCAGTGCTTCGGTCGAGGCTCTGGTCTCGTTGGTGATGGTTGGGTGGAAGGAACTTTTGCATTACCCATTCTATGTCTGGCAGATCAACCGGAAGCAGCCCCCGGGCATTATCGTTCCGGAAACCATGCCGAATCTGAGGGGTTTGATCATGGGTTGGGGATCATCTTCAGCGGCTTTGCAGCTCGTTGTATTCGTGCTTTCCCTTTTATTACTGGTTTGGGCTGCGAAGCGGTTCGCGCCCGAGGGCCTGACGAAGTCTGATGCATGGAACGCGGGATTTTCAGTTGCCTTGATCGCTACATTCCTCGTTGGGTATCACAGTTATGCCCATGACATGACAATCACCCTGCTACCTTGTTTAATCACGTTCGACCGGCTGCTCGAACAGCCGCCACCGAGGAGAGCCATCCTTCTTCTGTTTTTGTTGGGAGTATTGTTTAGTCCGCTCTTCTTGTATATGACGTTGTACTTTGCCCATCAGAAATTATTTGCCTTAGTACTGTTATTGCTCGTGTGGGCGATAGCTTCGTCTGTAGAATTACCGGCCTCTTTGGGGAATGCGGCGAAGGAAAAAAGGATCCAGAGTTTTGCGGGGTCTTGCTTATAGCGGATGTGTGGAAATTAGCCGCAGGGTTTGCCGCCCAGCGGCAAGAGAAATCAAAATCTGTAACATCTACGGGCAGGAGGCTCGAATTGCACGCACGAAACGCCGGGGTTGAGCTTGCGTAGATCTGGACTGCGCTTACTACTTCCGGTGCTCGCGGCTGGCAGCATGTGGCTCTACTTTCAGCAGGTTCTCATTCCGCATCAGAGAGCGGATTCGCAGAAGAGAGAGATTCCAAGGGGAAGTCTCTCGGACCTGTATCCGCGATGGCTGGGAGCCCGCGAGTTGTTGCTGCACGGTCGCGACCCGTACGGAGATGACATCACGCGCGAGATTCAGGCTGGCTATTACGGGCGGGTGCTGGATCCGGCTCGCCCGAATGATCCGAAGGATCAGCAAGCATTCGCGTATCCGGTGTACGTTACCTTTTTTCTTGCTCCCACGGTAGGCCTGCCGTTCCCGGTGGTGCAGAGAGTCTTTCTACCAGTGCTGGTGATGGCCACGATGGCCTCGGTCTTGATGTGGTTCAGGGCGCTTGGGTGGCGTGTTTCCGTATCCGCGCAGGTCACATGGATCATCCTTGCGCTAGGTTCGTTTCCTGTCATCCAGGGCCTGAAACTGCAGCAACTGACGCTGCTGGTGGCAGCCCTTCTGGCCGGCTCGCTGGACGCAATCTCAAACCGACGATTTGTGCTGGCCGGCATTCTGCTTTCTTGCGCCACGATCAAGCCGCAGTTGTTGTTTCTGCTGGTGATTTGGCTGTGCATTTGGGTGACGGGGAATTGGCACGACCGCAGGCGCCTGTTTTGGAGCTTTGGGCTTTCGCTCTCAGCTTTGGTCCTTGGCGGCGAAGTTTTACTGCCGGGATGGATCGAGAAGTTTCGTGCAGCCTGCGCCGCTTATTACGTCTATACCGGTGGAGGAAAATCGGTGCTGGATATTTTCCTAACGCCGCGGTGGGGCAGAGTCGCCGCCGCTGTGCTCGTCCTGCTGGTGCTCCTCCAAATTTGGCAGCGACGCCGCGGGGCTGAAGGTTCGCCGGATTTTCATTACTCACTTACCCTTGCGATGGCTACAACACTCCTGGTGATTCCGATGCTGGCGCCGTATAACCAGGTCTTATTGCTGCCGGTCGCGATGGTCATGGCTCGTAAGATTAAGGAGCTGTGGAAGAAGAATCCGCCGACAAGGTTTCTGACCGCAGGGGCAGTGTTGTCAGTGGTCTGGCCGTGGTTTGGGGCGGCGGGATTGCTGGGTGCGCTACTCTTCCTGCCGGGCCCGGTGGTTCAGAGGGCATGGGCTGTGCCGGTCGTTACGACGTTTGCAATCCCCGTAACCTTGTTTGCCTTGCTGTTGGTTGGACGGAGCGTAGTGAGCCAAGATGATTCAGAGGCAGCGAGGGGGTAATGAGTCGCGCGGCTTGCCGCGCGGCGTAAGCTCAGAGTAGTCTGGGTGGGTTCAGTTTTCGCTTCAGCTTTGCCCGGCAACGCGCGGACGGGCGCCGCTGAATGACCGTTCATGGCCCTCAATACCATCAGTTCACACAGTCATAGCCCAACGTCCGGAGTGTTTCCGGC
>DATJWZ010000525.1:0-1462 GCA_035500795.1 Candidatus Eiseniibacteriota bacterium | reverse complement strand
CATCACGTCCCAAGGAAATCCTTTCCAAGCCCGCGTTCCAGATTTGTCGTTCCACGCATTCAAGTGAAGGAGTGCCAGGACCGCTTGTTGTAGTTTTTCGTCGTTCAGATCCATACGACACCTCGGAGTCCGCATGCACAGCGCATTCCCGTGTCCGTTTAATACTCCCATTGCCGCGACTGTGTCTAGGGATTGCGTGCAATGGGGAATCATGCGATTCCCAATTCCCCACATTGGGAGGTGGCATCCATGAGAAGAAGCGTGAAGGCAAAAAGACATAATCGGCAGAAAACCAAGCTAGGTCTCCCCGATCTGGAGCATGTCAAATCGGCAGTACTCGTGAGTCTACGGTCGCCGGAATCGCAACGCAGCTACCGACGATCCATTGATGACTTTGTTTCCTGGTATTGCTCGGAGCCCCGTCTGTCTTTCAATAAGACAGTAGTCACGCGCTACCGAATCTACCTTGAAGATCGGCTCCTCGCTCCGGGAACCATCAATGTACGCCTGGCGGCTGTCCGAAGACTCGCCTACGAGGCCGCAGACACGGGACTCTTGAGCCCAGATTTGGCTGCCGGCATCCGTCGAGTGAAGGGAGCGAAAAAGTTGGGCATGAGGCTTGGGAATTGGCTGACCGTGGAGGAAGGCCGCGCCTTGTGGCAGCTTCCCAATATGCACACGATCAAAGGCAAAAGGGATCGAGCCATCTTGGCAGTACTTCTCGGGTGTGGACTCCGCCGAAGAGAAGTCATCGATCTGACGCTGGACCATATCCAGCGCCGCGAAGACCACTGGGCCATCATTGACCTGGTTGGAAAAGGTGGTCATATCCGCACCATCCCAATGCCAGCTTGGGTGAAGCAAGCCCTTGACGGCTGGCTGTGTGCGGCTGGCATCGGCCACGGCAGGCTCTTTCGATGCGTATCTCGTAGGGGTGTCGTCTGGGGAACGAAAATCACGGAGAAGGTAATCTGGTATGTTGTGAAGGAATACGCCAAACGGCTGGGAGTATTAAAACTTGCGCCACACGATCTCAGGCGGTCTTGCGCCCGCTTCTGCCATGATTCGGGAGGTGAACTGGAGCAGATTCAATTTCTGCTTGGGCATGTATCTGTCCAGACGACAGAAAAATACCTGGGCTGCAAGCAGCGGTTTCGGCATGCTGTGAATGATCAGCTCGGTATTGAGCCCGGGTAGCACCAGGCCGCCTAGCCGGTGCCAGTACCCATGTTTCCGGTAACGCGAACTAAATCAGGCACTGACCGTGCATCATGTAAGATGAACAGTGTCAGGTGGCCTTATGGAAAAATGGTTTGAGGTGGCCGGACTCGAAACTGAGCGGCTCCTAGCCGAATGGCGTTGGCTATGTCCGTCTCGGCTCTCGCTTGTTGCAAGAAATGTGTTCGGTGAATTGTTCCTGCAAGACGAAACTGGCTCAGTTTTTTGGTTGAATACAACCACG
>DATJWZ010000524.1:0-11550 GCA_035500795.1 Candidatus Eiseniibacteriota bacterium | reverse complement strand
ATCGGGATTGCTAGGGGGAGTAAGCCCGCAATTGTCGCAGCTCACGGGAGCTGGCAAGGCGTGGAGCCTCGCTGGTGACTTTACCGGGCCGATCTTTACGGGCGGCCGGCTGAAAAACCAATACCACGCCTCGCTTGCCCAGCGCGACCAGGCCAAAATCTCGTTTGAGAAAGCGGTTACCCAAGCTTTTGGTGAAGTCTCCACGGCACTCTCTGCACATGAGAAACTGGCGAAAGCCTATCGCGAACAGATAACCTCTGTGGACGCCTATCGCGATTCGGTGCGGCTCTCTACCATTCGCTACGACAGCGGGCTCTCCAGCTATTTGGAGATCGTCGACGCGCAAATCCAGATGTACCCGGCCGAAAGCGCAGTGGTGAATTATGATCTTGGGCGCAAATTGGCCTTAGTGGACCTATACCGTGCGCTTGGCGGCGGTTGGAATTTGAACGATTCGCAGTGGGTTAGCACCGGTGGGACGCCGCCGGCTCCGGCGAAGTCCCCGACCCCTTAGGTGAAGGGCGATTGGAGGCCATCCATGCGGAAGGCTGAAACCTCACTCAGGCAAGAAATCGACCACGAGCAGTGTGATGTCGTCCTGTTGTCCCTGTTCGCTCGTTTGGTTCGTCCAGCCAGACAATTCAGTCAAGAACGCCTGGGAGAACTGATCTACGTCTAGATTATTCTGGTTTTCGATGAAGCGCATGAAGCGGTCTGCGCCAAACTGCTCTTGAGCGGTATTTGCGGCTTCGAGAACGCCGTCCGTATAGAGGACGTAGCGGTCACCCGGCTCGAGGGAGAACTCGAGTGCTTCGTAGCCAGCTTCCTCAAACATTCCAAGAATTAATCCATTTTCCAAGACTTTGTTGGTTTTGCCGGTGGATTTGCGCCACTGCAGAACGGGCGGGTGTCCTGCGCCGGCATAACGCGTAAGATTTTTCTCGAGGTCCATGTAGACATAGGCAGCAGTAACGAAGTTGTGGGTGAATTTGCCGCAAAGCGCGCGATTCAGGCCCGCCAAGACCTTGGCCGGCTCAGAAGCGTGAGCGGCCTGTCCGGTGAGCGCAACCTGGAGCATAGAGGCGATCAGCGCGGAGGGGAGGCCATGGCCGGAAACGTCGGCAATGAGGATTCCGATGTGCTTGTCGTCAATCTGGATGAAATCGTAGAAATCGCCGGCTACGGAAGTCATGGGGAGAAAACGAGCGGCGATTTTGAGGCCAGGCAATTGAGGAATCGAATGAGGAAGTATGGATAGTTGAATCTGGCGGGCCATCTCAAGTTCGTTGTTGAGCGCGAGGAGTTGCGCGGCGAGTTGCGCCCGGGCTTCGCGAAGAAGGATATGGCTGCGGACGCGGGCCTTTACGACAGCGGGAGAGAAAGGCTTGTGGACGTAATCCACCGCACCGACTTCAAAGCCGCGGGTTTCGTCTTCGGCGCTGGTCTGACCGGTCAGGAAGATGACCGGGATTTCACTTGTGGCGGGGTCTGCCTTGAGGTGCGTACAGACT
Organism: Candidatus Eiseniibacteriota bacterium; assembly: GCA_035500795.1. GTDB lineage: Bacteria > Acidobacteriota > Terriglobia > Terriglobales > Acidobacteriaceae > Sulfotelmatobacter. The sequence continues at coordinate 10,039 of DATJWZ010000524.1, read as the reverse complement.
TCGTAGCCGTCCATGCCGGGCATCATGATGTCAAGGAGGATAAGATCCGGCTTTTCTTCGGCGGAGGCAAGAGCGAGCGCTTTTTCGCCGTTGGTGGCGACTTTGGTTTTATAACTATCCTTCAGAGCGCCTGAAATCACACTGATGTTTAAAGGTGTGTCGTCGACCACCAGGATTAATTTCTGCGGGGCAGGGGCCAGCTGTGGTGTAGCGGACATGGGTTCACTCCAATCTCAGGGAAAGGCGAGAAGCGATTTCGGAAACAGAACGCAGTGCGTCAGTATAGGCAAAATTGCCGATGTGCGCGGAAAGTGAATCGATTTCGGCAGAAGTAAGAACTTGACTGAATACGGACCGAGCCTCAAGAAGAAAATCGCAGGCATCGCCGTCGTCTGCCTCAAGTAGTCTCTTCAGTTGAGAGAGGGGCTTTACGATAGTGGAGGGGTCAGCGTTTGGAGGCGGAGTGCTGGCCGGGGCCAAGTCGGTGGGCAAAGCGGTGCGAATGGCGGCGATTGTCTTGTCGAGGGAGCGAGAAACGGATTCGAGAGCCGGGGTGATGGACTGATCGGAGTCGATGGCGGCTTCGGCAACGGCAGCAACCTCAGCGAGGTCGCTGGCGCCGAGATTGGCTGCAGCGCCTTTCAGTGAATGAGCCAGACGCTGGGCGGTGGGGGCATCGTTGTTGGCGAGAGCGGCGCGAATGTCGTCGAGGGCGTGCGATTGGGAATCGGCGAATCGTTGGAGTAGGGATTCGTAACGCTTGCGATTTCCGCCGGTGCGCTTGAGGGCGGTCGCAGTGTCAATACCGGGAACCACAAGCTCGCCGGAAGGGGCGGGAGAAACAGAGACCGAAGCGGGTCCAGTGGCGCTCGAAGCCGAGGCAGAGGCGGCGCGCGGGCGAATCCAGTGGAGAAGCGCGCCGAATAGTTTATCGGGATCGATGGGCTTGGCGAGATGGTCGTTCATGCCCGCAGCGAGGCACATTTCCCGGTCGCGATCCATGGCATTGGCGGTCATCGCGATGATGGGAAGAGAAGCGAAGCGGGGATTCGAACGGATGGCCTTGGTGGCGGTGATGCCATCCATGACAGGCATCTGCATGTCCATAAGGATCAGGTCGTAATCCTTCTTCGACACCTGTTGGACCGCGACGCCACCGTTTTCGGCTTGATCGATGGAGAGACGCGCATCCTCGAGAAGCCCTAGAGCGACCTCGCGGTTGAGTTCGTTGTCTTCAACCAACAATACGCGCGCGCCGTAGATGGGAGACAGATCGATTTCGGGAGAAGCGGTTTGAGATTCCCGGGCAGGGCTGTGGACATCACTGAGGGCCTGGACGACGGAGTCAAAGAGCATGGAAGGAGTGACCGGCTTGATTAAAACATTTTCGAAGGAGGCTTGCTCCGCCTGGCGGAGAACCTCTTCGCGGCCGTACGCGGTGATCATGACAAGATGAGGCAGTGTTGAGAGATTTGGGAGGCCCCTGATGAGCTTGCCGGTCTCGATTCCATCGAGGCCCGGCATCTGCCAATCGACAAAGACGATCTCGTAGGGTTCGTGGCGATCCGCGGCCTGACGGACCAATTCAACGCCTTCGTGTCCCGATGGGGCCTCGTGCACCACAAAGGTCATGCTGGTTAGCATACTCGAAAGGACTTCACGCGCCTGGGAATTGTCGTCGATGATCAAGACACGACGGCCGCGAAGATCGGGCCGGTTCGCGCGGCGCGCGGTGCCTTCGCCTTTGGCAAGATAGGAAGTAAACCAGAAAGTGCTGCCTTTGCCGACCTCGCTGGAGACGCCAACGTCACCGCCCATCAACTGGGCAAGTTTCTTGGAAATGGCCAGACCCAAGCCCGTACCCCCGTGCTGGCGCGTAGTGGAAGCATCCGCCTGTTCAAAGGCCTGGAAGAGCCGGCCCATCTGTTCACCCGTAAGTCCGATGCCGGTGTCGCTGACCGAGAAGCAGACGAGTTGCCCGTTTTCATCTTCTTCCTGTACGCGGGCCTTTACCACAATCTCGCCGTGCTCGGTGAACTTGACGGCGTTGTTGCAGAAATTGATGAGGATCTGCCCGAGCCGCAGAGGGTCGCCCTTCGGGTGAATGGAAACCGCAGGGTCAATATCGAAAATCAATTCCAGGCCCTTGGCAGTAGCCTTTTCCGAGATCAGGTTGCTGACGTTCTCCAGCACTTTTTCGAGATCGAAATCGATATTTTCGACGGTCAGTTTGCCAGCCTCGATCTTCGAGAAATCCAGAATGTCGTTGATGATGCCCAGCAGGTGCTGGCCCGACAGTTGAATCTTGCGAACATAGCCTCTCTGACGAGGATCGAGATCCGTCTTCAACGCCAGATGAGACATGCCGATGATGGCATTCATCGGCGTGCGAATCTCATGGCTCATGTTGGCCAGGAATTCGGATTTGATCTTGGTGGCGTCTTCGGCAACTTCTTTTGCGCGGCGCAATTCCTCTTGAGAGCTCTCCAGAGCGCGGTTGCTGGCCTCCAGTTCTTCCTTGCGGGCAGTGATCTGACGTTCGGAAGCGGCAAGAGATTCGGCCTGGGCACGAGTCTGCTCAAGGAGGCGATTGGTCTCCAGGTTTCGGGAGAGAAGCTGGGCATTCATGGCAACCGACGGGAGCATCGCATCAAGGAAAGCTTGCTGACGGCCGGAGAGAACAGAAACGCTGGCCAGTTCGAGGACGCCGATGAGTACCTCTTGGTTAAGAACGGGCAGGAATAGGAGCTTCCCAGGGATAACCGTGCCCAAGCCTGTTGAGACGCGAACGGGTTCATTCTTTTCTGGAGAGAGGTCCAGCACGCGCCGTTCAAGAGCGGCTTGGCCCACCAGCCCTTCGCCAAGCACGAATCCGGCTGCATCTGCTGGGCCGTCGAGGGCGAAGCTACCGACGCGCCTCAGTCGGGATTGAGAATCGTCGACGACATAAAAAGCCCCGTAAAGAAGTGGAATGCATTCGGAAATGCGGGAGAGCAGGCTGGAAGCGAAAGTGGCGAAATCCTCAGCAGCCTGAAGGCGCACTCCTGTGACGGCGACTTCGGCCTTGACCCAGGCCTGTGTTTCACGGTCTTTGCCTACTCCTTGAAGTGTATGGAGAGAGCGGCTGATCTCGCCGATTTCATTCGGCCGATTGAGGTAAGGAATGGGCTGATCCAATTTGCCAGAGGCAAGGGACTGAATGCTGTCGCGCAAGGAAAAGAGTTCATGCACGATGCCAACCTGAAGTAGATAGGAAGCGAGGGCAAACGTGGCGAGCAATCCGAACCCAAGGACTAACCAAGTAACCAGGATTGTGTGATGCGCCCTGGTGGTGAGTTCATCCGAACGCTGATCCACGCCTTTCTGTAACTCGTCTCCGATCTTGATGACTTCATCGTGTGCTTGTTGAAGCTCGAGATCAACGATGGAGCGCATGATCGCCGTGGCCTTGACCTTGTCATTGGCAAGAGCCGCAGCACGCACGAGTTGCGAATCAAGGACCGCCTTATCGAAATTCGCTGCAGCAGATGTGATTTCGGCGGCTCGGATGGGGGCGAGTCGGATAGCCTCTGCGATTTGCTCTTTGTATTCAGCGTAGGTGGCATCCAGTTGCCTATCAATGATATGGCTACGCTCAGGATCGGTCTCTGCGATAAGGCGGTAAAGATCGAGATCGAAACGCCGCTGGAGCGCGCGTGCCGCGTCTATTTCGTGGGCGGCTTTTACCTCATTGTCGATGAGCTGGCTATACCAGGTGTCGATGCGCTTGCTCTGGATGGAGGAATACAGGACAGCGAAGATCGCCATCACCGCCAAAGGGGCCATCGCGATAAATAGCTTTCGACGTAGCTTAAGGTTTGCTAGCAGGCCCATACTTTGGTCCTTCCAAATGACTCTGAGACCCTGCGCGGAAACCAGAGGCCTACGAAGGCCATGGTCGCGCCAGACGATGCTAGTAGTTTTTCTGCCGGTGAACAATTGTCATTTCTAACAAAGCACGCGGATCATGGGACCAAAGCCGTATATATTTCAAAAAGGTCCAAGAACACTATCTCGTGGGAGTTGGATAGCCATCTAAGTCCGGAGCATTATCCACTTGGTCCGCTAAGCGTTGATCACAAAGTGGGCCAGTTTTCATCGACGTGTGACGTACGTCACAGAGTAGGCATGGGTCCGCCAGTAGCCTTTCCTGACAAGACGGAGGGCGACGATTCGCATGCAAGCGTTCTTAGTGGTTTTCGGAATAGTAACAATCGTAGCGATTGCTGTCGTTCTGCTACAGGAATTTGATCGGATAGTTTGCCGAGGGTCGAGACAGGTTTCGGATGGAGCCCAGGCCAGACGAAATGTTGAGCACCGTATCCCATGCCCACTATGTGGCGAAAAAATACTCCCGCTAACAGGGAATTGTCCCTTCTGTGAATCAAAAATCTGAATATAGGAAAATTGAGGTGCGCGCCAAGCGAGCCCAGCGGGGATCCAAGCCCACGCAATCAATTCAGGTGATTGGCATGGGCAGGACTTCGGAATTCGCGTCCGAAGCCTTTTGCTTGTTGAATCATCTGCATGGTCAGCGACGGAATGGACTATGAAGAAGGATATGGATAGCCCTTCTTGAGTGCGGTGTCGAGTTGCTTGTCATATCCGTAAACATCGTCGAAGAAAAATACGTTGTTTTTCTCGTCCACGATGACCGTGCCGTACAAGATGAGAACCGGAATGGGCTTCTCGAGGACCACGGTGACGTTATTCTCGGATCCGTTCATGGCGGCGTTCACTCGATCGAGATTCCATCCCGGGTTGTGCCGCAGAGCCCAGGCCGCCAGATCGGCCGGTTTCTGCACACGGATGCAGCCATGGCTCAGATCCCTTTCCTCCTCGTTGAAGAGTTGTGGTGCTTCAGTTCCGTGCAGATAGACATTATCGTCATTCGGGAAGATAAGCTTAACTAATCCCAGAGAATTCGTGGGACCAGGCTTCTGGCGCACGTGCAGTTTTCCGGACTTTAGCTGGGCGAGCACGGAATCGTTGATCGTTCCATCGGTCACCACCTTTCCATCTGGTGTGACGACCTCAAAATCTTTCTTGGAGATATAGTTTCGGTCTTTTTCAACGTGCGGAACGATTTCCGCGCGCTGGATAGTTGGAGTTACTTCCCAGTAGGGGCGAAACACAACATATTTAATTTCTTTTTCGAACACAGGCGATTTGTGCCCGTAGGCTTTACCGATAATTACCGTCTTGAAGAGGGCAACTTTGTAGTCGTCGTCTAAAGCCCTGAGCTTAAACTCTGGCAGGTTCACTAAGACCGGAGGCTGCGAGAAGGTATGATCCATCCAACGCCAGCGCTCAAGGGTCAGTTCGATCTGGCGAACGCGCTGGTCCAGCGGGACATCCATTTCCTTGATGAGTTCGGCCTTGAGATGCCCGTCAGCAATCTCACCGTGACGCACCTGATAGCTTTTCACGGCATCGACAATCGGTCCTTCATACTTTGTGGAGTTGACATCAAGTGGAACACTGGCAGGAAGATCTCCCACTAAACGAAGCAACTGGGCTAGGCGCGGGAGGTCGGCATAGCTGCCTCCCGGTGGGATGGCCTTTACAGGCATGGACAGCTTAGCGCCGGAATCGACCTTGGCAAATTCGCGGTATCGGTGGAGTGCGTCAAGGGTTCGAAGGTAGCCCGGAAAAGTCGGCTCAACGGATTTTACGATGTCTGCTGGATTACTCGCATGAATAACTTTTTCATAGACGAACTCGTCCAGATCGTACTTTCGGCTCGACACGTCGATCTTCCGGCCGAGCATCTTTGGATTCACCCTGCCGATGTGGAGAGCGCGGATAAAGCGCATCGACGAGACCGTCAATGCCGCGTCAAAGTTTGCAAGATCAGTATCGCTTGGCGAAGCCTTTAATTTCTGCACACGAGCGGGCCAGCGCAATGCATCGTAGTCTTCCGGAACCAAGCCTTTGTCGCCTGATTCTATAAACAGCGCGATCATCCCGAGCGCCTGCGACGTAGGTCTGCGATTTTGCACCCACCCGAGCGTGCCACCGGTGCGAGTATAGAACTCCTTAACCTCCCCCTGGTAGGGGAGGAAATCCGGCCAAGCCAGATCCGGATGGTGCGCGGTATCAATTATCTTTTGTAAAGCATCCTTTCCCGGTCCATCCAGTGTTTGGCCAGCCGGCGCTTGCGATCGCGATTCAATCACTGCACCCAGTAAACAGATCGCTGCGATGGATACAAGCACCGTTGAAAAACGCTTCACTGCTATCATGACAGCCTCCGTTTGTGATAGGTAATGGCCAGCGCGCGAATTGAACCTGGGCCAGACTGGCTGAAGTTAACCACCACAGACTTGCGAGATGATGCCGTTATTCCACATCACCTAAGCCCGTTATGAAGTTGGGCCTGAATGCTTGGAAGGAGCTGGCAGGTTGAACTGCTGCCGATACTGCCTCATGACGTCCTCCAGATGGTCGTAGAAGGCATCCGGACCAAACAACTCCTGGAAGTGGTAGGCTGTCCTGGTCTTGAATTCCATGACCTCCGCAATGACCAAGCGTATGCCTTTCGCCTTCAGGCTCGCGTGAACCGACCGGAGGGTTTCCGCCGCCGAGTAGTCGACATTGCCCACCGCAGACGCGTCGAGGCAGAGCCAGCGCAAGGGCGGCTCTGCGGTGCTCGCTAGAAACGAGATCTCCTCTGAGAACTGCTGACAATTCGCGTAGTACAAGCTGTGCGTGAATCGGTAGATGACCAAGCCGGGCGCCGCTTGCGCGGCCGTGGCCACCGGCAGTGGTTGCCGGCCGCCAGATTCGCCCGGCACGAGCACTGCATTCTTCGGACGATACCCGTAGCGGGTGTGTTCGATGAGCGACATCGCGATGGCAAGTAGGATGCCCTGTTGGACGCCTACCACCACGACTGTTAGAGCGGTGAACAGCGCCACCCAGAACTCCGCTCGCCGTTGTTGGAAGATCTTCCGCATGGCAGCGTGATCAATCAGGCCGACCCCGATTAGAAACACGATGGCCGACAAGGCTGCTTCTGGCATGAACGCCAGCGGCGCGGTCAGGAAGAGCAGGATCAGCAAAACGATCGCCGCCATCACCAGGAGCGATAGTTGGCTGCGGCCGCCCGCGCTGTCGACGATTTGCGTCTTGGTTGGGCTGCCGTTAACGACGAAGGTGCCGGACAGGCCGGCACCAATATTGGCCATGGCCAGACCGACCAGGTCGGTGTTCTCGCTGAACCTCTCGCCGTAGCGCGTGGCGTAGGCGCTGGCAGTCGCCGCGCTTTGTGCCAGGATGACCACGAACATCGCAAAGGCCGTCGGAATCAATGTCGAAATGACTTGCCAGTTCCAGTCCACCTTGGGTAGACCCAGGTAAGGCAGACCACCCGGAACGGCTCCGACCACGTGCACTTGCTTGTCCAGTCCGAACGCCCAGCTTGCGATCAGAGCGCCGATCGCCGCGATCAAGGCCCCCGGAATTTTCTTCGAAACCTTCTTGAAGCCGACGATGACCACAAGTACGGCGAGCGCGATCATCGACTCGTAGCGGCTGACATGTCCGAGTTGCTGCAAGTTGTTCCAAAGCTTCCCCAGCGTGCCGTGGCCGCCCCCCTTCAGGCCGAGCATGCCAGCAATCTGCCCCAGCGCTACCTGAATGCCAACCCCACTCAGGAACCCGACCAACACGGTGCGCGAGAGAAAGTCGGCCAAAAATCCCAGGCGCATGACGCGCGCCAAAATCAGGAAAATCGCAGCCATCAGCGCCAGCACGCCGGCCAAAGCCAGGTATTGCTCCGAGCCAGTGGATGCGATCCCCACGAGACTGGCGGCGAGGATGGCCGCCGTCGCCGAATCAGCGCCCACCACCAGGTGCCGTGAGGAGCCGAACACGGCAAACAGCGCTGTGGGGATCAGCATGGTGTAGAGACCAGTGATCACCGGCGTGCCGGCGATTTTGGTGTAGCCCATCACCTCTGGGATGGCGATTGCCGCCAGCGTGATACCGGCAAGGATCTCGGCCGGGATCCTAGCGGCCGTGATCGGCAGCACCCCCTGCAGGATGGGGAAGCGGACGGGCGCGCTGTGATCGTGAGTTGACTTCATGGCTGTTCCAAAATCCAGTTCTTGATTGGCTTCATTTGTACTGCCGCCGCTTGACGCGCAACTGGGCCAAGGAACGAGCCAGTGACGCGTTGATGTGGGCAACTTCTTCGTCGGACAGTTTTTCTTTGAGGCGCGCTTCAGCGCGTCGCCGGGCTTCTTCGGCCCGGGCTTCGTCAATCTTGTCGGCTTGAACTGCCAAATCGGTGAGGACCGAGACGCGGGTGCCCAGGACTTCGATGAGTCCCCCGCCCGTTGCGAAGTAAGTGTCACGGCCATCTTTGCGCACGATCAATTCGCCCGGCACCAACTGCGTAATAAGGGGGATGTGTTGTGGGTACACTCCGAATTGGCCGGTGACACCCAGCAAAGTGACCATCTCCACGTCCTCGGAATAGACCGGGCCTTCCGCGGTGACGATTTCAAGTTTTAGTGTAGCGGCCATGTTTCACTTCGGTTTGACTTCGTCAATCCCACCTTTCATGTAGAAGTCACCTTCCGACGCAGCGTCGTGTTTCCCGTCGAGAATCTCCTTGAAGCCACGCACCGTTTCGGCCACCGGGACTTGCTTACCTTCGATTCCGCTAAATACGGCCGCCACCGTAAAGGGCTGGCTCAGGAATCGTTGAATCTTGCGAGCTCGCAATACCGTCGTCTTGTCCTCGGGTGACAACTCGTCCATTCCGAGAATCGCGATGATGTCTTGCAGATCCTTGTAGCGCTGGAGCACGCGCTGCACGCCGAGAGCGACGTCGTAGTGTTCCTGGCCGACAATTTCAGGCGCGAGCGCCCGGGAGGTCGAGGCAAGCGGATCAACGGCCGGGTAAATGCCCAACTCCGCGATGGACCGCTCCAGAACGATGGTTGCGTCCAAATGTGCGAACGTGGTGGCCGGCGCCGGATCGGTCAGGTCGTCGGCTGGTACATACACCGCCTGAAAGGAGGTAATCGAGCCCTTCTTAGTGGAGGTAATACGTTCCTGGAGCACTCCCATTTCGGCAGCAAGGGTCGGCTGGTAACCGACCGCGCTGGCGGTGCGGCCGAGCAAGGCTGACACTTCGGAGCCGGCCTGAGAAAAACGGAAGATATTGTCGATAAAAAGAAGCACGTCCTGATTCTTCTCGTCGCGAAAATATTCGGTCATGGCGAGTCCGGACAGGGCGACGCGGAGGCGTGCGCCAGGCGGTTCGTTCATCTGGCCGTATACAAGCGCGATTTTCGATGCGCCGAGGTTGTCTTGCTTGATGACTCCCGCTTCCGACATTTCTTTGTAGAGATCATTACCTTCGCGAGTGCGCTCGCCGACACCGGCGAACACAGACACGCCGCCGTGGAGCTTTGCGATGTTATTAATCAGTTCCATGATGATAACGGTCTTGCCTGTGCCGGCTCCCCCGAATGCGCCGACCTTGCCGCCTTTCAGGAAAGGACAAATTAAGTCGAGGACCTTGATACCGGTGGGAAGAACTTGTGGTGAGGGCGATTGATCCTCCAGCCTGGGAGCCGGGCGGTGGATGGGGTAATACTTTTCTGTTTTGATTGGTCCGCGTTCGTCGACGGGATTGCCACACACATCCAACACCCGCCCCATCACTCCATCTCCCACAGGCACGGAAATGGGCGCTCCGCTATCGATGACTTCGTAACCGCGTTTGAGACCTTCCGTGCCGGCCATCGAGACGGACCGGACCCAGTGGTCACCGAGGTGCTGCTGCACTTCAAGTGTCAGTTTGACCGGTTCAGTGTCGACTTTACACTCCACAGTCAACGCATTGTAGATGGCCGGCAGGTTTTCCGTGAATTCAACATCCACCACCGGACCGACGACTTGAACAATTTTACCTTTATTCATGGAGCACTCTTTCGCTACTCATTTCCGAGTTGGCCGCCGGCAATTTCGAGGAGTTCCTTGG
>DATJWZ010000523.1:0-2797 GCA_035500795.1 Candidatus Eiseniibacteriota bacterium | reverse complement strand
TCGCCCTAACAGTGCTGCGGCAATCAATATTTTTTGAAACTGCCCGCCCGACAGGATGCCGATGTTGGTATTCAACAGCTCCGGGGTAAGATCGGTCGCCGAGGCCGCCCGCTCTATATCGACCTGGCTCAATTTAAGGAAACGGGCCTCGGCATTCAGCAGGTCACTTGCCGACAGTGGCAGTTGCCGGTCAGCGGCCACCCTTTGGGGGACGTAACCGATGCGTGCACTCTCTGCCCAGTGAATCTCTCCTTGGTACGGGAGGATGTGCAGAAGGGTTTTCAGCAACACTGTTTTGCCTGCGCCGTTGGGGCCGATGATAGCCAGCATCTCCCCCGCATGAAGCTCAAAACTCAGGCCCGATAGAATGCTCCGCCCATCCAAACTCACCGTTAAGTCTTTCACGGAAAGAATTGTCTTTGCACCCCCAGTGACGATAGCAACCTTACCTCTTACTCTATCCATCGGTGCTTCCTATGGTGTTATTCCGCATTTGCACCAACTTTGTGGCCCTGCATTTGGTCTAAACCGCATTTCAGAGCTGGTCACCCTGTGTCGTAGATAAAAACTCGGGAGGCATGCACTCCCCTGCGCTGCCCGGGCGCCGCGCACCCTCCCGATGTCAAGATCACGTTCCCCTTCAGGCCGCGATCTCGAGTTTGTCGTCGACATCCCAGACACCAGGGGCCGACCAGGCTGCTCTCTCCGCCTCGTCACGTTCCGCCCAAGAACTGACGTTGCCTTTCAGAGTCACCTTGTTGCCATCGACTTCGACTTTGATGCGTTCGCCATCCAGTTCGGCGGCGCGCTTCAGAGCATTTTCGATCTTTGTCTTGAGGTCCGACTGAGCAGGCACAATTTTGAGGTTGATCAGATTGCTCACACCCATCACTCCGGTCAGGTTCTGAACGGAGTCTTCAGCCGCCTGCTTCTGAAATTGGTACTCAACCGTTCCATCGAGCGTGATCCAACCTTGGTCGACCTTCACCTTAATTGCATCTTTGGGAACCCAAACGTGCCATTTGAGGGCATTCACGGCTGCCTGAGCGATGTCCTGGTCATCGCGCTGATGGTAGGCAGGCAGGTCCACTTTCATCTCGTCGGTCACAGCCTTGACGCCGGTTACTCGCTCGGCAGCTTCCGATGCTGCATACTTTGCGGCATAGTTGCTCACCTTGCCGGTGAGCGTGACAATTCCGTCCTTGGCAATCACACCAATGTTTGAGGCATCGACAGTGGGTTCGAATTGAAGCTCATCCATGACATCACGTTGCAGCTGTGTATTGCTTTTCATCAAAGTTCCTCCTTTGGAATGGGCAGCTAGAGCGCATTTTTTTATCGCCCGCCGTTCATCATCACGCTGCGGCGCACGAATTCCCATTCTCTGTTGCTGCATTTGCATTACCAGATCGGCGACTCGAAACTTGAGGGAGTTAGGCGAGGTGGAAACCAAACAGGTCTCGTCATTGTGACGCGAAATCGTCAGCCCGGATGTGAGCGCTATAGCAGACAAGGATTCTTGGTCTCGCATATTTCGCGTTGATATTTCGCCAGTCTGTCGTCCTGGTTCATTGCTCGTCTGATTTCTGAAAGTCCATTCCGTCTGCCCTAACTACCTTAGTTGTCTTTCATCAGCCGACATTTTTCTGCACAAATGCTTTGGTCACTGGAGTGCTTCTGACAGATGCGTTGCGGCAAGAGGAGTTGAAGCTCGGGTTATTGGAGCTGAGGGAAATGAGAGCATTGATCAGATGCGCAACGAACTTTTTGTTCGGCTGTCACCACCGCGCGATAAGCCGGGTGTTCACCATCCGCGGTCGTAGCTATCAAGTGTGCTGCGATTGTGGCGCGACCCGCGAGTACTCCCTCGAGACCATGTCGGTGTGCGACAGCTCCACGTTTCACTCTCATACGGCAAGCTTGTTGGCGTGGAACAAGTGAAGAAATGGAAACGGCACTCTCATTATTGGTGTGGATCATGGCGCTGATGGTGTCGCTAGTCCTGGCGCTCGCCGTCGAGAAGTTCTTATTCGACGGAATTCTATATGTGATTTATACGCGGTTCGACCGAGCACAACCGCTTGCCTCGGAGACAACGCACCCACTGTGGCAAGGAGGCACCGTTCTGCTCGGAAAACAACGAACAGTGCTGGCAGGAGAACCGTCGCGACCACTTCGTCTTCCAGCCATAACAAGAATGCCTAAGAGCTCATCGCTAAAGAATCGAGGATCAAGAATATGCCGGAAGCGACCTGGAAACCTCACGAGAAACACGGGCAGCTCACGATGCAAAGCGACTTGCCCGACACTGTCTTCGCCTTTCCGAAGCAACGGAAGGAACCCCTGACTGATGCGCAGCACGTCCGCAACGCGGTCGCACGGTTTGACCAAGTGATCGATGCTTCCGATGCCGATCGCGCTTTGGCATTTGCGAACATCAAAAAAGCTGCCAAGTGCTACAACGTCGCCCTTTCGGAGACGTCGTGGCACGATCTCGGCGTTCATCCACAACGCCTCCGGAAAGAGGCCGCGGTGGAAGGCGTTGTTACGCGCAAGCGCAAACGCCGGCTGCGCGCGAAAGAGCAGCAGAGTTAGACATTACTGAGAGTGCGCATCCCTCTCCACCGGTGTTCAAGAAAGGTCTAAGAAGGGAAAATTGAAGGACCTCCAGTTTGGAAAACAAAATACAGCGATGTAAGAAGGGAGGATCGAATGTCTGAACATGAAGCGAAGAAGCATAAGTCCTGGAACGTTTTCATGGGGCTTATGAGCGCAGCGATGGCAGGGTTCCTGCTCA
>DATJWZ010000522.1:0-9714 GCA_035500795.1 Candidatus Eiseniibacteriota bacterium | reverse complement strand
TTTGCACAAAGACTTCAACCTCGGTGAGCGCGTCATTGCCAGCTTTGGTGCTGACGTCGACAACATCTTCAATCATCCGATACGGATGCCGAACCAGGACTTCGGGGACAGCAGCTTCTCGTATCTGGGCGGATTCGATGTTCAGGTCAACCCCAATACGTTGAGACCGGAACTGGAGGACGTCAATCCCAATCCGGACTTTGGCCGTGCGTACTCCACCTTCCCGCAGGAGGGGATCGATAGCCGTCGGACAATCCGTTTGCGGCTTCGGGTGACCTTCTAAAGACCGGCGGATAAAGGCGACTGCCCGAGGAATAAGAACTCAGCGGGCAGTCGCGATCCGTCCAAGGAATTCATGAAACTCAAGATCGTAATCGGGATTGCTCTCGCCTGCTTTCTCTGCGTGGCGAACGCCGGGGCGGAACGGCCGGGGAAATTTCGCGTGATTGGTCCGGGTGGAGGCGGGGCTATGTTCAACCCCACCATCAGCCCGCACGATGTGAATACGGTGCTTGTGTCATGCGACATGACCGGGTCGTACATTACGCATGATGGTGGGCGTACCTGGCGGATGTTCAATCTGCGCGGAGTTGTGAATTTCTTCGCGTTCGATCCGAAGAATCCGAACACGATATACGCACACGCGACGGGGCTTTGGCGGAGCGTGGATGGAGGAGAAACCTGGAAGCTGATTTCTCCAGCGCCTTCAGAAGTCAAGGGCGTGAAGATGAGTTCGGATCACGCAGACGAAATCATTATGGCCCCTTCCGATCCCTTGGGGCAGATCTATGCGATGGCGATCGATCCTGAGGATTCCGACATCCTTTATGTAGTTGCGGGCGATCGGGAACTCCCAGGCTTATTTCAGTCGCGGGATTTTGGAAAGACATGGAAGAAGCAGGTTGAGCTTCCGCCAGCAGTGCGACACATCTGGATCGATCCGGGCTCGCCCCAGAAGTCGAGGATTCTCTACGTCGCCGGTGCAGAATCGATTGTCATCGTGAATGGAGCCAGCCAGCGAAAACTGGCGCTACCTGCGCATGCGACGGATGTCTCTTTCGGGTTCGTCCAGGGTGCGAATCCCACTATATATATGACCTCCGAAAGCGGAGCTTTCGTGTCGACCGATGGAGGAGCGAACTTCAAAGCGGTAGTTCTTCCGGGGACTGGAGCGAAAGTTCGCGCTATTGCAACGAGTCTACGTCATCCAGAAATCGCCTACGTTTCCTACTCCGACCTGGTGCTCGAAGGAAAGTCATGGATGGGTGTGGCCAAGACCTCGAATGCGGGGCGTGATTGGCAATTAGTTTGGAAAGAGTCTTCTGAAGCTGCTGACAACGTTCACGACGATTGGATCACTCCGAGGTTCGGTGTTACGTGGGGGGAGAATCCGCTGAACATCACGGTTGCCGATCAGGATGCAAGTCTGAGCTACACCACTGATCTTGGACGCACTATGCGCACTGCCGATGGCGGCGCGAACTGGAATGCAGTTTACTCCCGCAAAGTGAATGGGAATGGCTGGACGAGTGTCGGGCTCGATGTGACCACGACCTACGGCGTGCACTTCGACCCGTTTGATGACAAGCGGATGTTCATCACATACACCGACATCGGAGCTTTTCGCAGCGAAGATGGAGGCCTCTCCTGGACAAGTGCAACCATGGGCGTACCGGAAGCCTGGACCAACACCACGTACTGGATGGCGTTCGATCCGAAAGTCAAAGGACGCGTGTGGAGTGTGAATAGCGGTACGCACGATTTGCCTCGCCCCAAGATGTGGAGGCACACAGCGGTCGGGACATATAAAGGAGGTGTTTGCCGCAGCGACGATGGTGGCAAGACGTGGACGAAGTCGAATGAGGGAATGGAGCCTACGGCCGCGACGCACATTCTGCTCGATCCAACAAGCCCAGTTGATTCGCGAGTGCTCTATGTTACCGGCTTCGGGCGTGGCGTATACAAGAGCGTCGATGGTGGCCGCTCATGGATGTTGAAGAATCAGGGCATCACGCAGGCGGAACCGTTCGCGTGGCGGTTGGCGCGCAGTACGAAGGGAACGCTGTACGTCCTGATTGCACGGCGTTCCGAAGACGGAAGCATCAGAACTGCGAAAGATGGAGCTTTGTATCGCTCGAATGATGGCGCCGAACATTGGGAACGACTTTCTTTGCCGAACGGGGTTAATGCACCCAACGGTCTCGCTGTTGATCCTGAGTCGCCCGATCGGCTTTACTTGGCCGCGTGGGCACGGGCAAACGGGCTGCATGGCGAAGGCGGCGGCATCTATCTGTCAGAGGACGGCGGTAAAAATTGGCGGTCAATATTGGATCGGGATCAACATGTGTACGACATAACAATCGATCCGAAGGATTCGAAAATCCTGTACGCCGCTGGATTCGAATCTTCTGTTTGGCGATCAGGCGACAAAGGCGAACACTGGGAGCGAGTTCCAGGATTTAATTTCAAGTGGGCGCACCGAGTGATCCCTGATCCGGAAAATGCTGGCCAAATCTACGTCACAACTTTTGGCGGCAGTGTCTGGCACGGTTCAGTCGATGGAAAGAATGAGCCAGTTGATATTGCAACACCGGTGATGGAGCCCGGGCGATAAGAAGATGGACGATCGCAAACCACTTTCGATGAATCGCCGCCAGTGGCTGTACGGGGCGGGATTGGTTGCGGGAGCGTCGCATTTTGCTACGGCGATGCCGGAAGGGCAGGCCGAACGTCCACCGGCTCCTAAACCTCTGGACCTGTCGCAATACGAGCCGAAGAGCATGTTGCGCGTGCACGAGACTCATGTGGAGCGCGCGAAGTTTTCGCTGATTGATATCCACACTCATATTTCGGTCTCGACCAAGTCAGAGGCGGGTGTGGAACTCTCAGGGGATCGTCAGTATCTCGGAAGCCCACAAGAGCTATTGGGCGTGATGGATCGCAAGAATATTCGTGCCATGGTCAATTTGACCGGAGGGTACGAAAAAGGTCTCGCAGAAGCCGTCACAAAGTACGATCGCGCGTATGCTGGACGTTTTTTTACATTCACGGAACCGTCGTATTCCCGGTTTCTGGAGCTGGATTTTCCGCGAGTACAGGCTCAGGCGATTGAGCAATCGCATCGGGACGGGGCGCGCGGGCTCAAAATTTTAAAGACGCTGGGGTTATATCTTCGCGACAAGATCACCACTGGAAAGCTTGTCAACATTGA
Source organism: Candidatus Eiseniibacteriota bacterium (assembly GCA_035500795.1). GTDB lineage: Bacteria > Acidobacteriota > Terriglobia > Terriglobales > Acidobacteriaceae > Sulfotelmatobacter. Next base: position 6,503 of record DATJWZ010000522.1, on the reverse strand, counting down.
CGATCCGCGATTCGATCCCATGTGGGATGTTTGTGGGCAGCTGAACATACCCGTAGCGATTCATGTTTCGGACCCGATCGCATTCTTTACCCCAACCGACAGGTTCAATGAGCGCTATGAGGAACTCAATAACCATCCGGACTGGTCGTTTTACGGCGGAGATTTCCCGAGCAACGAAGAACTCCTGGCTGCGCGCGACCGTGTGATCGCACGCCATCCAAAGACGCAGTTTGTGGTCCTGCATGTAGGAAACTTCGCTGAAGATCTGGGCAACGTGTCCGAAAACCTGGATCACTACCCGAACATGCATGTCGATATTGCGGCGCGAATCGGTGAGCTCGGACGGCAGCCAAGGACCAGCCGCAAATTCTTTGAGAGGTTCCAGGATCGAATCCTGTTCGGGACCGACGCGACACCGCATGGCGATGATTATCCGCAACAGGTGTTCAACGACAAGTTGTATGAGATTTACTTCCGCTTTCTTGAGACCGAGGACGAGTATTTTGATTACGCGCCTGCGAAGATCCCGCCGCAGGGCCGCTGGCAAATCTACGGAATCAATCTGCCCGACGAGATCCTCAAGAAGGTGTATTACGAAAATGCTGCGCGTTTACTTAGAGTGTGAGCCTAGACGGGTATCATGCCGGGCGCTGACGAGCATATGAGTACGGTCCTCTAATGGAGGTTAAGACAACAAGGGTGTCACAACTGCAGATTCGAATTCTTGAAGACAAAGAGACGGTGGGCCAGGCTGCTGCTGAACAAGCGGCGAATTCACTGCGTCAAGCGATTCGCCACAACGGAGCGGCCCGGATCGTTGCGGCGACCGGCGCTTCCCAGTTTGAGTTTCTCGACACGCTGACTTCGTTACCAGGCATTGATTGGCAGCAGGTCGAGGTTTTCCATCTCGACGAGTACGTGGGACTTCCGATCAATCATCCCGCGAGCTTCCGCAAGTACCTGTTGGAAAGACTGATCAACAAGACGGGCATCAAGCGATATCACTTCCTCGATGGTGAGAGCGACGCACGCGCTTCGGCCGTCAAGATTGGACGCGAGCTGCAGAGTGCCCCGATCGATGTTCTATTCGCAGGCATTGGCGAAAACGCGCACTTAGCCTTCAACGATCCTCCTGCGGACTTTACGACGGAAGATCCTTACTTGATTGTTGATCTGGATGAAACTTGCCGTCAGCAGCAGGTGAATGAGGGCTGGTTCGCGAGCGTGAAAGAGGTTCCCAAACAAGCTATTTCCATGTCAGTACGGCAGATCTTGCGCTCGCGAGAGATTGTGGCCGTCGTGCCAGACGAACGAAAGGCACAGGCTGTCAGGAATTCTTTGGAAGGCGAAATCTCGCCAGATGTTCCCGCATCCATTCTGCGGACCCATCCCAACACTTCCATCTATCTGGATAAAAATTCAGCTTCGTTGCTCAGTTCCGGAGTGCCGATCGCAAGATAAGCCAGTTGAGAGTCGCCTATTGAATGTAAGCTCCGTCCGGCATGAGCCATTGAATGGGCCATAGCTCGGTTTCATGGTCGACGATATCGGACCATTTCGTGGCCGGTGCGCTTGAATTTGCAGTATGGGTGATTCCGTCGAGCGCGCTGCCAGCTGCACTTGCCAACGGTGCATAGTTCGGGTCGGCGACGAGAGAGAAGTGATCGGCGCCGAGTTTGAGTCGAGCAAATCGCGCCGCGATTTCTACATCTTCAATCATCTGCAGAAAAAATGGCCGTCCCGTGAGTAGTGAGTTGTAAACATAATCGGCGAGCACGCTGGATAATGGATTCACATACGCGTGATCGTAGTCCAGGGACGCGAACGAAGGATCGTCTTCCGACAGAGCCTTGTAACGCATGCGCGTTTCGCCAAGGCCCCGAAAATCAAATGAAATGACATCGAACCCCTGCTCGACTTGTTTGAAGATCTCGGGCCAGTCCGAAGATTTCGCCAGCCCGCATTTGCCTAACCAGATCTCCCACTTCTTGTTGGCGTTTGAAGCCTTATGCACATAAATAAGAGGCATCACTAATCCATGACTGTGATGAATAGCATATCGGTCGATTACGACGCCATCGAAGGTTGATGTACCTGTCAATTGCCAGCTGATCACTCCATCGCCGGGATCGATGCCCTCATAGGTGTCGAGTTGCCAGGAATGAATTCCAGGATAGCCACGGTTGAAGTATTGATCTTTGAGGGATTCGACTGCTTGTCCTTTATGCTCGTGATAAAAATCGCGAATTAAGTGAGTCAGTGGCCGGGCATCCGCGAAGTCCAGCATCACCTGCCCTGTTCGCGTGCACTGCACGGATTTTGCGTCGAAGTCTTTCGAGGGCGCTACAGCTTGCGTCAGGGGCAAGCCATTGAAGTGATCCAGGAATTCAAATGCGGCAAGCTGATTGCCGTCAGAGAATTGGTGCCCGTGATATCCCTCGGTCATCGCAATTCGATCAGCGTGGCCGAAACGTGCGTAGAACTGCTGCACTTCCCGAAACGTTCTTTTCGTTCCTTCGATCGGAAAGAAATCCAAAACTGCGGCGGCAACGAATACAGGGCGCGGATACATGAGCAGCAGCAAACCTGGATGGTCGATGCCATTCGAAAGCATCCCGTAGAGATCCTGCTCGGGATCACTGTCGGGATCCTGAAAGATCCGATTATGCATACGCATCGGCAGGGAAGTGATGAAGCAGGAAATCGCGGCCACTTTGATGCGAGGTTCGAGAGCCGCGATATACGTCGCCTGAGTTCCTCCGCCGCTTGTGCCAGTGATGCTGATCCGCTCAGGATCTACATCTCGTCGAGTCAGCAGATAGTCGAACGCGCGCAGTCCGTCCCAAATTTCCCAGCGGGCGAGGTTCGTACCGGCGAGGTAAGCAAGGTTGCCTAGGATCGCGTGCTCAGCGCAGATCAAGTTGTAGCGGCTCTTTCCAGCCATCGCGTCCCAGAACTGGCTGCGCTCTCCCTGGCCTACGGGATCCCACGAGATCACAACATAGCCTCGTTGAACCAGGCGCTGACACAGCGTCTGATAGTGCACTTTGCCGTCTGCAGCATGGCCGGCAGCGACGAGGATGGCAGGACGTTTGGAGGTACTGCTACTTCCACTCACCGAGTCCGGGACGTAGACCAGCGCTGTTACGTAGATGCCGGGCATGCTCTCGAAAATCAGTTTCTCAATGTGGAACCCGCTCATCTGGATCCGACCTGTGATTTGAGGCCGCAGAGGGGTGCGAACGTTTGGAAGTCCGCCGAGCATTCCCAGCAGCTTTTTTCGTAGTTCACTCTGAAGCTGTTGCAACTGAGCTTCTGTGCGAACGTTGCGCCAATCTTCGATGCGCGCTTCATCCTGACGCCACGCCAAATCTGTTTGATATCGAAGATAAGGAGTTATGGACGGGCCGTCTGGTGGCTCGGGCAAAACGCGGAAGGCTTCAGGGGGCGGAGTTACCTGGGCGAACGTATTTACGGCAGAACACAGCAGAACGAGAAAAATAATTCGCGTGAACCAGTACATAGCTCCACATGAAGGGAAAACAGACAACCGCCGTTTAGAGCACATTTTCCTGCAACGCCAGAGGCGATAAGTAGGAATGGCCGGGAGCAATATGGCGAACGCTCTCGCGGCGAATCAATTCTGTGGGCATCACCAATTGCTGCGGAGAAAGATCCGGTTGATTGATTCGTCGAAGAACGAACTCTGCGAGATGAACACCGAGTTCCTTGGGGAACTCTCGAATCGTAGTCAGGCCGGGATGCAAAACGTCTCCGATTGTGTCGTTGAAGCCTGCCACACTGATGTCGTCGGGAATGCGGATGCCCGACTCTTGCAGCGCCTGGTATACGCCGGATGCAGCTTGATCCGTGCCAGCGAACAGAGCCGTCGGACGTTCCCCGTTGGCAAGCAGGGCTTTGACTGCCAGGTATCCGAGCTCGCGGTCTTCGGCTCCGATTTCGCTGAAATGCGGTTCGAGATCAGCTTCCTTCATCGCCTGACGATAACCTCGGGCGCACCGCGCAAACCATGGAAGTCGCTGGTTCCCCACGTACCAGATATTGCGATGACCCTGTGCGATCAAATAGCGCGTGATTTCCGCAGAACCGCGAATGTCGTCGGTAAATACGCAGTCGTATTGTTCTGGCTGCCAATCGCCAACGATGTTGTTGCCGACCAGCGAAAAGGGAATAACGTTCTCCACCAGGGCAGTGAGAATGTTGGCAGAATGTGTTCCAGTGAGGATGACACCGCTTGGTCGGTGCGACTGAGTTAAAACGTCTGGCAGACGAACATTGCCGAGGGGTGCGTTCAAGTCCGAACGGAAGGAAACGAAGTGCAAGCCGTAGCCGTGGCTGGCACAAAAACCTTCCGCTCCCAGCAAAATATTCGATTGAAATTCATTGACCGTATCGCGATTACCCAGGACGAAGGTAATCGTGTGAGCGTTTGAGGGGAATGGCTGAGCCCGCCTAGACGTATCTGCGGGGATTCGCTGTACTTTGGGAACTGGTCGCGACTCATGATCGCCTTCCAGCTTGCGAACCGCGCCGCCATGGGATCGAACGGCCAGCCCTTCTGAGCACAAAGCGTCTAAATCGACGCGAGCGGTGACGGCCGAAACCGAAAAACGATCGGCGAGTTCCCGGACCGTAATTTGGCCCTTTTGTTCGATGAGATCAAGAATCTTGCGTCGGCGTTGTTCAGACAACAGACGAGACCCGCGAGCAGCCATGAGATCCCTTGACCAGAAACAAGGCGAAGTACGCCTGTGAGCCTTGTTATACACCAAAACCAGAGCAAAACAAACGAAAGGAAGTGCCGTTTTCCTCGAACTGATTGTTTACGGAGAATTAACTTCCTAAATTCTATAGTTTACGGAGCATCTAGCATTTCGCTCTGTGAAACAAACTGGCCCTTCATCTGGTATCAGCTTGCGTATACTTGTGTTTGCTTGCTCCTGGAAAGGTGCGTTTCGGGAATGAACCGCCGTGACTTCCTCACATCCGTTGGAGTATCTATGGCCTTGGCGCTGACACGGGCGCGGGGAGAGAACGCGAATCAGCGGCCGCGAGTGCTCATCTCGCACACCGACCCGTTCACGGGAATTCCTCTACTGAAAGCGAGATACGAAAGTGGCAAGCGTCCCTCAGATGACATGGAAGGGTGGTCACTGTCGTGGCTGCTGACGAATAACAACCAATTCGCTGAAAAAGCGCTCGCGGCGATGCGCTCATCTCATATTGGCAACGGAACCAGACCGTCGCGCTCCTGGGTGGATTACGCGCGATGGTCGATAGCATTCGACTGGCTCTACGATTATCCCGGATTCGAAGCTGGACTGCGCGAACGAATCGCGAACGAACTCATGGATGGCGCCGCATCCATGATTGCTACCGCAGATTTCAAAGACCCGAGTTCGTACTCTTATCACAACTACGCCGTGCGCTACTTATCGCTGCCTTCGTTTGTTGCAGCTGCACTGGACGGGTATTCAGGATGCAGCAATCGTTGTCGTGCCTGGCAGGACAACGTTGCGGCCTGCTTTACAAACATCCTTGAGACTACCCAGTTTGCAACGCCCGACGGTAGCTACCACGAGTCAATGGACTACATGCGCATTACGTGGGCATGCCTGACTCTTCTCGCCGAGCTTCAACGCACGGCAATCGGAGTTGATCCCGCGCACCACTATTCACTGTTTCAGAATATTGGGAATACCTACCTCTACAAACTTCTTCCCGATGGCACGCCGTCGAGAGAAGGCGATAACGAATATCCGATCCTTGACGCACGTGATACCTCGGTGGTCGGTTACGCCGTGAATCGCTTCAAAGATCCATACGCGGCATGGCTATTGAGAAATAGCGGATTCTTTTCAAAAGAGTGGACGATCCCGGTTCTCGAGTTTTTGTGGAACGATCCTGAAGTCGTTCCACGCGATCCTGCTCTTGCCGCCGAAACAGAGCTTCCGAGACAACGCTATTTTCGGGGAGTCGGTCATCTGGTAATCCGAGATGGGTGGAAAACTGATTCGACCTGGATTGAGTTTGACTGTGGGCCGTACCTGGCCAAGCATCAGCATCTCGACCAGAACCAGATCAACATTTATCACAAGGGCTATCTCGCGATCGACAGCGGGGCTGACTACACCGACAGCGAGAGCCCTCACTACATCAATTACTATCGCCGGACTGTCGCTCATAACACAGTGCTGGTCTACGACCCCGCGGAGCAGTTCTTCTGGTCTGAAAACGTTATGCGCGTTGCCAATGACGGCGGGCAGCGAATGGATTCGTCGCGTTACTGGAATACGATCCGAAGCCCGCAAGATTTCGAACGCACCCGCGATCTCTGGGATGTGGGCGCGATGCGAACAGTTGACTACATGCCGGGCAAATATCATTACGCGATGGGCGACGCGACCCACGCTTACTCGCGAGAAAAATTGAAGCGGTTCACGCGCGAAATCACTTATCTTCCGGGCCACAATTTCCTCGTA
>DATJWZ010000521.1:0-5080 GCA_035500795.1 Candidatus Eiseniibacteriota bacterium | reverse complement strand
GGTTCGAAATGAGATCGCGACTACTTCTTGGGCGCGATCGCGTCTTTGGCGGCCTTGGCGACGCGGAACTTCACGACAGTCTTGGCCTTGATCTGGATGGGTTCACCGGTCTGCGGATTGCGTCCAGTGCGGGCTTTGCGGTGCGCCTTCACGAGTCGGCCCAGTCCGGGCACGACGAAGATGCCATTCTTCTTGGTTTCTTTGATAGCGGTGTCAGCGAGGTTCTCGAGAAACGCCGCCGCGGTTTTGTTGGGGATCTCAACCTTCTCGGCGAGAAGCCGGATAAGCTGTGTTTTGGTCAGACCTGCAGCCATACTTCCTCCTCAGAAAAATCGGTTTAATACCAAGTCGGGCTTATCTTATACCTGTGAGCCTGTGGAAAAACACTTATTTTACGCGGTTTCTAGCGTCTAGATGCGCTCAGAGGTGCATTTTTACAGGCTTTTTCAGGCGAGCGTCCACCAAAGTACGCCTGTGATGCGTATCAGCACCGTGAGTGAAATCACTTTCAAATTCGCCACGGAGTCGCGGAGACGCAGAGCTGGAGCTGATGAGAGCAGTTCTCCGTGACTCAGTGGCTTCGTGGTGAAATCGATTCGTAATGCAATAATGGAACGAGGAGTCTTGTTTGAGCTGCGTTATTTGTGAAATCCGGAAGGAAAAACGCTTTTGTCCGGCCGTACACGGGCGCATTTGCCCGCAGTGCTGCGGTGAGCAGCGCGAGGTGACGCTCGATTGTCCCAGCGATTGTCCTTACTTGCAGCAGGCGCGGGAACACGAGAAACCGCGCTCTTCCGAGCAGATTGATCCCGCGGGATTGTTTCTGCAGATCGAAGTCTCGGACCAGTTCATGTACGAGAAAGAGCATCTTCTGATGGGGCTGACGTTCGCGCTTGCGAAGGCGGCTCGCGCCGATCATAGCCTGCACGATCAAGATCTCATCTCGACTCTTACGATGCTCGCCACGAGCTACGAACGCCGTATCAATTCCGGGCTGCACTACGAGCAGCCGCTAACGAGTGAGTCCCAGCGGCGCGCCGCCATCGAAGTCGAAACCATGATCAAGGAGTATCGCGAGGCCGAACAGAAGCACATGGGATATTCCACGCTGAAGGATTCCGAGGTCCTGAAAGCACTGGTATTTCTTGTCCGTCTTGCGCACGGTCGCACTTCGGGACGCCCTAAGTCGCGGGCCTTTGTGGAATTTCTCTTCGCGCAATTTCCCGAGCGGGAGTCCGCCGTGCTTACGCCGCAGGAGGCGGGGAGCCGGATCATTATGCCGTGATTACCCTTGGTGCAGGCGCGGATCACAAGAGTCACTTTTCACGATTACAGGCTTCTGCTCTCCGGTCAGGTTTTGCAGAATTTCCACACCTTTTGCCCAGGCGGTAGCTCTTCCAGCAGTTGTGCCACTGTCTTTTTCAGCACTGGATGCCGGGTGTCAGGAGCGATTTCAGCCAGTGGTTGGAGCACAAACCGTCGTTGCGCCATTGCCGGATGCGGAATCGTAAGCTCGGCTGAATTCACCACGTGATCGCCGTAAAGCACGATGTCAATGTCGATGGTGCGGGGTCCTTTCTTCTGAAGGCGTGCGCGGCCGAGACAACGCTCGATGTCGAGTACGCTGCCGATGAGATCCGACGGGGAGAGTTCCGTCTCAAGCGCCACGGCGCAATTGAGGAACAATTCCTGGTTCGTGAATTCGACCGGCTCGGTCTCGTAGAAACTGGAAATGGTGGCTACGTGGCCAAGTGCTCTGAGTCGACTGATAGCCTGCTCCAGGTGACCCTGGCGATCCCCAATGTTCGATCCCAGCGATAGATAGGCGATGTTGGGCAATTGAGAGCAGCCTTATTTTCGATCGAAACCCATGCGTTGTTCTTCCTGTCAATGATTTCAACACAGATTTGAGCCCGACTGAGGTCTCATCACCTTGGTCACTAACGGCGACAGCGTCCGTACTTCTACAATCTCATCATGACCTTGGATTCCCTGCTTTTGAGCCAAGATCCCGATCTGGTGCGCGTGCTCCGCCCCACACTGGAAAAGATGTCGATTGATGTGGAGGTCTGCCACGACGTTCGGACAGGCTCCGACATTCTGATTTCCGACAAATTCGACGCCGTAATCGTCGACTGCGACGACCTGAACGGCGGATTGGCACTCTTGCAAGGACTCAGGAATACTCCCAGTAATAAGAACTCGGTTGCCTTTGCGGTGCTTAACGGCAAGCGGACCACGACTAAGGAAGCGTTTGGAATGGGCGCCAATTTCGTGCTGCAAAAGCCCATCAGCACGCTGAATGCATCCCGCTGTTTTCATGCCGCGCTCAATTTTATGCTGAAGGAGCGGCGCCGCTATTTCCGGCAACCCGTGAAAATCGATGTAAAGGTTGTAATCGAAGGGAAAACGCTGCACGCCATCAGTACCAACATCAGTGAAGGTGGCATTGCCCTGATGCTGCACGAAGCACTGCCTAAGGGCGCAATGCCGCACCTGAAATTCTCGCTCCCAAAGACCACCTTGCAATTCGAAGTCGAGGCCGAAGTGGCGTGGGCGGACCTCAAGGGGCTCGCTGGGTTCCGATTTCTGAACGTCCCTGCCAGCACCAAGACCGCACTGGAACAATGGCTCGACGACCGAATGGAACAGGATTTCCCCGGCAGCAAAGAACGAATCGAAGCGGCCGGCTCCGGATCGATCCACTAGAACCATCATTCAACTCCCGCCCTCCTATTTCAGAGGAATCTCCCTAGCGACTTGCGCCCTTGCGTTGCCGTGGCAAGCTGGTCGAACGGGAGAAATCGATGACTCATGAACTCCGGATCGCCAGGGTGCAGAGAACGCTGCGCTGGTTCGAGGACGACATTCCACTCTTGAACCTGCGTGTTCGCGAACTTTCGAAAGAGCGGCAGGAGTCGGCAAAGAAGTTTGCAGCAGCCATGATTGAGCAGACACGGGTGGAGTTAGAACGTCTTCTGCGGGAACAACCGGCGATTTCCAGTGATACCGATCAGGCTGCGTGCGAGCCAGCGGATTGAGGACTACAGAGACGAGCCGGCGGAAGCTTGTGCTGAGTACGGTCTAGCATCCTCTGTTTCCGAAACCGGCAACGTAACTTCGTCCCACATCGTCTTATCACGCAGGATGCGGGAGACCAGAGCGGTATGCATGGCGTGGCCGGCTCGATCGGCAACCACTCTTCCCAGAAGCTGTTTGCCAAGCAGCGCTAAGTCGCCAACCAGATCAAGAATTTTGTGACGGACGAATTCATCCGAGAAACGCAGAGGCCCGTTCTCAATTCCATCCCGGGTGAGAACGATACAGTTCTCGCGGGAAGCCCCACGGATCAATCCCATATTGCGCATCGCCTGCTCGTCCTCGCGTGAGCCGAAGGTGCGAGCCGCGGCAATGTGCTTGAGATAGCTTCCGTTGGTGAGTTCGACCTGGAAGGTCTCTTTGCCAATCAGCGGATGAGGAAAATTAATTGAGTACGATACGGAATAGGAATCTGCTGGATAGACCGCGATGAACTTGTTGCCCTCGCGCACCTCGAGTTCACGGCGGATTCTCAGATATTTGCGGGCGCGGCGCTGCTTTCGGATGCCAACCTTGCGAATCATGTCGACAAACGGCTTCGCGCTGCCATCGAGGATGGGCAACTCGAGATTGTCGAGCTCCACGATTGCATTGTCGATTCCCATACCAATGAAGGCCGAGAGCACGTGCTCAGTCGTGGAGATCAGCACGCCCTTCTTCATCAAACTGGTGGCGTAGCTCACACGCGCTACGTTCCGGCTGACCGCTTCAATCTCGAAGCCGTCGAGATCGGTGCGGCGGAATACGATTCCGGTCCCGGATGGCGCAGGAAGGATGCGCATCGCGACAGGGGCGCCGCTGTGAAGGCCCATGCCACTGCACTCCACCGCTGCGCGGGTTGTTTGTTCGGGGGTCAAGGGCGACTGTTAGTTGAAGGGAAAGACTACAATGCTGGTTGCAAAATCGTATGTGGCTAAAATGCCACACTCCGTAGCAAACCAGTTAACCTCAGGAGCCACGCAAGCATGGGCCGACGCCTACCTGCAAACATCAGATTCTAAAGATATTACTAGATGCGGCGCTACTTCTTTGAGCCTTTGACTGGTTTGTTCGGATTGTATCCGGAGTTCGGATCGAACATGGACGGATCGAGACCCTCATTGATCGTTACAGAATTCAGAAAGCGCTGGTTTGCCATGTCTCCGTTAAAAAACCGAGTAATGCTGTAGGGAGCCATGACCCCGGAAACGGGCTTGTAGTTGTCGTAGACCTCCTCCTCGAGATTTTTCTGCTTGTCGACGGGATCTCTCCATTCGAAAGACTTCTTTACCGGCAGATGTGAATCCACATCGAAATACAGGGTTACTGCCTCATTTTGTGCATTCACCAGGGTGACCTGCAAGGCTGGATGCTCGGCAGCAATGGCATTCCCGTCATACAGAAGCACCACGGTTGGGTCGTTCACCCAAGTGCGCAGGACCGTGTCCAGGGAGAAGTGCCGTCGGCGTAAATAGTCCTCAAGGTCTTTCGGTTCGACGGGATGCGGGCCTTTGTAGGTGATCTCGTATCCCTTGTTTCCGACAAAGACCTGCGCAATATCCCGTTCCTTGGTAAATTCGACACGCTCCCTGTCGGGAAACTCCCAGAAACTCCAGATCAGGCCACCTGCACCACTGGGCCTGCCGTGGTGGAAAGCATAGCCGCGCCCCTGCTGTTCGCGGTCGCGGATCGTCAAATAGGACTGGCCGCCGAGCGCTTTGATTCCTTCCTCGATGATCGATTTGGCCTTATTCGAGTTCTGAGCGGCGTCTTTGTCTAGAGCAATCGCTGGGGCGGAGTTGGTCTTGGAAGCGGGCGCTGTTGCTGACGGTACGGCCTGTTGCCCGATGCAAAACGAGCAGGAACACACCAAAAGCAATGTCGGGACAAACAATCTCATTCAGTTTGCGGGATGACTCAGATTGCAATCAGGATTTTAGCTTTTTGAGGGATTCTCCGCTGCAGTTCTTCAAAGCCGCCCTAAAATCTTGGATGCAGGAAT
>DATJWZ010000520.1:0-23198 GCA_035500795.1 Candidatus Eiseniibacteriota bacterium | reverse complement strand
GCCGCAAAAGTATTTTGGGTTCGCACTGAGCAAGGCCGCCTCGCCGAAGCGATGCCAACGTTTCGTAAGCGTCTCGAAGGCGCGCGAAACGTGATCATCGAGTCGAACAGTATTTTGAAGTTCGTGCGGCCTGATCTGTATCTCACTGTGCTTGATCCCTCGACGGCCGATTTCAAGAATTCAGCACGCGAATTCCTGGACCGGGCCGATGCTGTGGTTCTGCACGATTGCAGCGACTCGGTGAAATGGGAAGCTGTCTCGCTGAAACCGGTATCCAACGTGCCTGTGTTCCGGATCTCACCTCCTGATTACGTTACGCAAGAAATAGTTGAATTCGTTCGCTCGAAATTGAAACCTATGCCGCTGACCGCTGACCGCTGACCGCTGAGTACCGAGTACTCCTCGGCTCTTTGCTATGCTTGGCGCGTGAGGCAAATCCATCCCAGAGCATGGCTGTTGGTCCTGACCTCCGCAGTCCTGCAAATTCTTATCTTCCCGTTGCCCGGTCTCTACCTGGTCTGCTGGTTTGCGCTCACTCCTCTTATTGTCGCCATATTGCGTGCGCGTCCCGCGAGCGAGCTCGAAGTTGAAGGCACAACACGTCTACAGGCAGCTAGCCCGTGGCAGGGATTTTTTCTTGGTTACGTTTGCGGCATCATCTGGTATGCCGGAACTTGCTACTGGATTTTCGACACGATGCGCCTATACGGTGGGCTGAATACGCCGATGGCGCTGCTGGTCTTGTTTCTCTTCTGCTGTTATTTGGGGCTGTATCACGGATTGTTTGGCCTGGTACTCGCACTCCTGGCGCGCCCGCGTGATGATCGCCGCGCACTTGTAATCGCGCCATTCCTCTGGGTTGCGGTGGAACTTGCCCGCACACGCATCACCGGCTTTCCTTGGAACCTGCTTGGCATCGCTCAAGTGGACAATATTGCCCTTTCACGCATTGCAGAGTGGACGGGTGTTTACGGCATTTCGTTTGAGATTGCACTGGTGAACGTGGCGTTCGCCGCCGCTTTTTTGATTCCTCGCGCCAAACGCAATGCGATGCTAGTGGCAGGGGCCGCGGCCGCTATCGTTTTGCAGGCCGGCCGCCTGGTGGAAGCTCCCTCCGCGGCGGTCAATCGGGATGCGGTGCTGGTTCAGCAGAATGTTCCCGTGCAAGCGGACTGGAGTCCCGCTTACTTTCAGCAGACGATGAGCGACTTAACAAAAGTCACCCTTGATTCCGCAGCGAATCTGAAAAGCGGCGCGGCCGGTCTCATTGTGTGGCCGGAGTCCCCGGCTCCATTCTTCGGCAATGACGCGGGCTTCCGTGAATCACTAGGTGATTTGGCGCGGAAAGCAAATGCATGGCTGGTCGTGGGCGCGATTGGCAGCGACGCAGCGCAACCGAATGTTGAGGGGCCACTCTACAACTCGGCGTTACTGGTGAGTCCCGCTGGAGAAATAAAGTCCCGTTACGACAAAGTCCATCTCGTTCCATTCGGAGAGTACCTTCCATTTCCAACGCTGTTCTCCTTCGCCGGAGGCTTAACGAAGGAAGTGGGCCAATTCGAGCACGGCAGCTCTCACAGTCCTATGAACGCAGGGGGGGAATTGCTGGGGATTTCCATCTGCTACGAGTCGATTTTCCCTGACGAAGTGCGGCAGTCCGCAAAGCATGGCGCTGATGTGTTCGTGAACATCTCAAATGACGGCTGGTATGGCGACAGCGGCGCGTATGCGCAGCATCTGAATCAAACGCGAATGCGGGCCATCGAGAACGACCGGTGGGTGTTGAGTGCTACGGATACCGGTGTAACCGCCTCTATCGATCCCTGGGGCCGCGTCGTGGCACGTGTTCCGCGAAAGCAACGTATTGCATTAGTCGCGCCCTATGCCCTCACTTCCGTCACTACTTTCTACACACGTTACGGGGATTGGTTCGCGTATGCCTGTGCGATAATTTCTGTTGGAGCGTTCTTCGGGCGCTTTCCATTCCTCAAACGACTAAAGGTCCAAACCTCCTCATGAATCAAGAGCTGGAACAGGAATACGAGAAACTAAGCAAGAAATCCCACGATCTCCGGGAGTATCTTTGACGCGGGCAAGGTCCGTCCGCAACTAGCTGAAATCGAAAGGCAGGCTGCCGACCCAAACTTGTGGTCGAACCCGCAGCGTTCGCAGCAGGTGATGCGCGAGAAGAAGCGTCTGGAGCACGTGCTAGCGACCGACTCTGACTTGGCGCGCCGTGCCGATGACATCAACGCCTATTTCGATCTGGCCAAGGAAGGCGAGAACGTCGATGCTGACCTGTCGCGCGAGATCGGCTCTCTGCGTGATCTGATTGACAAACTCGAGACTGAGACCCTGTTATCCGGCGAAAACGATGCGCGCAACGCGATCGTGACGATCCATCCCGGCGCGGGCGGCACCGAGTCGCAGGACTGGGCCGACATGCTCCTGCGCATGTACCTGAGATGGGCCGAGCGGCAAGGCTTTGAGACGATCCTGTACGACTACCAGCCGGGTGAAGAAGCAGGGCTGAAGTCGGCGACATTCGCCGTGAATGGCGAATACGCTTTCGGCCTGCTGCAAAGTGAGATCGGCGTGCACCGGCTGGTTCGAATTTCGCCTTTCGATCAGGCGAAGCGCCGGCATACCTCGTTCGCCAGCGTCTTCGTCTCTCCGGAAATCGACGACAGCATCGATATCGTGATCAAGCCGGAAGACATCCGCATTGACACTTATCGCTCCAGCGGCAAGGGTGGGCAGCATGTGAACACCACTGACTCCGCGGTGCGTATCACGCACATTGCCACGGGGCTGGTCGCGAATTGCCAGAACGAGCGATCGCAACACAAGAACAAAGAGCGGGCCATGAGCATGCTGCGATCAAAGCTGTATGAGCATGAGATGGAGAAGAAACGCGCGGCCACAAAGAAGATTGAGGACTCGAAGCTCGACATCGAATTTGGATCGCAGATCCGTTCTTATGTGCTGCAGCCCTATCGCATGATCAAAGACCATCGCACGAAAATGGAAGTGGGAGACGTCGATCGCGTACTCGACGGTGACTTGCAGCCTTTCATTCGGGCATATCTGCTCGCCCGGCGTGGTGAGAAGCAGTGAAGAAAAAATCCTCACCACAGCGATCAGAGGGAAGACAGAGTAAGGTCATACTCGGCCCGCGCTTTCAACGAGCTTTCGAGTTTGCTGCCGACAAGCATCGAAAACAAACTCGCAAAGCCTCGACGATTCCTTACATCGCACATCTGTTAGGGGTGGCGTCCCTTGTGCTTGAGGCTGGTGGCGACGAGGACCTCGCCATTGCCGCACTGCTCCACGACGTGGTCGAGGACTGTGGTGGAGCAGCGATGCTGAAGGAGGTCGGGCGCCGTTTCGGTAAGCGCGTCGTCCATATCGTCGATGGATGCACCGACGCCTATGAAACGCCCAAGCCGCCGTGGCACGACCGGAAAGTGAACTATATCAATCGGTTGAAGGCCGAGGATGCCGATACGCGGCTGGTTTCGGCCGCCGACAAACTCAATAACGTGCGCTCTATCCTGAGTGACTATCGTGCTCTGGGAGAATCCGTCTGGTCGCGGTTCAATGGAGGAAGGGAGGGAACGCTTTGGTATTACCGGACTTTGCGGGACGAATTCCTGCGAAGCAAGCCGAATCGCATCACTCTCGATTTTGACCTTGCGGTGCGGGAACTCGAGTCGCTGACTCGGGGAAATCCCGGCCCAGAATCGAATAAAGGGGTATAAGCGCATGCCGCGCACGATCGATCAAATCCGCGCCTCCAAACTGCCATCGAACATGATGCAGTTCGCGGCGCGCGGGGCATTGCAAGTGCCGGCCGCGGAAAATATCGAGATTCTGGTTCATCTCGCCCTGCACAACAAGGTATTCGGCGAACTTGCGCGCATGACGCTGGCAGGCTGGGACGAGAAGGCATCTCTGGCGGCTGCGTCCGATCCACAGACGTCGCGCGAGGTCTTGGATTACTTCATTTCCCCAGACAATCTTCGGCCGAAACTTTTGCCTGCTCTACTCGAGAATCCGTCCGTTCCCGAATCACAAGTGATCAAGCTGGCTACTTCCGCGATGCGCGACACGATTGATCTCATTCTGAAGAGCGAGCGCGCACGTTCGATTCCCGCAGTCGTGAAGTCCTTGCAGTCAAATCCCTACTTAAAGAAGGAGGAGGCGGAGGAACTGCGCAGAAGACTTGAAGGCGGAAAGGAAGTCGCTCCTGAGACCAAGGCTATGCCGGCACCTTCTGTCGATGCCGAATCCCCGAAGGTTACGGGAACTCCTACAGGTGGAAACGGCGCCGCTACGGCTGCTCCTGAGAGCGGCACTCACAGCACGGAGTCTGAAGCGGACGGGGCGGGTCCGCACGATCCGGAAGCTGATGAAGCCGTCTCGGTCTATATGAAGGACCACGCCCATGACATTGCGGCGGAAGGGGAGAAGCCATTTCAGTCAATTGGCGGGGTCGTTGAATTGCTAGGCCAGGAGTATTTTCCTGTTATCGAGACAGCCACGGTGGATGCGTCCGAGGCTTCGGCGGATGCGCCGAGCCCGGTCGTTGCTAGCGCTTCTGCCGCAGCAAAGCCTGCTCCGGCAAAACCAGTTATGGGAAAAGCCGCGGCCCCCGTCAAGCCGGGCGAACCAAAACGCGAAAACGCGCTCCAGAAGATCAACCGTCTCGACGTCAAGGGCCGGATCCAGCTCGCGCTAAAAGGGAACAAGGAAGAGCGGTCGCTTCTGATTCGCGATGGTACAAAGGTCGTCGCGCTGGCGGTTCTCGAAGCTCCAAAGCTTGCCGATGGCGAGGTCGAGAAATTCGCCAGCCAGAAAAATGTTTTGGAGGCAGTTCTGCGGCAAATCCCGCTCAAGCGCCGGTTCATGAAGAATTACATCGTCGTTCGCAACCTCTGCGCCAATCCGCGCACACCCCTCGATCTGGGTCTGGGACTGATGAAGAATCTTCTCATCCAGGACCTCAAGAACATCTCCGCCAACAAGGAAGTCTCCGAGACAATTCGCAAACTGGCGCTGAAAATGTACAAGCAGAAACTGGACGACGCGAATAAGAAGTAGTGGAGGGGGCGTGTCCTCGCTGCCGCAAGCTGATCCAATTGCCGAACTGCTGAAACGGGCGAAGACCATCGCCGTCGTGGGACTCTCGCGCAATCCGCTGCGGCCCAGCCACGGCGTTTCAGCTTACATGCAGAGCCAGGGATATCGCATCATCCCGGTGAATCCCACAATCGAGGAGTGCCTCGGAGAAAAAGCATATAAGAGCTTGCTAGAGGTTCCGGAGAAGATCGATATCGTCAACATCTTTCGACGCCCGCAATATGTCGAAGAAGTTGTGGGTCAGGCGATACAGTTGAAGGTTCCCGCCATCTGGATGCAGGAGGAAGTCATTCACGAAGCAGCCGCGGAGAAGGCGGGTAAGGCAGGGATATTCGTGGTAATGGATCGCTGCATCCTCAAGGAACATCGCGCCAGACTGCGCTAACGCTTCGATTAGTCCTTCGCTTGGTTTGACGATTCATGGGCGCGACCGCGAAGCCTCCTTATTTCTTCCATGCGGTCGCGAATGCGTTTCTCGATCCCCTCGGCAGTAGGATGGTAGTAAGTGCGCCCGTGGAGGTTCTCCGGCATGCACTCCATGTCAGCGACTTTGCTATCAAGATCGTGCGCGTACTGATAGCCCCGGCCGTAGCCGAGTCCTTTCATCAAATTCGTCGGAGCATTGCGCAGGTGCAAGGGAACTGGATCTGCCGCGGTCTGTTCCACGTCGGCTTGTACGCTTCCGTACGCCGTGCACAGGGCGTTCGATTTCGGTGCTACGGAGAGATAAACGACAGCCTGAGCCAGAGCAAGATTGCCTTCCGGCATGCCGATGAAATCGACCGCATCGCGAGCGGCCATGCACAACGACAGTGCATTCGGATCGGCAAGGCCGATGTCTTCGACCGCCATGCGTACGACGCGGCGAGCAATGTAGAGAGGATCCTCTCCGGCTTCGAGCATGCGGCCCAGCCAGTACAACGCCGCGTCGGGATCGCTGTTGCGCACGGATTTGTGCAGGGCGGAGATCAGGTTGTAGTGTTCTTCGCCGGTCTTGTCGTAGAGCAGGATGCGTTTCTGGAGGGCATCGTGAACGACCTCATCGGTGATCTCCAAAACGCCTTCAGGATTTTTCTGCGCTAGCCCCGCGGCCACTTCTAAAACGTTGTAAGCGCTGCGAGCATCGCCGCTAGTGTAGCTAGCGATTTTTCGAAACGCCTCGTCCGAAGCGTGCACATTCGTCTGTCCAAGGCCGCGCTCGCGGTCATCCAGAGCGCGCTTCAACAACGCGACAATCTGATCTTCTGTCAGTGGCTGTAGGACATAAACGCGGCAGCGTGACAACAGGGCGGAGTTGATCTCGAACGAAGGGTTTTCCGTCGTTGCGCCGATCAGTCGAATATTACCTTTCTCGACATGCGGAAGGAATGCATCCTGCTGGGCCTTGTTGAAGCGATGTATTTCGTCGATGAAGACAATGGTCCGCGTGCCGTATTGCTTGGCTCGTTCGGCATCGGCCATCACTTGTTTGATCTCTTTAATCCCGGCAAGCACGGCGGAGAACTCGATGAACTCCGCCTTGGTCATGTTGGCGATGATCTTGGCGAGAGTTGTCTTGCCGGTGCCGGGAGGCCCCCAGAAAATGATCGAGCCTGCGTCATCCCGCTCGATCGATACCCGAAGCGGCTTGCCCGCTCCAATCAAATGCTCTTGCCCTGCGTACTCGTCAAGTGTGCGCGGGCGCATCCGGTCGGCCAGTGGTCGTGTGCTGTCGGCTGTGCCACCTGCGCGCGGGATGGATTGAAAGAGGCCCACAGGCTTACGAATGAGAAGGAGACAACTGGACGGCTTCTCGAGTTTGCTCTACGAATCTTAGATCACGCGGGGTCGGTAAAGCATTGATCTCAGCCGCATATTGATAGAACAATCTCAACCCTTGCAAACAGCCGGCGTCAAGCTGGTAGTGGATGTTCTCCGCCAGATAGCTGCGGACTTCAGTTTCACTAAGCCCCACGCGCGGCGCCCATTCGCGCTGGAGGAGATCCAGACTTTCCATTTGTAATCCGTGATCCCGCGAGTCGCGGAAAATGGCGGGAAGATCCAATTTCGGATCGGCTTCTTTGAGCGCCTCACCTCGAACCGCCCAGAAAGCAAACACAAACGGCTTGCCAGTGTAGCGGATCCATTCTTCGGCCAAATCAATTGTGTGATATTTCCTGCGATCGACCTGCAGCGCGGGATCTCCAATGAGCAAACCAGCGTCGCACGAATCGAGCATCTTTTCGATATCGGGTTCCATCGATACGAATTCTCTACCGCCGCCGAGCCATTTCTCGAACAGTACCTTGGTCAAGGCCACCGACGTCATCGAAGAGGTATCAAGCGCGACCGTTCGCACTAATTCCACGGGAATTTGGCTGACCAAGAGGATCGACCGCACGGCGCGGCGAGAGGCGATGGCAACATCGGGCAGAATTTGGAGCCCTGGAATCTGTGCGTATGCCGCCGCGGGAATAATTCCCAAATCGGCACTGCCTTCGGCCAGAGCGCGCGCACACGCGGAGGGCAAAGTGTAAGAAATATCGAAGTTTCGGCCCGCTTCACCGTGTTCAAAGTCCCACATCAAAGGGGCTGTATTCAAATAGGAAATCGCGGAAATTCGAAGACGTCTCATTACTTTTCCACAATCTTAACAAAGACGTTGTGACATCTGACCTTGACACGGTTTCCAGGAAAAAACTAGATTCCGCCTCGGAGTCCTATTGTGTCAAAAACTGCCGTCTTAGCTCCTGCCACGCAAGCTGTGGAATGGCTTGCCATGTCGCTAACGCCCGGTTTGGGCCCGACCAGCGTCCGGAAGTTGGTGCAACATTTTGGTTCTCCTGAAGCTGTACTGAGAGCTTCATTAACGGAGCTGGAAGGTGCTGGTATTCAAGCTCTTTCGGCACAATCGCTGGCAACTGGGAAGTCGGCCGAACTGGCGCGCGAGGAACTAGCGCGCGCTCGCGATGCGAGCATCGCTGTGGTGACGATGGATGATCCGCTCTATCCGCGGCGGCTCAAAGAGATCTATGATCCGCCGGTCATTCTGTATGTGCGGGGAGACGCGAGCGTGCTCGAGAAGCCCGGAATTGCTGTAGTTGGCACCCGGCACCCGACACCGTATGGTTCCGGCATGGCGGAGCGTTTGGGCTCAGATCTGGCCGCGCAGGGCCTCGTCATAATTAGCGGGATGGCGCGTGGAGTCGACACCGCGGGACACCGTGGCGCGATCTCGGCAAAAGGCAAGACTGTTGCGGTATTCGGTACGGGCGTGGACGTGATCTATCCAAAGGAGAATTCTCGGCTCTCCGAGCAGATTCTTTCGTTCGGGGGCGCGCTGGTGTCCGAGTTTGCTCTAGGGACATTTGCAGCGCCGCAGAATTTCCCGATCCGCAATCGCATTCTCAGCGGAATGTCGATCGGCGTGCTCGTCGTTGAAGCCGCCGAATACTCGGGCACTCGCATTACTGCGCGGCTCGCCCTGGAGCAGAATCGCGACGTCTTTGCCGTCCCCGGAAACGTTACCAACAAGAATTCCTGGGGACCGAATACCTTGATCAAGCAGGGCGCGAAGCTGGTTGCGACCTGGGAAGACGTGTGGGAAGATCTCCCGACTGAAGTACGACTTACGCTGACCCCTCCAACGCCACCTGAATCCAAGGACGCGTCGTCCGCATCTCTATTTCCGGACGACGGACTTCCTCCTCACGAGCGGCGAATTCTGGGCCTGCTGAAAGCCGACGAAGCGACTCACATCGATCAGATCGTGGAAAAACTGGAGTCGGAGCTTTCCTCCTCAGAAATCTTCGCAGCCCTCTTCGAGCTGGAGCTGAACGGCAAAGTTAGACAGATGCCGGGGAAGAATTTTGTTAAAAGCTTCTAGCTGCTAGCTCCTAGCTTCTAGCTAGGCCAACCGGGGGACACGTTCATGGAAGACTTTAAGGATTTGAAAGTTTGGGGGAAAGCGCACGAGTTGACGGTGAACATTTACGAGCGGACTTGCACTTTTCAAAAGAGGAAGTCTAGGGACTGACAAGTCAAGTGGCGGAGAGCTGCGGGATCAATCGGAGCCAACATTGCCGAAGGTTGTGGTCGCAGATCGGATGGTGAGATGAAGCGTTTCGTCCAAATCGCTAGAGGTTTAGCAACAGAACTAGAGCAACATCTGCTTTTGGCGAGAGATCGGAAGTTTTTGAACCATACTGGGTTCGGTGAATACGAGGGAAAGGCGCACGAGGTTCAACGCATGCTAGCAGCTCTGGCGCAGAGTTTGCAGCGGAGTTTTCTAGCTAGAAGCTAGGAGCTAGTAGCTAGAAGCTTCTCCCGGTAACTTGTCCCCCTCCGCCCATTCGTGCTAGCGTCGAAACGAAAGACGCAAAGAACTGAGGATACATTGTCAAAAGGTTTAGTCATTGTCGAATCGCCGGCCAAGGCGAAAACCATCCAGAAATATCTGGGTAAGGGCTTCTCCGTCGAAGCCTCGCTCGGGCACGTGAAGGATCTGCCCAAGAGCACTCTCGGTGTCGACATCAACAACGATTTCGAGACGGACTACATTGTCATTCCCGGCAAAGAAAAAGTTGTGGCCAAGCTGAAGAAGCTGGCCGCCAGTGCCGACAACATCTATCTCGCGCCTGACCCGGACCGTGAAGGCGAAGCGATCGCCGCGCATCTTGCCAACGAACTCGACGAGAACGGCTCCAAAAAGAAGAAAGCCAAGAAAGCAAAGAAGGGCGAGCCCGAAGCTCCGCCGCGCATTCAGCGGGTGACGTTCAACGAAATTACCAAGCGTGCCGTGCAGGCCGCGTTCGAACATCCGCGAGCAATCGATCAGAACTTGGTCGATGCGCAGCAAGCGCGCCGCGTTCTCGACCGACTCGTCGGTTATC
The DNA here is from genome assembly GCA_035500795.1 of Candidatus Eiseniibacteriota bacterium. GTDB lineage: Bacteria > Acidobacteriota > Terriglobia > Terriglobales > Acidobacteriaceae > Sulfotelmatobacter. Next base: position 13,185 of record DATJWZ010000520.1, on the reverse strand, counting down.
AGGTTTCTCCTCTTTTGTGGGATAAAGTTCGTCGCGGTCTTTCAGCAGGACGTGTACAGACTGTCGCTCTCCGCCTGATCGTCGAGCGGGAACGCGAAATCAAGGCGTTCGAGAAGAAAGAATTTTGGACGATCGATGCCCATCTCGCGGCGAGCAAGCCGCCGGCGTTCGACGCACGTTTTCTGGGCAAGGGCGAAGAGAAGATTGAGATTCCGAACGGCGAAGAAGCCGAGAAGATTCGAGTCGCGCTGGAAAAGGCCGACTGGATCGTCCGCTCGGTCGATAAGAAGGAACGTCGCCGCAATGCTGCCCCGCCATTCACCACCAGCAAGCTGCAACAGGACTCATCGCGCAAGCTGCGATTCAGTGTGAAGCGGACCATGATGATCGCGCAGCGCCTTTATGAGGGCGTGGAACTCGGCGAAGAAGGTTCGGTTGGTCTCATTACTTATATGCGTACCGACTCGACGCGAGTCGCGCCGGAGGCCATTGCGGAAGTTCGAGAGTACGTCGGCAAAGAGTACGGGCCGAACTATCTGCCGGAATCGCCAAATACGTTCAAAGAGAAAAAGGAAGCGCAGGGAGCGCACGAAGCGATCCGTCCGACGTCGGCGATGCGCCATCCCGATCAGATCAAGCAATACCTGAAAGAAGACGAGTTCAAGGTCTACAAGCTCATCTGGCAGCGATTTGTCGCTTCGCAAATCAATCCTGCCGTTTTCGATCAGACTACGGTCGACATTGATGCAAAATCGACAACCAGCAGCGACGTGTTCTGGTTCCGCGTCACCGGATCCGTTCTGAAGTTCGATGGTTTTCTGAAAGTCTACGAAGAGTCCAAGGAAGGCAAGGACGAAGAGGACGAGGAACTGAAGCACAAGCTGCCTGCGCTCGAAACCGGACAAAAGCTAACGCTCCGCGAACTGAAGCCGGAACAGCATTTCACCGAGCCGCCGCCGCGTTACAACGAAGCGTCGTTGGTGAAAGAGTTAGAAGAGCGCGGCATCGGACGTCCGTCGACTTACGCGGCAATTCTTGGCACGATTCAAGAACGGCAATACGTTCAAAAAATCGGCGGGAAGTTTATTCCTACTGAGATTGGCCTGGTTGTCACCGACTTGCTGGTGGAAAACTTCCGCGACATCTTCGACGTAGAGTACACCGCCCGGCTGGAAGAAGAACTCGACGAAATCGAAGAGGGCAAAGAGAAATGGCAGGACGCGATGTCGGAGTTCTGGAAGAAATTCCAGAAGGATCTCAAATATGCCGAAAAGCATATGGAGAACATCAAGCGGATGGAGAAGCCCACGGACGAGAAGTGCGAAAAGTGCGGCGCTCCGCTGGTGATCAAGTGGGGCAAGCACGGCTCGTTCTATGCCTGCAGCACTTACGACAAAGAGGATCCTAATACCTGCACATTCACCAAAGAGAATCCGATCAACCTGCCCGATCTCGATTCCGCCGACATGCAGGAGACGGGCGGGCATGAAGAATACTGCGAAAATTGCGGACGAGTGATGGTCCTGAAGCGTGGACGCTTCGGCCAGTTCATGGCGTGTACCGGCTATCCGGACTGCAAAACGACGCGGCGGCTGGATCAGGGCAAGAAGGTTCCGGACATTCCGCTCGACGAACTCTGTCCGAAGTGCGGACGCAACATGATGATCCGGCACGGACGTTACGGCGAGTTTACGACTTGCAGCGGATATCCGGAGTGCAAGTACGTCAAGCAGAACTTCATCGGCGTGAAGTGTCCGGACTGCAAAGACGGTGATCTCGTCGAAAAGCGCGCGCGCAAGGGCAACACATTCTACGGATGCTCGAATTATCCGAAGTGCAAATTCACTTCCGCGGGCAAGCCGGTCGCCGAAAAGTGCCCGAGTTGCGGAAGCGAATACCTGGTGGAGAAAAACCTGAAAGCTGGCCCGGTGATCGCGTGTCCCAACAAAGAATGCGATTACGAGCGCCCGGCACCACCGCCTCCGCTGAGTGCGGAAACGGCAGCCAGCACCAACGCGTAACCAGCGACCAGCCGTCAGCACTGACCTGTGAGTAAAACGTCAGCTGACGCCTCTCGTCGTTCATGATGCTTTCAGGACGCGTTTTTACGCTGCAATCCCGATTTGTCTGCGGATTGAGCTCACTGCTCAAAGCTCATTGCTCGCTGCTAACACTTCGCATTAAAATGCAGTCCACTTCCGGAGGAAGAAATGCCCAAGAAACCGACCGTAGCTGACGCTCAGCTGATTGCTCAACTCTATGACCTACGCCGCGAGGCTGAAATCCGCAAAGCGCGACACTGGTGGGGAGCAGATTTCTTCCCGCAAAGTGCGGACGACATCTTGAAGGTGATATGGGCCATGAACACGCAGGAGAACAACTGGTTTCGCCAAGTGGGCGGCTACTGGGGAATGGTTGCGTCGTTCGTCAATCGGGGAGCGCTCAATCAACAGTTATTCCTTGCTCCCGGCTTCAGCGGAGAAATGTTCTTGATTTATGCAAAAATCCATCCGTTCATAAAAGAACTTCGTGAGAAATTGGGCGATCCAAACGCATGGAAAGATATCGAGACTGCGGTTACGAGCACGAAGTGGGGACGTGACCGCCTGCAGTTCATGATCAAGCGGGTCGAACAGATGCGCGAGAGGCGAAAAGCAACCGCCTAGCTCCGTTCCCAATAACCTGTCATTCCGAGGAGCGAGGCGACGAGGAACCTGTTTCTTTGCCGCCGACGGAAGTAGATTCCTGGCGCCAACGACGCGCTGCGGAATGACAAAACCTTCGCTGTTCGCTCAGGTAGTATCTGTTCTTCTGTTATCCTAATCGGCTGTGCGGATGATCTGGTGGTTTCTGATACTGGGCGTCAGTACGCTGGTCGTGGTGTGCGTGGCGATTGCTTTGTACATTCACTTAAGGCGTAACCTTCAGAAATCCCACGCGGCACACGATGTTGACCGCAATCACCCGCCGAATTGACCGATACTCTGTTTGGTAAGAGAGGCGCAATGAGCAAGACCGCAACGCAGGAATTCAGTCATCCTCAGGAGCGATCATTTGATGCGGCACGGCAGGTTGCAATCGTCGTGGGCGCCAGCCTGTTTGTAGGTTTGTGTGCCCGAATCACGATTCCCCTCATGCCACTCACGCCCGTCCCACTCACGGTGCAGAACTTTGGGGTGCTCGTGGTCGGCTTGTTGCTAGGGAGTCGCCGAGGCTTCGCGTCCATGGTTATCTATCTGCTCGAAGGCATGTCAGGTCTGCGCGTGTTCAATCCGACGGGTCCGGGCGGAGTCGCGCAGCTTTTCGGTCCGACCGGCGGATTTCTGCTTGCCTACCCGTTCGTCGCGTTTGTTGCCGGGTATCTCTTTGAGCGCAGCGGTAAAAGCTTCCTACGCGCGGCCGTGGCAGGTCTTTCCGCTGAGATCGTGCTTTTCACTGGCGGCCTTGGCTGGCTGTTTATGTTCACGCATTCTCTAGCAAAAGCTGCATATCTGGGGCTGTATTGGTTCGTCGCTGGAGAGATTATCAAAGTGATGTTCGCCGCAGCGGTTGCAACGAGATGGCATCGATTCCGCCGCCAATCGGCATAGCCGGGAATTCAGGGGTTCGTCCAAATGGCAGTATCCGAAACCGAAAAATCAGCGATTGGCAACGCGAACACTGACGTTCGCGAAATCACTGTGGCGCATAGCCCTGATTCCGACGACGCATTTATGTTCTACGGGCTCGCGACGCACAAAGTACGTACGCCCGGGCTGCGGTTTACGCACACCCTCTGCGATATTGAAACGCTCAACCAGAAAGCGAAAGAAGGCGTCTACGACGTTACCGCGATTTCGTTCCATGCATATCCATATCTGCAGGACAAATACGCCCTGATGGCGTGTGGTGGCAGCGTCGGCGAAGGCTACGGCCCGATGATCGTTTCTCCGCGGCCCTTCAGCGAGAGCGACGTCAAGACTAGAAAAATCGCAGTGCCCGGCAAGCTGACGACCGCGTATCTCGCACTACAATTGTTTGCGCCGGGTGTCGAGACCGAAATCGTGCCGTTCGATCAGATCATCCCGCAGGTACTGGAAGGGAAGTATGAAGCCGGCCTTATCATCCACGAAGGCCAGCTCACGTACGACAAGTCAGGCCTGCACCGGATCGTCGATCTCGGCCGATGGTGGCAGAAGATGACGGGATTGCCGCTTCCGCTTGGTGGAAATGCGATCCGGCGCGCACTTGGAGCACAACTCATGACAGCGGTGACGCAGGCTCTGCGCGAAAGCATTCAATACGGGCTCGATCACCGCGAAGAGGCGCTGGCCTATGCCATGCAATTTGCTCGCGATCTCGACACTGCATCGGCGGACAAGTTCGTCGGCATGTACGTCAATGAACGCACGCTCGACTACGGGTCGGACGGACGCGAAGCGGTCCGCCGCCTGCTGGATATGGGGCACAAGGCTGGAGTGATTGGGCCTGAGGCGAAGATTGATTGGGTTGGGTGAAGCTTCTAGCTGCTAGCTCCTAGCTTCTAGCCAAACCTCGAGCCAAACCACCACATTTGATCTGCGGGCTTCCAACTCTTATTTCGTTTAGCTAGAAGCTAGCAGCCAGGAGCTAGAAGCTTGCCCTCCCAAACTCTCCTCATCGACGCTGACGATACCCTCTGGGAGAATAACGTCTACTTCGAGCGTGCCATTGCGCGCTTCATTTCGTTTCTGAATCATCACGAATTCACACCGGAGCAGGTTCGCGAGGTCTTGAATGACGTCGAACGAGAATGCATCGTCAAGCATGGATACGGCCTGCACAGCTTCGCCCACGCGCTCGTGGACACTCTCGAGCGGCTCAGCCCAAATCCTGTGACGCCCGATCTTCACGCGCAGGTCGTAGGGTTCACCCAGATCATCGAAAACCACGATATTGAATTTCTTCCGGAGGTCCCGGAAACGCTCGAATATCTGAAGCAGAAGCATCGTCTGATTTTGGTCACGAAGGGCGCGCAAAAAGAACAATCCGGCAAAGTCGAGCGCTCAGGAGTCAAGGAGCACTTTGAGGCTGTCGAGATCGTTCCGGAGAAGAACGCCGATATCTACTCTCATCTCGCCGACAAATACGACTGTAACCACGCCCATACATGGATGATCGGAAACAGCCCGAAGTCAGATATCAATCCGGCGCTCGCCGCGGGCATGAACGCGGTTTTCGTTCCCCACGGGGATACGTGGATTCTGGAGCATGAAGAAGTGAACTCCGTCCCCACGGGGCAGAAGTTGCTGATCGTGGGACGCTTCGCCGAGTTGCGCGAACATTTCTAGCGCTTCTAGCGCTACTTGCCGACGGCCTTTCTCAAACGATCGAAGATCGGAATAGTTTCGACGGCGAATTCCTTCTGAAAGCGGCTAAAATCGAGCATCTGCGGATTGCCCGTCGGCCTGCCGTCTCCAAGCTTGACCGTTAGCTTCGGATTGAGGCTCTCCACAAACCGCTTCAGATCGCCTACGAGAATTGATTCGCAAGGAGCGTTGTAGATTGCATGCTCCGTTCGCGAAGCGGAAAAGAGTGCAAGCAGCATCTCGGCCACATCATCGACGTGAACAACTAAAATCTTTTCCGTCTGCCGATATGGAATGAAGATCTCGGCTGGCTGCTCGGTTCTCAGCAGCTCAAAGATTTCGCTTCTCCAGGCGGACGTAACGGAATTAGACCCCTCCCCCAGGACACGTCCGATGCGCAAGCTCACAAACTCCATTCCACCGTGTTCGCTGGGGATTTGTCCGCGTTCTTCAACATGCTTCTTCGCTGCACCGTAAGAGTCTGCCGGTTTCGCAAAATCGGCCTCCGAAACAACTCGATCACGGGGATACGACCCATAGACGCTCAGTGAACTTCCGAACACAAAACGGCGCACTCCGAGATCCCTGGCTTCATGAAGAAGGGTCATACCTCCAGTAAGGTTCACCCGATCTGCAGTGAGGGGGTCCTGTTGCGCGATGGTGGGCAAAATCGCCGCCAGATGAATAATGCTCTGGATTCGATGAGTTCTGAACACGGACCGGAGACGAGGGCCTTCCGTCACATCGCCCTCAACTTCCAGCCATCCGTTGAATTGATTCGCTGGGCCTGGGCTCCGATCGAACGAAATCACCGGATAACCTTTACGCCGTAAAAGTTTCACCACGGCGCGGCCAATAAAGCCACGTCCGCCGGTCACCAGCACCGATTTTTTAGGCGCGCTGTGCATGCCGTCACACGGGAACCAGCGCTGTTACCTTGTTTTCACATTGATTACCGCATCAAACTAACCAACAAGCGGCTCTCGCGCGGTCCGATTGCCGCATGGTAGGCTCAGTTTGCTCTGCGAAACTGAACTCCACATCGCAAGGTGGCGATTCAGACTAACAATTTAAGGCGGTTGCTGCACACAGTCGAAGCGCTTTCAGAGCTCGGTCCCGCACTCACGGCGGAGCGGGAGTTCTCGGAAACGTCGCGCCTCATGCTGTCTGCCGTGATGGAGGCAGCGGGAGCGCGCGAAGGAGCGCTGTTTCTTTTCAGCGACAAGCCTGCCGTACTGAGCTCCGCGACCTCGCTGGGATTCGCGCTGATGCCGGATCCCGCGTTCATCCCGCTTCTCCCCAAACACGTCCATGCTCTCACCGCAGCGCGTGGCCCCATTGTCCTCAACGCCTCAACATATTCAGTATTTCTCAGCTCGAACGGAAATGTCGCGCCGGAGTTGTTCAAGTGCCTGGCTCCACTGAAAGCCGGAGGACGTCTGGCGGGCGTGATCGCTCTGGGCCGACGGCCAGGTGAGGCCCTCTACGAAGACAACGAACTTGACGCCCTCGAGTTGCTGTGCAGTTACGTCGCTCTCGCGGTGCAGAACCACGCGCTGACGCAAAACATCGCCCAGCGGGTGACCGAAAACCTGCGCCTGATGGCTTCGCTGCATGGTTTTTACGACAACGCGCTTGAGGCCTTTGCCACTGCGATTGACGTAAAGCACGTGAATATTCATGGCCATTCCCTGCGTGTTGGGCGTTATGCTGCGGCTATCGGAGATGCTCTGGGCATGGATCCCAGCGAAGTTGCTGCGCTACGGAGCGCCGGCTACTTGCATGATATCGGCAAGGTCGCCGTCGACCGGCGTCTGTTCGGGAAGGCAGGCGCTCTGGACCCCGATGAATTCCGCGAGATGGCCGACCACACAACCGTTGGCCATCAGATCGTGAGTAGTGTCCAATTCCCCTGGCCCAAGATTCCCGAGGCTGTGCGCTGGCATCACGAGCGCAGCGACGGATCGGGCTATCCCGACCATCTTGCCGAGTCTGAGGTGCCCGTGCAGGTCCGGATCATTGGTGTCGCCGATTCTTTTGATGCGATGACAAGTACGCGCCCATACCGCGCACCGATGTCTGTGGGTAATGCGCTTAGCGATCTGGTCCGGATGGCTCCGGAGAAACTCGACCCGAATGTCGTGCAGGCACTGCTGATTCAGGTGCGGCGCGAAGCGGTAGGCAGCAGCCGTGTGCCACTACTCGAGAATACATCCGTGAACATCGCGGCTGCGGACATCGATCATCTGGCCGCAACGCTGCAGTACAAAGTCTCACGCGGCAAAGCGTACCTGACGTAAACCGGCATTCCATTCACGTTCAGTACTCAACGGCCCTGCGGTATCCTACCCGGCGGAAACAGCTACTCGCCGAAATGCATTGCGCTGAAAGGTGTAAGCCAAGTTGCTGCGGCAGAATAACTTACAAGAGCTATACCGCGCTTCTCGCCAGCAACTTTTCCCACGGTTCGGGTTCATAATAGAAGCATTCTTCTCGTGGGAGTCCTCATGAAATCAAGCATTGCCAGACTGGGCGTCGTTGCTCTCTGTTTGAGCCTCGCTGGCTCAGTTCCGGTCTTGCGAGCCAAGAAAAACGACTCGAAAACCGACGCTGCCTTCAACGAGCAAAAGCGCGCCGTGCATGCTTTGAATCGGTTGACGTTTGGGCCGCGTCCTGGCGACGTGCAGAAGGTCATGGCTATGGGCGTGGACCGCTGGATCGATTCACAACTGCATCCGGAAAAGATTTCAGACGATGCGCTTCAGGCGCGACTCGCACCGCTTCGCACGCTGCGGATGAACTCAAAAGAACTGGTTGAGAATTTCCCTGACAATCAAGTCATCCGACAGGTCATGGACGGAAAGCGTTCGATGCCGTCCGATCCGGCGCGCCGTGCAATTTACGAAGTACAGATCGCCCGGCTGCAGCAAAAACATGAGAGCAAGCCGGAGCAACAACCTGCCGCGATGGCGCCTCCTGCTCAGCCAGAACCAGGTGCGCAACAAGAGCCAACCGCCAGCGACAGTGCCAAGACTGCGGAGGAACTCGCTGCAGAGGCCGCAGCAAGCCCGGACGCGATGCCTCCTGACATCGGTGACATGGCGGCTCCCGCGAAACAGACACCCGGCAACAAAGCGGTTGCTGACACGAATTCTTCCGAGGACATCTCCTCATCCGCCCCCTCGAAGGCGAAATTGACTCCAGAAGAAGAAGCCGAAGCGAAGCGCCGCGAAGAGCGCCTCTATGCCGATCTCGGGGCTCAAAGCCTGATCGATTTGCCTCCCGATGAGCGTTACAGGAAAGTGATGGCGATGTCGACCGAGCAGAAACTCTCGGTGGGCGAATCATTTCGCGGCGGTGGCGGAGGGCTGGAATTTCTCGACGGAATGGATGTCCGGCAACGAGAAACGCTGATGGCGCTGAACAATCCGCAAACCGTCATCACCGAAGAATTGAATCAGGGCAAGCTGCTGCGCACCATCTACAGCGAGCGGCAGTTGGAAGAAGTGATGACTGACTTCTGGTTCAACCACTTCAACGTGTTCATCGGAAAAGGGCCCGAACGACTCCTGATCAATAACTACGAGCAAGAAGCCATTCGTCCTCACGCGCTGGGAAAATTCGAGGATCTGCTGCTTGCAACTGCCAAGAGCCCGGCGATGCTCTTCTATCTCGACAACTGGATGAGCGTTGGACCGAATTCAATGCAGGCGGAAGGCAGGCCGGAGGTGCGATATGGACCCTACGGCAGGCCGCATGTGGTACGCCCCAAGCAGAAGCGCAATAGCGGATTGAACGAAAACTACGGGCGCGAGTTGCTGGAGTTGCACACCCTCAGCGTGAATGGCGGATATACGCAGCGCGATGTGACCGAGGTAGCCAAGGTCTTCACCGGCTGGACCATCGAAAAACTGCGCGACGGCGCGTCATTCCGATATGACCCGGCTATGCATGAGCCCGGGCCAAAATTCGTGCTCGGTCACAAGATTAAGGCCAAAGGCGAAGATGAGGGCAAGGAAGTGCTGCACATGCTGGCAACCAATCCTCAGACGGCACATTTCATCTCGCTGAAGCTGGCGCAACGCTTCGTGTCTGACGATCCGCCGCCGGCGTTAGTCGATCGCATGGCCGCGACGTTCGAGAAGAAGAAGGGCGACATCCGCGAGGTGCTGATCACGTTGTTCCATTCGCCGGAGTTCTGGTCTGAACAAGCCTATCGGGCCAAGGTTAAAACTCCACTTGAATTCGTTGCTTCAGCGGTTCGCGCAACCGGGGCGGAGGTCCAGGACGGTCTGTTTCTCGTGCGGCAGCTGAACAAGATGGGAATGCCTCTTTATGGTTCGCAGCCTCCAACTGGTTATCCGATGAAGGCGGACAAATGGGTCAGTTCGTCGGCGCTGTTGACGCGCATGAATTTTGCACTGGCGCTGACCTCGGGGAAAGTGCGCGGGGTGAATGTAGATGCCAGCCAGTTGGCGGAAGGAGCGGCCTCTGCCCAGGGTGATGCGAATGCAACTCTTTCAACGATGGAGGCGAAGTTGGTGGCCGCCGACGTATCGAAGCAGACGCACGATTCGATCCTGGCACAGTTAGCGGAGCCCGAAAAGAAGAGTGGCGAAGGGAATAGCTCACAACCTAAGCCCTCAGGCGTGAGCACAATGGCGGGTCTTCTGCTGGGCTCGCCGGAGTTTCAAAGAAGATAGCTAATGGCTTCTAGCTCCTAGCGACTAGCTAGAAGCTGGCAGCCAGAAGCTGGGAGCTTGTTTATGTCGATCACCCGTCGCATCTTTCTTCGCAATGGCGCGTTGGCCGTGGTAGGAACTGCCGCATTACCCAACTTTCTTACGCGCGCCGCTTTTGGTACCGCTGAGAATGGCGCCCGGACGAAGCGGCTCGTCGTGATTTTTCAACGTGGCGCGGCCGACGGTCTCAGTATTGTGGTTCCGCACGGCGAGTCACAGTACTACGCCATGCGGCCCAGCATCAACATTCCCAGGAAATCGGTCATCGATCTGGACGGATTCTTTGGTTTGCACCCGTCGATGGCTGCATTTCAGTCTCTCTGGCAGGGGCGTCATTTGGCTATCGTCCACGCCGCCGGTTCTCCGGACGCCACCCGTTCGCACTTTGATGCGCAAGACTTCATGGAGACTGGCACACCCGGCTTGCGGGCTACAGAAGATGGTTGGCTTAACCGCTCATTAAGGGATCTTTCCGCCACGCCGCAGGTTTCGCCTTTCCGAGCCATCGCACTCGGACCTTCGGTGCCCCGCATTTTGAGCGGCTCGGAGCCTGCTGTGGCGATGAGCAACATCAACGATTTCTCGATCGGAGGTAGAAATCCGCGTGCGTCGCGCGCAGCCAGCGCATTTGAAGCTATGTACGATCACTCCTCCGACAGCGTGTTGCACGGTACCGGTGAAGAGACGTTCGATGCGATGAAGATGCTGCGGGCTGCAGATCCCGCAAAGTACACGCCTGCTCCGGGCGCATACTATCCTCGCGGGCACTTTGGCGACAGCCTGCGCCAGCTTGCTCAACTCATCAAAGCGAACCTTGGTGTGCAAGTCGCTTTCGCAGACATCGGCGGATGGGACCATCACGTGAACGAGGGCGCAGTTGAGGGACAGTTATCCAATGTGCTGAGAGACTTCTCGCAATCGCTTGCTGCATTCTGGACCGATCTGGGTGATCTCGGGGAAGACACAGTCGTTGTGACGATGTCGGAGTTCGGCCGCACCGCGCGCGAGAACGGCAATCGCGGAACTGATCACGGACACGCCAATGTGATGTTCGTCCTTGGAGGTCCGGTCAAAGGTGGCAGGGTCTATGGACGTTGGCCCGGTCTGGATCAATCGCAGTTGTACGAAGGTCGCGACCTCGCGTTAACCACGGACTTCCGCCAAGTCCTCGGGGAGGCAGTGACAGATCACGTGGGCAACAAGAATCTGGCAACGGTCTTCCCGGAATTCGATGGGGCCAGCAAATTCCTGCGGTACCTCGGCTAACTCATGCACGTGTGGCGACGGGGACGCCTTCGTCCGTCCCGCGATGGCGGAGTCGAGTGACTGTATCTCCACGTAATGATCGTGCGAGCGTGTGTAGTCGATCCACGCCTCTGCGATCATGAACGTGGTTGTGAACCCCAGCCAGAAGGCGATTCCGAAGAATTCGTGCGGCGTAAGTCTGCGGAAGGCGAAGAACGCTCCCACAATGGGCCGCGTGGTCGCGACTCCCAGTCCAACCGCATAGGCGCGAATCATCCACTCGCGATGGCGAGAAATCTTTCGCGTCATCGCCAGCAGGTAGGCCTTGCTGATGCAAATCAGGAATACGATTGCATACATCGTGGTGGCCGCTCTCTCATTCGCGCGATCAGCACGATAGTTCGCCGGGCAACAGCCGCTACTCCGATGAAAATCAGAAGAGAGACTCCAATCCAGACGATCCGTCGGGCACTTTTCGATACAGCCATACTGCTTACCTCGTTTACTTGCAATTAATTATACAATCTGTATGATGAAATAAGAAGCGAAGTTGAGCCCACGCCATTACAAAATGGAGCGGCGGCAAGCTGCCGCGGACCAGACCCGCAGCCGGATCCTGCAGGCGGCGCGAAAACTCCTTTTGGCAGACGATTTCCGCGAATTTACGGTCGACGCCGTCGCGAAGGCCGCTGACGTGTCTCGCCTCACTGTCTACTATCAGTTCGGCTCCAAGGCCGGACTTCTCGAAGCCCTGTACGACACCATCGCGAGGAGCGGACATCTGCAGCGTATTCGGGACGTGTTTCGCTATGGCAACGTCGCGTTGCAGAAGATACATCAGTTCATGGAAATCTTCGTGCAGTTCTGGGATTCGGAGCGCGTTGTGATCCGCAGGCTACATGCTTTGGGAGTGATCGATCCTGAGGTCGGGCGCGGGCTGCGAGAGCGTAACGAACGCCGCCGAAAGGCGCTAAGTGTGCTCGTCGATCAGTATTCCGTTTCGTATCTTTTCATCAAGATCCGCGAGCAATTAGTGTTGGACAAACTGCACATGCTCACGAGCTTTGAGACGTTCGACGCGCTCGCGATCAATGGCCGAAGCGCGGATGAGGTTTATCAAGTCCTCAAAATGATGGCAGACGAGACGCTCCTCATTTCGCCGCGACCGCTATTCAAGGCTGACCCGGTGAAGATTGAGCTGAAGCGTCGGCGATCTCGATCATCACGTCGCCGTTCTCAATCTTGAGCGGATAGACGGCAAGCTTCACGTTCCGATCATGCGAGGACTGTCCGGTCTGGGGATCCCACGCCCAGGCGTGCCAAGGACAGATGAGTTTGCCATTCGCGATCATCCCTTGGCCGAGCGGGCCTCCGCGATGGAGGCAGATATTGTCCATTGCTGAGTAGGTTCCGTTCACGTTGGCGACGCAGACTTCTTTGTCGCCGCACTTGAATTCTTTCGCTTCGTTCTCTGCAGGCAGTTGGGATTGATCGGTGAGTTTGACGAAATTACCCATAGGTCAAATCGGACCCGAAGGCGACTCCTGAAAGCGGACTTTATTTGCTGACGGCTGATAGCTGAAAGCTGACAGCTATTTCGGTTGCAGCGTCTGTGCGATCATCACCTGACGCTTGAAATTCTCAACCATGTTCGGATCAAGCCTAACTTCCGTGGGCTTCCTGGCCAGCGTCATGGTGTCGATCTTATCTTGCAGCTTGAGGAGGGCGTAGAACAGGTTTTCCGGACGTGGCGGGCAGCCGGTGACATACACATCCACCGGAACGATCTTGTCAACGCCTTGCAACACGGCGTACGTATTAAAAGGGCCGCCAACGGACGAGCAAGCTCCCATGGAGATGACCCACTTGGG
>DATJWZ010000519.1:0-20078 GCA_035500795.1 Candidatus Eiseniibacteriota bacterium | reverse complement strand
GCTAGTCCCGGACAACGTGTGCAACTGCCACCGTGGGCGCACGAAGTACACGTCGTCAGATCCTTGAGCCGGATTGAGCGTACATCGTTCATGCGCTCGGAATGGCGCCATATGTCGATGAACCTTTGTTTCCGGACATTTCCGGTTGGAAGTGGGAACTGAACACAAGGAAATACATCCCCGTACGGAGAAACGTAGCATGCAGTATGGCCAGCGCTGCACGGCAGTGCTTCCAGAGCACTCTCGTCGGCCGGCATCGGCACAGCGCAGAACTCTTCCACGTTATTAACGAGGCCCTGATCACGGAACACTTGGCGCAGCGTGTCCGAGTCAGCCCCAAGTTGCAAGATGGAGCGATTACCATCCATCATGGGTGTAACCGTTGGGTCTAGCGTCGCTTCCACTCCTAATTTCTCCGCCAACGCGCGAACACCCGGGTAATCCTGCGCGTTTTGCATCATGAGCACATTTGCGAAGATGACACGCAGTCCCTGCGTTTTCAAGAAGCGAGCAGCATCCAACGATCTTTCTAGCGAACCCGGGACAAGAGTAATAGCGTCGTGTACCTCTGGCCGGTGTGAGTAGATGCTGATCTGGATGGATTCAACCCCGATCTCTCGAAGCTTGGCGGCCTCGCGCTCGCGGATCATGACCGCGTTGCTCTTGAGCTTTACGCAAAACTGGCGCTGCCATCGCGCATACTCGAGAATCTCGAAGAAGTCTTTGCGCAGAAAAATCTCGCCGCCACTGAAGGTGAGAATAAAAACTCCAGCATCTGCCATTTCGTCCAGCAGATGCTTGATCTCTACCGTCGTCATCTCACCATGGTCGTTGTGATCGAGATAACAGTGAACGCAGCGTTCATTGCAGCGATAGGTTAGGTCGAGTTGCACGCTCAGTGGCACATTCGAAGCCATGGCCTTCGCCGTCAATTCGTGGAGTAGTCCGCTCATCGCTTTTCCGTCATCACTGGCAATCCGCTTTGAATCGGAGCGTCTGAGATCTGCAGGATTTCATGATTGGCTAGTTCACGAGCCAGATTCTCGGCATCGGTGAGGGCTTCCGACGCAGCGATATCAAATACTGTGCAGATTCTCCGCTGTACGATCTCATCCAGAGCGGTCGCACCGTCTGCTGCCTGCCAGAGTATCGTTGCGGTTCTATTCAGTGTAAAGAGAGTTGAGTCCTTTGCGGACATAATCATCATCTCGCCGTCCAGCGCTCTCGCGGCGACCTTCGGATTTCGGGAAAGATACAGCTTGCTCATCCAATTAACTCCCAGACTCGGCTATCGGGCATGAACGTCAACCGTGAAACTGTCACGCGAGTGACGAATTCAAAAACGGAATGGAATACTCGCTGAACCAGTTCCTCGTCTTTCGCAAAGAACAGCAGGTTCGCCAGTATCGACCGAGTAGCATCGGAGGGTGCGATCGGCTCGATGCGATTCTCCTTGCCTTGAACTAACAGATACAGCGCTGAGATCGGTGCGGAAACGTTTTCGCCTAGTTTGGCGAGTTCACCGGTGAACGGAGTACCGTAGCCGATGTATCCGTCGCCGCGACGCCGTACGTATGAAATCTCATCCGTCAGAAGAGTGACGTCATGCGGAGCCAATCTTGATATTGTTGTTTTGCCCGCACCTGAAACACCCGCAAATAGAAACGCCTTCTGATTGCGGATTGCACTTGCCGAATGCAGTAAGAATCCGCCTTGCGAAGCCAGTACTAGCGAGTGAACGATCCGCAGCACCGCATCGATGGAGTAAGGGTTCGCAGTCTGCTGAATCCATCCTTGACGAGTTTCAGGATTCCATTCCGCCCGGAAATCTCCGCGTCGTAGCGCCCAAATGTTCTTTTCGTACGTCACTTCTACGTCTGCTTCCGGATCAGTTGGGCGTGGCTGTGTCAGTTCCACTTCAAGCTCTATCTCGGCCTGCTTCGCGCTGCTTACAAAGCCTGCATAACGGCCCCGTAAAATTTGCAGAAAATTGGCATCCCCCGTAATAATCCGCACAGGTATGTCCCCGATTTCGATCACGATGTCGAGTCCAGCGATTTCATCGGTCAACTGCTGCAAAAGGAAGGACATAAAGTCTTAAGAAGCGGCACTCAATAGTTGTGAACGAATCCGTGTAAGCCCACTATCACGCGTGCGCCGCTTTCCGAGACACGAACCAGACTGGCGACCGCTCTGTCATACATACTCAACTTTTTTTTCGGCTGAATACATCGTCCATTCCGCACAATCAACGAAACTTTTCCCAGAAGTTCATGCTCTTCAACGGGAGGATCCGCTGCTTCCATGGCGTCCCCCTGTGTTAGCAACCTCGAAGGTTCTTGAGCCGCTTTCTTTAGAATCCGGTGTACGAAAAAACGCTGTTCCCGACCAAAAAGAACGATGTCGCCCTGAGATACCGCCGCAGCCTCGGCTCTCTCGATAATCAAGACATCTCCCGGCCAGATTGTTGGCAACATGCTCCATCCCATCACTTGCAGCCGAAGCTTACCACTCTGCCGCAACGTCTCAGCGGCCAAATGGCATTTCACATCGTTTTCGGCATTCCTCTGCCGCGTCGTCTCGCCCATGAGACTTTGAGATTTCAACAAATGTTGACCCTTCATTTCCACAATTTCCGGCTGGTTTCTTACGTCTGCAATCGCGCAAGCTCGGTCAAAGAAAGTCCACGCACTTGTGCGGACGCTTCTCCAACCCACGTGCTCATTCGCCGTGGGAAGTGTGCGTAGTCTTCCTGATTGGCTGGATTGGCCGGATTCTACTACTCCTGATGAAGCCAAGCAAACGACTTTTGTAATGCGGGTCTGTGGAATTTTCGCGCACCACGATGCTTATCCGCTCGTACAATGGTGCAAACCCTCCCGAGTGTGACATTATCGAAGGATGGCCGAAGCGGTTGGCAGTTCTGGCCGCCGCAGTCTCAACTCTGATTGGAAGGACATTAGACAGCAGGCGATATGGACCAAGCGGTGCGTATTGAAGACAGAAGTGTTTTGTCGATCGAGGAGGTCGAACACCTGGCCGTCGAGGGCGGCCATTCAGCGGAAACGCTGATGAATGTAGTCGCATTGATTGCCAAGAGGTTTCGTACGGATGTGTGCTCAGCATATCTGCTCGAGCCCGATCGCGCCAACCTCGTCCTGGCTGCGACGGTGGGCTTGCGCCGGGAATGCGTTGGCAGTTTGCGCATGGCAGTCAACGAGGGTCTTACGGGACTCGTGGCGGAACAGGTGCAACCTGTTTCCGTCAGCCAGGTCAAGAATCATCCGCGCTTCAAATACTTCCGTGATTCCGGCGAAGATGCCTACCAGTCCTTCCTCGGCGTTCCAATCATCGAGCGCGGTATTTTGCAGGGAGTGCTTGTCGTCCAGACGGTTGAAGCCCGCGTCTTCTCCGAAGACGATGTTCGCATGCTCATGGAGGCTGCCAATCAAGTTGCCCCAATCGTGAGCGAAGCGCGCACGCTCGATCGTTTTATCGCTCCTCTGCAAGAGCGCCTTTGGGCGTTAGCGCGAAATCTTTGGTGGAGCTGGGACCAGAATACGGCCAGCATTTTTCTCGATCTCGACCCAGTGCGATGGAATGAGGTCAATCACAATCCGATCGCGCTTTTAAACGAGATTCCTCTCGCAAGACTCGAAGCCCGGGCCACCGAGTTGATGCTTCACAGCCGGGTCAATTATGCGTACCGGCGCATGCTCGAATATCTCGAGGCTGACCGCACGTGGGGAACCAGGCACACCGGTGTCCTGCGCCCGCATCCAGTCGCATATTTCTCGGCGGAATTTGGACTACATGAGTCCCTGCCCGTGTATTCGGGTGGCCTCGGCGTGCTGGCCGGTGATCACATCAAGAGCTCGTCCGATTTGGATATTCCGTTAATCGGCGTGGGACTTTTCTACCCGCAGGGATACTTTCGGCAGCATCTTGACGTCAACGGATGGCAACGAGAGGAGTACCTGGAAACTGATGTCAATCAACTTCCCATGGAAGCGGCCATCGGAAAAGACGGTCGGCCAGTTGTAATCGAGATTGAGACCCGCAGCGGCCGTATTCAAGCCAAGGTCTGGCGGGTGAAGGTCGGTCGCCGCGATCTGCTCCTGCTCGACTCCGATGTCGAAGGAAACGCGCCCGAGGATCGCGAACTTACTTCTCGCCTGTATGGCGGCGATCTTCGCATCCGTATTCGGCAGGAATTACTTCTCGGTGTGGGCGGCCTTCGTGCTCTCAAGGCATTAGGCATCACCCCTGGAGTTTTTCATCTCAACGAAGGCCACAGCGCATTTGCCGTGCTCGAAGCTATTCGGATGCGCATGGAAGATGAAGGTATCAGTTTCGAAGCCGCGGTTCCCCGGATCTCCAGGGAAGTCGTTTTTACAACCCACACTCCCGTCCCTGCCGGTCATGATCGATTTCATGCGGCGCTCGTGGAGGAGCATGTCGGGCCGCTTCGCGAAGCCTTGGGATTGTCCCAGGAGAGCCTTCTTGGGCTGGGACGTGAACATCCAACCAACGGCGATGAACTGTTTTGTATGACCGTGTTGGCTCTTCGGCTTTCCCGCCGGGCCAATGCGGTTTCCGCCTTGCACGGCGAAGTCTCACGCGCAATGTGGACCGGCCTTTTCAAAGGGAAGCCTGAAGACGAGATTCCCATCGGCCACATCACCAACGGCGTGCACGTTCCGAGTTGGCTGGCTCCTCAAATGTTTCGTCTCTATGATCGACACCTCGGTCCCGATTGGCATCAGCGGGGAAGTGAGGCGAAGATCTGGCTGGGAATCGAGGGCGTCGATGATGGCGAGCTTTGGGAAACCCACCTCAATCTAAAGTCGCGCCTCATTGAATTTGTCCGGCGGCGTGCTGTAGCCCAGGCCGAACGCCGCGAGGAATCGGCAGAGGTCCTGGACCGGCTTGAGAGGGTTCTGAGTCCGGATGCTCTGACTATTGGGTTTGCCCGACGCTTCGCTACTTACAAGCGAGCGAACCTGATTCTGACCGACATCGAAAGACTTGCATCGATGGTCAATGATCCCAATCGTCCCGTGCAATTTGTCTTTGCCGGCAAGGCGCACCCGCTCGACGAGCCTGGCAAACGCATGCTGCAGCAAATTGCCGAGATGATGCGCGATCCCAAGTTCCGCGATAAGTTTGTTTTTGTGGAAGACTACGATATCAACGTGGGCCGGCATTTCGTCCAAGGTGTGGACGTCTGGCTGAACAATCCGCGACGTCCGCTGGAAGCATCAGGTACGAGCGGACAAAAAGTGGTTCTGAACGGTGGCCTGAATCTCTCGATTCTCGACGGCTGGTGGGCTGAAGCCTACGATGGTGCTAACGGCTTTGCCATCGGTACAGGCAAGACTCACTCCAACATGAATACCCACGATTCCCGCGATGGTGAAGACCTGATGCGAACTCTCAGGGACGAGGTAATTCCGCTTTACTATCAGCGCGACCGGGATGGCCTGCCCCGAGGATGGATCAAACGCATGAAGCGGACCATCCGCACGCTCGGCTGGCGATTTAACGCTGATCGTATGGTGATGGACTATTCATTGAAGTGCTACGTCCCGGCGGCAGCCGGCACGTCCAGCGAGATGCGTGCCAGTTTCTAGTACGAGGAATTTTGGTGAACAAAGATCAAACAATGAACACCGAACGGATCATTGAAGAGATCGAGTTGCTAGAGCGCATTTTTGCGGCGCCTGACACGAGGCCACTAACCCCGAGCGATCTCTCAGCGGCCAATCGAACCCACGACCAAATGCTCGCCCACAGTCCTTGGTTTCGGCTCTGGAAGAGTTATGGACTTTGCTGCCGTCCGAATCCCGGCACGCCGGTGGAATGATGTTGACTTGCATGAATAGCCGATGCAGGACGGCGGATCCTAGCTTGAGTCAATTTGGTGTGCGATGAGAGACGGATGGTCGGTCGTGCGAAAGCTTCTCTGACCCAAGATCCGAAAATGGCATTCCCTTCTCAACAGTCCTGAGCGGCTCTTGCAGCCCCAACGAAACAAGAGCATACGGCTGATATCTCCGACAGGTGACTCTGCAACCTGACCGATCGAAAATGCAGAAGAAGAAGTCTCTCTTCTTCTGACAAGGGTCAGCTACATGAGAAGGCCAGCCGCATCGGTGTTCTTTGCCTTGATTTTAAGTCTGCGGGCATTTCCTCAAGCGGAACTACCTACCTTCAAAGCGGAAGTGAGAAGCACGTTTGTTTGGGGAGAAGACGCGCCGGCGGGAGCCATATCTTCGACCGTAAAAGATCCTCTGACGGGAACCGAGATACTGAAGCTGAAGCACAACGATGTAGAGATCAACTCGCAGATGGGCTTCGAGAAGGTCCGCCCAGAAGATGTCGCAGAATTCATCGCTTATTCCACAACGATCATCAACAACACGCAAACGGAATTGACGGTTGAGCAACGTGGAATCGCAGTCGACGGCCATTTGGTAACACCACTTCTGGTAAATTCCAGCACCAAGGGGACGAAAAAGAGATCCAAAGAAGCCGCATCCACCGTAGATGTCCGGAACTTGCACTGCTTTAGCAGTCGTAGTTTGTCGAGTGAAAACTTCTTTTCCCTGCAGCAGCAGCCATCCTCAGCGATCATTGTCGAACCTCAGAGCTCGTTAACCGTATCCGGTGTCATCAAAGACCCCCGGCATTACCCTCTGCTGTGTACTGCCGAGGGTTGTTCCCCAAAGGGAACGATTCGTTATTCCGTGCGAGTCGGCGGCCACGAATACGTATTTTCCTGGAATGGACGTTTACTTCGAAACTGCGGCCGCTAGAAACAATTCGCAGAACTCGTGAAAAGATAGGCAACTGCTTTGTAAGTTTAGACTGAACGCTGAAGAAGTTGAGATTCGAACTTGAGCCGCTGGCGGGGGAGCGAAGCTGGAACCAACCAGTTAAACCTGGACGGTAGCGAAGGGCCTCGACCTAGAGCCACGTGTGCAAGATATATGGCGGAGAGGGAGAAATTCTCTAATAGCCATTTCTGCTATCTCGCTGTGATCCCTGCACTTGCGTGATAATAGGCTGTATTAAAGCGGTTTATAAGCGATTTCAATCGTTGTCTCCCGTTTCTATAGTTTCTCTAATTCACTACAGTTTTGCGTAAAACGGTATCAGCGGTATCAGCGAGATTAGCTGACGCTGTTCAGTCCTGCGTCTGGCACATTGTCTCCGCCAAGCATATTTCCTTTGAGAAGGTCGGGAGCCGCACGAGATGATTAAGCACTCGATTCGCCCACTGCGGTTTTGAGCACCCAGCCGAATTGAGGTGGATTGAGCAATGGTGCCTAGTAAAACTATTGGGTGTGTTCGCGCCTCCGTCTCGGATTCTAGCGTGATTTCACGCAAGTCTGCACTTGGCAGCTTTGAAAAAGTCTTTGCACCGTGGCATACGACCTGCATACAAGGCAGATAAAGCCTGAGAAGGTTTTATGCTCACCGCCGAACGCTATCTTCACTTCGAAAATCTCGATATCTCAAGTGCCCTGATTGTTGCTAGTTGTAGTCTGTGCGGAATGGAGTTCAGTGACGCGCCAAGACCCGGAGAGCATGTTGGCGAACTCTTGATGAGAATCCGTGCAAATTTCGATGCACATGACTGCGGTGCGGTGAAGCAAGATGCTTGACCTCGGTCTGGAATCGACGATTTCCCTCTTCAATAAACAGAGATGATCGCAATCACTGCGGTCAAGTTTGGATTCGTGTATGCGGTATTGAAACACCAATTGTGAGGTAGTCATGAAGTGCAGAAGTTGCGGTGCAAGCCTTGTCGTACAGCAACTTAATGGCGAAGTTGCCCTCCATTTTCCCGGACTTGATGGTCTTAAGAAACCCATCGTTTTCGTCTTCCCGAGAGTCCTCGTCTGTTTGCAATGCGGAATTGCGGAATTTGCCATTCCGGAGGAGCTGCTAGCGACACTTAAGGAAGTAACAACTCAGGACTCAAGAAGCGCATCCGCTTGCCGGAGAGTGTGACCGTTGTGCAGTACGGCGGTTATTGTCGGTACGAGTTCGCTCGCAGCATTTGATTTCAATACGTATCCGAGTGCACCAGCGTCGATGGCTGCTCTCCTTATGTCGGCATCACTTTCCTGAGTTACAAACACAATCTTAGAGTGTGGTGGGGCCCACTGGATTTGTGGGGCAGCTTGGAGTCCGTTCAGGACAGGCATTCCAATGTCAAGGAGTACAAGATCGGGTTTCAGTTCAGCAACTCGCTGGACTGTTTCGATGCCGTCACTGGCCTCGCCCACGATCTGACACTCAGGCCGGCTGCACAGTATTTCGCGCACTCGGACACGCCACGCGGCAATGTCGTCGGCAATGAGAACGGTTGCTCGCGATGATGGAACTTGTGGTTCTTCGAAGACTTGCACCTACGTGAGATGCCCAACTTCGCATTCGCAGTTGGACCCGTCAAGCGCCAAACTGCGCCAAAACAGACAGTACCCTTTTCAGATGATGTTTTTCAGCAAGTGGTCCCAACAACCGTCCGGCAAGCGTTCCGTTCTTCTCACGCCGTTTTGCCTGTCAAAGGGAAGCAGCCAGCTGAGAGTCTGAAAAAGTCGAATTCCGCCATCGTCTCCTATCTCGTACACTTTCTTGTAACTAGATTTGAATGCGAGGGCCGCTTTCGTATCGTTCTAATTCGCCGGCAGTTCCTTCGCCTTCCGAGTGACCTGTAACTGTTCAAGAGCCAGCTTGTAAGCGACGTAATACTTGTAGATATTCGCAACATAGGTGACGGTTTCCTGCCCAATGTCTTTGGCCGCAACGAGTTCCACGTTGTTGAACCAGACGTTCGAATCAAGGCCCTGATCAGCCGTCTTTTTGCGCAGCCTCGCGATGCGGTTCGGCCCGGCGTTGTAACTGGCAAAGACGAACAAGGTCTTGTTCAACGCATCGATCTTCGGATCATTGAAATACGTGTCTTCAATGTTGCGCAACATCTTCACGCCCGCGTGAATATTGCCATCCGTCGTTGCGACGTCAGAAATGCTGATGGGCGAAGCTGCTGCGTATTTGGGGATCACCTGCATGATGCCCACCGCGCCGCTTGAGTTCTTCTTGCTCTGGTCCAGCAGAGATTCCTGGTAGCCTTGGGCCGCGATCATCAGATAATCGAAGCCATATTCTCCGGCGTACTTCTGGAAGGTCGCGAGATTGATTTGGAATTTCTTCAGCTCTTCGCCGGAGGTTGAGTTCTTGACCCACTGTGTGTTTTGTAGGTAGCGACGAAGCAGCGTGTTGCCGAAGGATGTCCCGACGGAATGCGACCCAATAAAGTCGTCGACCACGCGCTTCAATTGCGGGTTGCTCTTGCGCATCGCCCACGCCAGTTGGACACCACTGGCGACCACCAATTCAGGACGT
The DNA here is from genome assembly GCA_035500795.1 of Candidatus Eiseniibacteriota bacterium. GTDB lineage: Bacteria > Acidobacteriota > Terriglobia > Terriglobales > Acidobacteriaceae > Sulfotelmatobacter. The sequence continues at coordinate 10,661 of DATJWZ010000519.1, read as the reverse complement.
GGTTGGATGTGATCGAGCACTTTCGACCAAAGATCAGCTCGCTGCTTCGACGTGACTGTCGCGGGAATCAGGCCGGCGTTCACCATCTGAACGAGATCATCGTTTGTCAGGTTAGGGTCTGCTGCCTTGACAACAATCGGCGTCTTTCCGGCCTTTTGGAGTTCCTCGTTCGTCTTCTTAAGGTTTTGGTAATAAGCCGTCAGGGGATTGGCGTACACCGTTTTTCCGCCAAGATCCGCTAGGGTGGAGACCGGGCCGAAGCTTGATCCCGTTACGATGATTTGTGTTACGTCGGTCGCGATGGGTAACGAGAAGGCAACTCGCTGTTCACGTTCTGGAGTGATGACAACTCCGAAGGCGACGAGGTCCCCCACGCCCTCTGTGAGGGCCGACTCAACCTGATCGATGCGCATAGGAACCAATGTAACTTTCACCGCCAACGTACGCGTTTTCAGTTTGGTATTGACGAACTTTTGGAACTCTTCCAGAGCCTCGTACATCACGCCCCGTGGCAGGCCTTTGTCGTAGAAAAAGCCGATGGGATTCATAATGAGTAGAGCGCGGATATTCCGTCTCTTCACCATGTGATCGAAATCGCCAGTGTCACGCGCGTAACTCCGCGGCAACACAATAGCCCTCGAGGGCGACGGCGTTTCGTCTGGTGACGAGTTGGAAGGCCCCGGAGCCGCCTGCTGATTTGACTGCTCCGTATTTGGTGTTGGCGCAACTTTCGTATGGCAAGCAATCAGCAGAACAAGAGCACACCAGGACAATGCAAACACGACAGGTCGGCGGAACGAATTCGGCTCAGCTCTCCTAGCCAAGGTTAGTAATTCAGGTCGGCCAGGCCGATTCAGTCGCTTCAGGTGGCCCTGCGCGCTCCCCTGACACTTTGTAAGTGATCCAATGTCCTCGGGTCTGATCATGGTTGTGTTCCTGATCACTAGTCATTCGCAGTTGTTGTTTTCCGTCACCCGTCGGATGGGTCGGTTGCGATGAGCAAGAATTGGAGGGAACTGCAAATAGTTCCCCCTTCGTCCCCGTCACAAATTGAGTACCACTCCAGCCTGATATATGAAATTCCCTTTCTGGAACCGGTCCTCACACCGTGAACTGAAACCATCAAAAAAGAACGGGCCGCTAGTTTCCTCCGGCGCCGGAGCCAACGATACCCTTGTTCACCAACAGTTTCACCTCGGTCCTGCGATTTTCGCTCCGCCCGGAACGAGTCTCGTTGGATGCTGCGGGGTTGGTCTCTCCCAGTGCACCAGGGGCGACAATGCGTCCAACTGGAACGTTACACTCCTGAAGAAGATAAGCGACCACCGCCTGAGCGCGTTCCTTGCTCAGCACTTGATTGCTGGAAGCGGTACCGACCGAGTCGGCAAACCCAGCCACTTGGATTACGAATCCCTTTTGGTAGGCGAGGGCGTTCTTTGCCAAATCCGCCAGTGCATTTTTGTCTGCCCCCGAAATGCTGTAATCCCCGGTGGCAAAGTACACTGTATGTTCGCCCTTCACGACAAAGTCGCCCAACTCCGAAAATCGTTTCTGGGTGGATTGCGCAACTTCGTCAATGCTCGCCTGGTTGGCTGCGATATCTTGCTTAGCCGCCGCGATGGCTGCTTCAGTGGCCGCCTGGTTGGCCGCAATTTCTGCATCGGTGGCCTCCTTATTCGCCTGGTAGACCTCCATGTTCTTGGCTTGTTGCTGAGCGGTGGGATTCAAACCGGCCTGGATCACTTTGGCTAGGCTCAGATCATCTTGATCGAAGGTTATCGTCTCCGCCGTAACCTGATTTTGATCACCCGTTCCCTCGAACTTCAGTTTGAGTCCCGGTATCAGTACCTCTTGACCCACTTGCTTTTTCCGAGCACCCAGCCCTATCGGGTGTTGAACTTTCGTATCCGCGGTGACTGTGACCGTTGTAGTTCCCTCGTCAGTTTCTACGGTCAGGGTGTCTCCGGACCGTAGGGTGATCACTCCTTTGCCTTTTACCTTGTCGGCGGCAAGGGCCGACCCCAAGCTCAAGAGGCACAATGCTAAGAGACTCGCCGAAATACCAATTCTTCTGCTGGTCATAAATCCTCCTCCTATATTTTGTGTTCAGTGTGTGTTATAGACGCTAGGAACGGCTCAGCAAATCGCGTTTGAGCCTTTCCGGCGACTCAATCAATTATTGATACGCTGAGGCACTTTGTATGACTACCTGCTCTCCCATTCAATGTCAGTAAATCCGGGCGGCCAGTCCGCTTCAGTCGTTTGAGGTCGGCAGACGCATTCGGCTGAAAATCTGTAAGCGATCCAATATCTTGGGGCCTGATGATGGCAGCGTTCTCCACCAATCGATCACCTGTGTTTTAGCCGTTAATTACAAGCGAATTGCTTGCGACAATATAGGGAGGTTTGGTGAGTGTCTATCCAGTTTCGGCAAAATTGAAGAGATTTGTGCGTTCCGCCAACCTACCGCGTAAAACTTTCTCCTCTTCTATTGAATCCTTGTTTTGCAGCAATGGCCGTTCCAGCCACTCAATGCAGGTGGCCGAGAGCTGGGAGGGCAGTTTACCGAAGAGGAAGACAATCTTTGACCATGCGGCCGAAGTGCCAAAAACCGAACTCCGTGGCAATCTTGCTGACTGTCGCTCGTGAGGGATCAGCGGCTAAAAGCGGTATCCGAATTTGGTGGAGTGATCTCCGAAGCCGGGGTTGCGAAACGTCAGCTGCAATCACAGTTATGAAAATAGCTAGAGCTATGCCGAGACTGCGGCGCGCAGCAATCTCCCACGACTCCCGCCTGATCCATCCTATCGAGTCACGATGATCTGCCATTCGCACTTCGGCAAAGCGTTACCTGACTGTTTCCCCGGGTGTCAGTTCTCGAACTTCAATCAAGCAACCCGCTTATCGGATACAGGTTCTCGTTTGGCAAATGCGCCTGTCTTGCCGGCATCGAGCATCTGAACTCCGTCGAGCCTCCCGAAGACTTCGATCAGTTTAGCGACGAGACCCGTCCAGCCGGTCTGATGACTTGCCCCCAAGCCCGCGCCGTTATCTCCGTGGAAGTACTCGTAGAACAGGATGTAATCCTTCCACTGAGGATCGGTCTGGAATTTCTCTGTAGCTCCGTACACCGGCCGCCAGCCAGATTTGTCCCGGAGGAAGATTCGCGTCAACCGATTAGAAAGTTCGCGGGCCACTTCAAACAGGTTCATCAAGTTGCCGGAGCCAGTCGGGCACTCGATTTTGAAGCTGTCGCCGTAATAAAGATAGAAGGACAGCAGGGCTCGGATTAGCAGTGCATTCACCGGCATCCAAATCGGGCCGCGCCAATTTGAGTTTCCACCGAACATGCCTGTGTCTGATTCAGCCGGGAGATAATTTACACGATAGTCCTGGCCGCACACATTAAAGACGTACGGATGCTCGTCATGGTACTTGGAGAGTGCGCGAATACCGTAAGGGCTCAGGAATTCCTTCTCATCCAGCATGCGCGACAGGATTCGACGTAACCGTTCTGGATTCACTAGCGCCGCGATGCCCCGCTCGCCATACCCAAGATGTCCAGACCCAGTCGGATGGATGCTCTGTCGCAGTTCGGGCATGCGTTGCAACCGTTCCCTCATGAGTTCCATCACACGGGGCACGCGCTCCCGCTGCCAGGGTTCAATCACAGTGGTGGCACAGAGGGGCAACAAGCCTACCATGGAGCGGACCTTGAGCCGCGTTGCGCCGCCGTCCGGAAGGCGCAGAACGTCGTAGTAGAACCCATCTTCTTCGTCCCACATGCCATCGGACCCCACCTGATTCATTGCGCGGGCGATCCAAAGGAAATGGTTCGCAAACTTCATCGCCATGTCTTCATAGTGGGAATTATGGGCTGCCAACTCGACGCTGATCTCGAGCATATTTTGGCAGAACAGCGATACCCATGCGGTGCCGTCCGCTTGCTCGAGGTGGCCTCCGGTGGGTAGTTGTGCGCTGCGGTCGAAAACCCCGATGTTATCCAGTCCTAGAAAGCCTCCTTCGAAGAGGTTCTTGCCAAAACGGTCTTTACGGTTCACCCACCAACTGAAGTTCAGCACCAGCTTAGAAAAAGACCGCTCCAGGAACTCCAGATCGCCCTTGCCCTTTAGAGCTTGCTCGGTCCGATACAGAAAGATCGTTGCCCAGGCGTGGACGGGCGGATTCACGTCGCTGAAGTTCCACTCGTAGGCCGGGATCTGACCGGTCGGATGAAGGAAGAACTCCTGCAACATCAGATCGAGTTGTTCTTTTGCGAAATCCACATCGACCGTAGACAGCGCGATTGCGTGAAAAGCCAGATCCCACGCGGCATACCACGGATACTCCCACTTGTCAGGCATCGAAATGATGTGTTTATTCACCATGTGGGACCACTCGACGTTCCGCGTTTGTGCTCCTCCCGGTCGGGTAGGATCCACGCCATGTTCCTGGAGCCATTTGTCGACATCGAACCCGAAGTATTGTTTACTCCACAGCATCCCGGCGAGCGCCTGTCTCATGACCTGGGCCTCGTCGTCGCTGACACGTTCAGGAGTGATGGTTCGATAAAACTCATCTGCTTCGCGGTGACGAACAAGTACAGTTTCAGCAAAGTTCTTGAAGGGATCGCCTAGCGCGGCAGGTGCCAAGTCGCTAAGCCTCAGGCGGATCACAACCGTTTGGCCCGCGTCAATCTCCGCCAAATAGTGGGCGGCAGCCTTTGTTCCAACGTGCTCAGGGTTGACAGCTTCCGGCTTACCCTGAACCACATAGTTGTTAATCCCGTCTTTTACGTGTGGAGTGGCATTGGGTGTTCCGAAGACGCGCTCGTTATTGGTTTCATTCTCTGTGAAAAGCAGCGAGGCATCGCCCTCGCAGTACAGATAGCGCTCACCCAACTGGTTGTGTGACGCTGCGACCACAGGACAGCCATTCTTGTTCGTGATCTTCTTCAAGGACGGTTTAGCTGTGCTGGGCCACCATGTCCACGTGTTGCGGAACCAGAGGGTTGCAACACATGGACCGTTGCGGGGTCAGGCCCACGATTACAGACACTGATCTGGATTAGAATGTCCTCCGGTGACTGTTTGGCATACTCGACGAAGACGTCGAAGTACCTGTCGCTGTTGAAGATTCCCGTATCCAGTAACTCGTATTCCATCTCACCCCGGTTGCGCCTTTTGCTGGTCGTAACCAAATTCTCGTAGGGGAAAGCGGCCTGTGGATACTTGTACAAGTACTTCATGTACGAATGGGTTGGTGTGCTGTCCAGATAGAAGTAATACTCTTTGACATCCTCCCCGTGATTGCTTTCGCTGTTCGTTAGCCCGAAGAGGCGTTCCTTTAGTATTGCATCATTGCCATTCCAGAGACCTACGCTGAAGCACAGCAACTGCTTTTCATCACTGATCCCGGCAAGGCCATCCTCACCCCAGTGATACGCGCGCGAGCGAGCCTGGTCATGGCTGAAATAATCCCAGGCGTTCCCATCCTGGCTGTAGTCTTCTCGAACTGTGCCCCACTGGCGCTCGCTGAGGTAGGGGCCCCACTTTCTCCAGGGGGCATGGGCGGTCCGCGTTTCTGCTAGTCTGGCGATTTCTGGATTAATACTCATTTCTCACCTCAGATCTCATGCCGGCACCGCGCAAGTATAGTAAGAGGACAAATAGCTGAAACGTCTGCCACGATTTATTCAGAGACAAGACCCTTCAATCGAGGAGGCGCGCAATGTATCACGGTTGACATTGCTATGCGATCCGATGCCCTCCGGTCTGATCTTGGATGTTTGTCACCATTGATCCGATTACGGTGATTTAGCTGCGAATCACCTGCGAATTAACTTCTGCACACGAAGCCTATGCAAGTACCTTCCAAGTTGGCTATTCATCTTCGGCAAAATTAGATAATTGCGTGCGCACATCCAAGAACTCACTCTCCTACCACTTAAGTCGCTTCTTAGTGTTGTCCGTTACAACCAAAAGCGGACTCCTTCAAACCGCTCTATCGAACTCGCGCCGAGTACCTGACGCGGCGACTTTTCAAAGCGCGTACCGTGCTCATTGCAGGTTGCGCAGAGTTTCAGAGGGGAGTTCGCGGAATAGGAAACGATAATCACGAGCAAAACGACCGAACTGCCAAATGCCGAACCGAGTGGCAACCTCCGTCACCGACGCCACTAACGGGTTAGCGGTTTTGAGTGCGCGCCTAACCTGGTTGAGTATTCTCAGATTTAGATATTGCACCGGCGGCATTCCGAAGTACTGCTGAAACGCCTCACGAAGAGTTCGCTCGGAAACGCCAGCGGAATTGGCGAGTTGTTCTACCGAAATGTACTCACCATCATGCTGGTCGAAAAAGTCCATAGATGTGCGAATGATTGGTCCTCGTGGGACAGTATGCCGACCAACCCTGCGTCCGACTTGATGCGGTCTGGCGAGTACATTGCGAATCTCTCGGACCAGTTTCTGATGTGCCGCCCCTTGCGCGGCGGCTGATTCGAAGGCGGCTGGCGCTTGCTGGACGCTCTCATCAAGCTGCTCAATGACTGATCGAAATCGCCCAATTTGATAGGATGGCAGCGTAAGTACACCATGCGTTGAACCATCAGCGCTTGTCCCGTCTCCATTGGCGCTGACAAGATCCCCACCCGCGATATGAACAGAACACCAACGTCTCGACGAGGCGTCCGCAGCTAAGCAGAATTCTTTGCCCGGCCCAACGACCATCAGAGAACAGTCGTCAAACCGACGCCCGTTGCCCGAAAATGCGGGAACTCCACCGGTCTGGAGAAAAATCGTGGGCCCTCCCAGCATTGAGGTTCCTTCTACAACCGCTTTACCCGTTGCCTGGCCCCATTGAACGCTCACGTTCTTGAGAATCGAGTGGGTAAGCAGCCAATGTCCTTGTTCGGGGCCCAGAAGCATCGCTCGCAAATCAACAGTATGCCGGATCGTGTCGAAGAAAGCCTCAAACGAAGTAAAGGTTTGTGTCGGCATTCATGTCTTCCATGATCGCCTAACAGGCGGCCTGGCAGATATCATTCGAACGTGATCGCGTCATTATGTTCGAAGACGTCCTGGCAATACCAACATCAGCCTGCTAACGCGCAAACCGCCATCTGCTTGTCCCTCTAAGTTTACGGATCCCAGAAAAGAAACCTGACAGCACCCCTTTGTTGAAATGCGCCGGGAAGGTGCGAATACTTACACAGCGGAATGCTTACTCAGGTCTAGTAGTTAACAACGGTGAGTCTTAATTAGAAACTGGCAGATGTACCAGTGGGTAGTTCGATGTGGAGATATTCGGCAGCCAAATCCGGTTGGGTCACGGTTCGTGGTTAGGCATTTCCCAAAGCGTTCGCATTCGCGAGAGCCGTCCAAAAGAGTCTCATCGACCTGTGCTCTTAGGGCGCGCCAGGAACAAACTCCCAGTTACACCTCGTGTGGCTCCCCCGAAACCATGCAGGCTCATAGGGGGACGGCCCATTGGTCGACAGGTGAGTTAGGCAAGAATGTTCCTAATTTTGCCGAAACTGAATAGCCAACCTGGAAGATACTGCATAGGCTTCGAGCAAATGTAATTCGCAGTTGATTCGCAGCTAAAAAGACGGTGGTCGGGTCAATGGGATACACAGCCGTGATCAGAGCTGACGAGATTCGATCGCTTACGGACTTTAACCGGAATACAAAAGCCCATCTGAGGAGACTCAGACGGACAGGCCGTCCAGAGTTGCTCACGGTTAATGGGAAGGCAGAGATGGTTGTGCAAAATGCTTCGGCCTATCAACGATTGATTGAGTGCCTGGAGAAGCTCAAGCGTGATTCACCAAAACACTAGCGAGACTCTGAGAACACGGTTCCGTCTGGCCGTCATTGGCTTTGTTCGGGCTGCTCCACCCGCAGCGTTCACGAGAAGACAAAGGGCGGTGCGAAATCCACACCCAGATAGTTTAAGAGGAGAACATCGATGGCAGACGAGGAGATCACAAAGGTTACTCCACAACATGATCTAAGCCGACGCAACGTGCTCAGGGGCGCAGGCGCAGTTTTGGCAGCGGCCGGTCTTTCTGCGGCTGGCCCGACTGCAGCGCAGGCGCAGGCACTGCCAGGCGCGAACCAACCCAAGAATCCCTACGGCGGGGGCCCGAGCACCGGCCTACAGTTCCCGCCATACTACAAGCCAACGCCGTCAGTCCGGAGCCGGATGAACTACTTCCCGGGCAGTGAGCAGTTAGGGAAGGACGAGATGCGGATCTCGTTCGTCGGCAGTTGCCCATTCCCGCCGCGGCGCGACCAGGCCGGCACGTGCATCATGGTCGAACTGGGCAATGGTGACCGCTTCTTCTTCGACTTCGGCCCCGGCTGCGTCAAGAACATCCTCGCGATGGGTGTTCCGATGCCAAGTATTAACGACATCTTCATTACTCACCTGCACGTCGACCATTACCACGACCTGTCCTATCTCCTCCCATTCTCCGCATGGTCAGGGCGATGGAAACAACCGCTGCGGGTGACCGGACCTTCCGGCCGCACGCCGGACCTCGGAACCAAGGGCATGGTCGCCGGAATGAAGCAGATGCTCAAGTGGCACCTGGACGCCTTCGACGCCTGCCCCATTGGGGACGGCTATGAAATCGAAGTCAACGAATTCGACTGGAAGGACGAGAACGGCATTTGCTACGACAAAAACGGCGTTACGGTCCGCCATTGGCGGCGCTCGCACGTCAAAGACGGCGCCTCGGCATACCGTCTCGACTGGAACGGCCTTTCGTTCGTGTGGACGGGCGATGGGCGGCCTGACGACCTGACGGCCAAGTATGCCAAGGGCGTCGATGTCTTTGTCACCGAACTCCAACCCGATCTGGCGCGTCTCAACATGCTCAAGTATGGGCTGCCGGAATTCCTTTTCAACTACACCGTGGACATCCACCATACCTTGGGTTACGCCACGGGCTACCTCATTAACCAGGTCAACCCTCGGGTAGGTATGGCCACGCACCTTGCTTTCGACGATGACACGCTCAACGAACAATCCGCCGACATTCGCACCCATTGGAAGGGGCTTTTCCTGTATGGCGCGCCGGACGTCGTGACCGTCAACGTAACCAAGGACGCGATCTGGCAACGGGATGCTGTTTTGCCAGCGTTCGCGGGCCAGCCCCTGCCACCTCCCACGCTGCTGTTCGGCGATCCGCTGCCACTCGCTACGGGGCAGGGTGTCGTACCGCAGCCGAGGTTGCCGCGAGAGCAACAGCAGGAGCAAAGGACGCGCGACCTTGAAATTGATCCACATAAGTACTATCCGCCCGACGTTTATCGCGAGCCGCTCACCAAGTTGCCCAACCCGCAACTGGTCGATCTCCTCGAGATGGCGAAGGTGATGGGAATTGATCTGAGTCAATTCAAGAAATAGCGGTGCACTCAGGTGTCCCGCCGCATGCGTCGCGGCGCTCCGCGGACGATCTTCTTGAGAGGAACCCTAGACCATGGAAATCATGGACGACAACGGCAAAACCGTTCCGCTAACGATCCTGACCGGTTTTCTCGGGGCAGGAAAGACGACGCTGATGAATCGCATCCTCAATGGGAATCACGGTCTGCGTGTGGCAGTTCTCGTCAACGACTTCGGCTCAATCAATATCGACGCCGAACTTGTCGTCGGGGTGGACAACAACATGATCAGTTTGGCCAACGGTTGTATCTGCTGCCAGATTCGCGACGACCTGATCGAGTCGGTCGCCACGCTGCTCGCTCGCCCAGATGCCATCGAATACATTCTGCTGGAAGCCAGTGGCGTCGCTGATCCCGCCGGGATTTTCGCAACCTTCACCGATGCCAATCTGCGGGACCGGATCAGGCTGGACAGCGTCATTTGCGTAGTGGACGCCGACCAGGTTTTCGCGCACCCCGAGTATCCCCCTCTGATGGACCTCAAGCTCCGCCAAGTCGGTTTTGCGGACATGCTAATCCTGAACAAGGTGGGCCTTGCCGGTCCCGCGCAAGTCGAAATGGTCAGGGCTTGGCTCGACGACCATTTCAATCGTCTTCGGATCGTCGAGACCAATTACTGCGAGGTGCCCTACGAGATTCTGTTAGGTGTCGGAAGATTTGATCCCGCTCGCACCAGCGTTAGCCCACTCGCGGTTGAGCGTGGTTGCACCGACTCCACTTGTCATGACCACCACCATCAGCATGACCACTCGAGGGTTTTCAGCACTTGGAGCTACGAAACGGACAAGCCGCTATCACTGGAAGCCTTGCGGGAGACGGTGCGTAAGTTGCCGGGGACTGTTTACCGTGCCAAGGGCGTGGTTTATACCACCGACGCGCCACAGCGCCGAGCGGTGCTGCAGGTGGTCGGCAGGCGCGTGGACATCTCGTTAGAGGACGAGTGGGGAGGGCGGACGCCGCATACACAGATTGTAGTCATCGGCGCGATCAATAGCCTCGACCCAGTGATGCTCGGTCACCAGTTCAACATGACGACGACAGTGCCGAACCCGGCATAGAGAGGGAGATAACGTTATGACGAATTGGATGGAGAAGATGACCCTTGCTCTTGCGGCCGCGGGCACCCTTCTTGGATTGTCCCTGTCGAGACTGGAAGCGCAAGACACGAGCGGCAAGAAACCCAACGTTGTATTTATTCTGGCCGACAAC
>DATJWZ010000518.1:0-1515 GCA_035500795.1 Candidatus Eiseniibacteriota bacterium | reverse complement strand
TTTCCTGTAACAGCGGTTGGAACTTTAGTGTTCCGAACCGATGCGGACTTAAACTCTTGGGCTAGTAGCTCAGTTGGTTAGAGCACACGCTTGATAAGCGTGGGGTCGGAGGTTCAAGTCCTCCCTGGCCCACCATTAGTTGGTGGTGGCGTCCTGATGCTGGAGCGGCGAAGCCGTGGAAGCTGAATCAGGTCGCTCAGAATAACTGGGGATGTAGCTCAATTGGTAGAGCACCTGCTTTGCAAGCAGGGGGTCGTCGGTTCGATTCCGTCCATCTCCACCAGTTTGGTTGAGAGGTGCTGGCGCAAGCCGGCGGACGATGCTGTTACAGGGATAATCGAGTTTCGATTCTTTGCTGCTCAATTCCTGTGAAGGTTTGGGATGGTGGAGAGTTGGATGTTTGTTCCCAGCTTAATTGTCGGGAGCAGAAATGTTCTTTGTCAGGGTGAATAGGTTTTGGTGCATCTGGATGCGCGTATTGGTTTGCGTGAAAGCGTAAACTGGTCCGGGCTCTTGTGCTTGGGTTGTCTGACCCGTGGAGCGGCGCAAGCCGTGAAACGTAAGCGCAAGTGGTTCGAGTGTTCAGAGGCATGTGTGTGATCTCACCTACCGGTGCAGTCAAACGCTGTCGGGTTTGGTTCTGGTCGATGAAGTTTTGAAAACAAGTTGTTCCTAGCGGCTGGTTTTGAAAATGGAGATTGGAGCTGAAATCTGATGGATGGTTCCTGTGCATGGTGGGTAGCAGTTTGAATGTGTTCAATGTTCAAGCTGTGGTGAGGATAATTGAACGACAAAAGGGCATTCGGTGGATGCCTTGGCACCAGGAGGCGATGAAGGACGTGGCACGCTGCGAAAAGCCATGGGGAGCCGCGAGCAGGCTTTGATCCATGGATATCCGAATGGGGAAACCCCCTCGTAAGAGGATCGTATGCTGAATACATAGGCATGCGAGGCAAACCCGGGGAACTGAAACATCTCAGTACCTGGAGGAAAAGACATCAATTGAGATTCCGCTAGTAGTGGCGAGCGAACGCGGAGCAGGCCAATGCCTCATTCAAAATTAGCAGAACGGTCTGGAAAGTCCGGCAATATGGGTGATAGCCCCGTATGCGTAGGTTTTGTTTGGGGATTTGAGTAAGGCGGGACACGTGAAATCCTGTCTGAACATGGGGGGACCACCCTCCAAGCCTAAATACTCCCTGGTGACCGATAGTGAACAAGTACCGTGAGGGAAAGGTGAAAAGCACCCCGACAAGGGGAGTGAAAGAGACCTGAAACCGGATGCCTACAAGCAGTCGGAGCACCTTTTGGTGTGACGGCGTACCTTTTGTATAATGGGTCAGCGAGTTTCTGTTCGCGGCAAGCTTAAGCCGTTAGGCGTAGGCGCAGCGAAAGCGAGTCTGAATAGGGCATTCAGTCGCGGGCAGAAGACCCGAAACCAAGTGATCTAGCCATGGCCAGGCTGAAGGTGGGGTAACACCCACTGGAGGGCCGAACCCACGCCTGTTGAAAAAG
>DATJWZ010000517.1:0-5666 GCA_035500795.1 Candidatus Eiseniibacteriota bacterium | reverse complement strand
TCGAAATCGTGGATAAGTCCGACCAATCCCCAGAGTTCAACAGCTTCAGGCGATCCATCGCCATACTTCGTCGCGCAGGAGCGCATGCAAGCTTCAACGGCCAGAGCGTGCTTGCGCAGGCTCTCGGATTGAGTGAACTCGGTGAGAAGCTGCCAGGCTGATTGGCGAGTCTGAATATTTCCTCCGAGGAGAACGATTAACTCAATGTATGCGATCGCGATTTTACAACAGTGACGGATGCAGGGAGGGAACAACGAGGAGTGCGGAGAAATGGACCAGTTCCATCTGGGCTTCCTTCATTCACTCCAACTTCACATTGATCCCGGTAGTGGCTAACACATATTCGAACTCTTTAAACAGTTCTTTGCCGCATATAGGCTCACCGTTCGGGTCGCACGAAAGAACATTCCCGGTGCGGGGGTCTAGCGCTACATGGCAGTTCTTAAGACCGAAACACTTCGCCATCCCGTAGGCGCTTCTGACCGACACAGAATTGTTCTTTTCTTCGCAAGCCATTTGGATGATTAGTACCGTGTCCATTTTGCCACTGTCGCTCAGATCTCGAACTAGCTCATGTCGCTGCGACGTTGAGATTGCGTCTTTAAAAGAAGAAAACAAAACAGACGCGAGTTTTCCATCACAGGTTGCTGCTTTGATAAATACGGGCCTGATTCCCAGCGGTTGTGGTTGATCTTGGGCTTGGGTCTGTTGTTGTTGATACTGCGGGACGCTTGGTAAGGAATTTAATGAAGCTGTTTGCGTTGCCGGATGTGCTTCTTCCCATTTGCGAACTCGTTCCTGCACATTAGCAAGCTGAGCTGCGGTGAGCAGCTCTTCGGCTTTGTCGCGATTGTCCTTCACGAATCCCTGTTGGAGGGATGTCGCAGCAATCGCTATCCAATAATAGGCTTGTACGTTGTCCTTTTGTACGCCTATACCATCGTGATAAGCCAGACCGAGATTATATTGAGCCTTCGCAAGGCCCTGTTCGGCGGCCTTCTGCCACCAACGAACGGCCTCGGCGGTATCCTTCTCGACACCGTTTCCTAAGTTGTAAGCCTGTCCGAGGTTGTATTGAGCAGCTGCGCTGCCATGGTCGCCAGCCTTGCGATACCAACTCAATGCTTCGCTCCTATCCCTTGCGACGCCTGTGCCAGAGTCATACGCAGCTCCAAGCCAAAACTCACCGTCAGCGTTGCCTTGTTCGGCAGACTTGCGCAGCCACTTGACGCCTTCGGCCTCGTTCTTCGGGACTCCATTGCCGGACATGTAAAACAATCCGAGGCTAACCTGCGAAGCGGCATTGCCGCTGTCGGCGGCCTTGGTGTGCCATCGCACGCTTTCAGCCTCGTTTTTCGGAACGCCCACGCCTAAGCCATATGCGGTTCCAAGATTGCCTTCAGCCTCTACATTGAGTTGCTCGGCAGCCTTCTTCCACCAGCGCACTGCTTCGGCATCGTCTTGTGGAACGCCCTGACCAAAGTGATAAAGGCCTGCAAGGCTCGACTGGGCCTGTGAATCACCTTGGTCGGCAGCTTTGCGGTACCAGTGCGCCGCTTCGGCGTCGTCTTTAGGGACAACTTGTCCCATGTGATAAAGGAGTGCAATGCCGCGCTCGGCATCCGCATTGCCCTGATCGGCAGCTTTGGTATACCAGCGCATGGCTGCGGCGAAGTTCTTTGGAACCCCTGCTCCAAGCGAATAAGCATTTCCAAGGTTGATCTGCGCTGCCACATCGCCATGCTCCGCAGCCCTCTCCCACCACCGCACGGCTTGTGCCTCATCCTTCTCGACTCCTTCACCTAGGTGATACGCCTCAGCAAGGGCCAATTGTGCTTGTACGTCACCGTCCTCAGCCTTGCTCTTGAGTTCTGCAATGCTTTGTGCGTACCCGAAGGGTGGTATCGCAAGCAGACAGAAAAGGGCGCACATTAAGCACCGCCAGGGGGTACGCGTGGGATCCCAGACTTTCATGGAGAGCAGATTACTCCGGGATTTGCAACACTTCCAGATCACCTATCTTTCGCAGCGCTATCGCTCATGATGTCCCATTGGGCCAGCGGGTCGAATCACGCGAACCAACTCAGTAAACACCAAGAAGACCATCCGTCGATTGCATGCCCAGCGTTTCAGCGGCATTCGCCAGAGCGTTCGACTTCCTCCCGAAATTGCCTTGTTCTCAGTGCACTTTTCCCTTGACTTCCACAGGGCATGTGGCTCAGATTGAGACTCGCAAACAGGAATCTCCCCCAAGTCATTCCTGTTCTTCAGTTTAGTTGCGCTTTAGGCTGTACGGAGAGCCCGCTCTGGCACTCCCACAACCCGAATGGCCACGACTCTAGCCCCTGTAGATTCAAGGGAAGTCGTACGGTGCGATCACTGCCTGTTAGTTCAGTTCCGCACATCCAACAACAACTGCCGCCGCTGCCACGCGTCTCTGGACGAGGAACCGGAGCCTGAACCAATTATCATGGCTCCCCCGGTGATGATGCCGATGCCCGGAACGGGCCGCGGCCATCTGAACCTGGCAACCTCGATTCGGGCGCTGCGACTGCGAAGCGGCCTTAGCCAGCGGCAGTTGGCCGGAAGAATGGCCGTGCCGCGAACGTACGTGTCCAAAATCGAAAACGAGAAGGCCACGCCTACGCTGTCGTCCCTGGAACGGCTGGCGCGTGCACTGGAGGTTACTGTGCCCGAACTGCTCAGCGGTGGTGAACGCAGCCGCCAGGAAGAAGTCACCGAACTGATGAAAGATCAGTTCATCGCCGAAATCTTGCCATTCATCTCGCAACTGAACGGAATGCAGATGTCGAGCATCCTGACGCAGGTGCGGGATCTGGCAGTGAGACCGCGACGGACGGCGTGATCCAGGTTTCAAAGTTTCGAATTCAGGTTTCAAAGTTTCAAGTTTGAAAGTTGCTGCCGCTAAGGTTTAGTTGCAAAGTTTCAAATCTTCAGGACGCCGGTTGCGTTTGGCTTCACTTTGAAACTTTGAAACCTCTTTAGCTGTGAAACTTGGTTTTATCCGGGCAACCAGCCAACTGAGGCCGGGACCAGTGATGGTTCCGGCCTTTTTCTTCCTCTTGTCCTTCCGCTTCTCTACCCGCTCCGGTGCAGGCTCGCGCTATGAATCCAAAGTAGATTGACGTACATCTATCCAGCATGCATCTGGAAAAGAGTTTGGACTTCGGCGCTGAAACGGGATCGAACTTGGGTCGCACGCCGGACGGCGAAGGGCTCGGCGAGAATGGACTGGGCGGCGTTCTAATCGGAACGCGTTCTGACGCTGTATTGCTCGACGCTTATTCCACAGCGGTGACCAGGGCCGTCGAGCACATCAGCCCGTCGGTCGTACATATTGAAGTGCACCAGAAGGCCGGACGCACTCGATCGGGTGAGGAACGCGAGCGTCAAGGCGGCGGCTCGGGATTTGTTTTTACGCCCGATGGCCTGATCCTTACGAATAGCCATGTTGTCCACGAGGCAGCGCGCATCGCGGTGACGTTGACCGATGGCCGTCATATGCCAGGTACACTCATCGGGGAAGACCCGGCAAGCGACCTGGCGGTCATTCGCGTCGATGAACCGGGCCTGACGGCGGCCGTTCTGGGTGACTCACAAAAGCTCCGCGTAGGCCAGATCGCTATCGCCATCGGGGCGCCTTATGGATTTCAGTCCACGGTGACCGCCGGCGTCGTTAGTGCCTTGGGCCGGTCCTTGCGTTCGTATTCCGGACGTCTCATCGACGATGTCATTCAAACGGACGCAGCCCTGAATCCCGGCAACTCGGGCGGCCCGCTGGTCGATTCCAAGGGTAACGTCATCGGTGTCAACACGGCGACTATCCTGCCGGCGCAGGGGATTTGCTTTGCCATCGGGATCAACACGGCAAAGTTCGTCGCCAGCCGGCTGCTCCGTGATGGTCGCATCCGCCGCAGTTACGTTGGAATTTCTGGGCAGACAGTGCCAATCCACCGCCGAGTGGTGCGGTTTTACGATCTTCCGAAAGAAACTGGCGCACTAGTGCTGTCGGTGGAAGACGGCAGTCCAGCCAAGCGCGCCGGCTTGCGAGAGGGCGACATCATTCTCGCTCTCGAAGGGCAGCCAGTTGCGGGCGTCGATGATCTCCATCGCCTGCTGACCGAAGTGCGCGCAGGCATAAGCAGCTCGATCGCGGTACTGCGTGGGACTGAGAAGCTCACCATGAGCGTCGTACCGCAAGAATCGCAGTAACCTTGACCTGCCCGCATCCCCGCTTCCGGACAGCAGGGGCAGACGTGGGGATCAGTGTGAGCACTCATTGCATCCCCTTCCACCCTGTGGTAGCCTCATAGCGGGATGGGAACTTTGCACGACAAAGTGGATTTGCGGGCACCCAAGGGCCTCGATCATAAGGAAGCCGAAGTTTACAAGCGTCTCGATCCGGCAAGGCTCCCAAAGCACATCGCGATCATTATGGACGGCAACGGCCGCTGGGCCAAACGCCGCCACATGCCGCGCATCGCTGGGCATCGCGCGGGCGTTGCGGCCGTGCGCTCCACGGTAGAGACCGCAGCTCGAATCCATATTCCGGCCCTTACGCTTTACGCATTCTCTGAGGAAAACTGGAAGCGCCCAGCCACCGAAGTGGGCTTTCTGATGCGACTGCTGACCCGATATCTCAAAGCCGAAGTTTCCACGCTCAACGAAAACAATATTCGCCTGGAGTACATCGGCCGTCAGCAGGAGTTGCCTAAAGACGTCCAGGAACGAATGGATTGGGCTCGCGACGCAACCAGACAGAACACCGGGATGGTTTTGACGTTGGCTCTGAATTACAGCGCCCGCAGCGAACTCGTGGATGCCTTCCGGGCGATCGTCAAAGCCGCTGCGCACAATGGCGGAATCGAACATCTTCGAATCGACGAGTCGACCGTGTCTCGACACCTGTACACGCGACACTTACCTGATCCCGATCTCGTAGTCCGCACCTCCGGCGAGATGCGGCTCAGCAACTTTCTGCTCTGGCAATTGGCGTACGCCGAGATTCACGTGACATCGACACTTTGGCCGGATTTCCGGGGCGTCCATCTACTCGAGGGCATCGCCGAATACCAGAAACGCGAACGTCGCTACGGCGGACTCAACCACCATGACACGCACCTACCGTCTGAAGCCGTGAAAGTCTAACCACTAGGGAACGAAGGTACACGAAGGAAAAACAACTACTTTCCTGCCTCCCGGTATAATTGCGCGTCCTAGAGATCACTTCCCTTGCTCAAGCGCATTGCAACGGCAGTCGTACTGATTCCGATCGTGCTGGTGCTGATTCTGCGCGCGCCGGTGTGGGCTCTCGCGATTGTCGCCGGTGGCGTGGCTCTGCTCACGATCCACGAATTCCTCAAGCTGACAGAGTCCTATGGAGTCCAGCCACTTCGCACCCTGACCTACATCTTCATTGTAATTTTTTTTTCACTGCTGCCGTTCAATTTCGGTAATGAGAAGCCGCTTCTGTCGACCGCGTTCTTTGTTTACTGTCTCGGCTTCGCTGCCGCGATTGCTCCGTTTATTTTTCTCACGCGCGCCATGCGGAACGCCGATCTGAGCACGAGTTATCCGGCTGCAGCAGCTTCAGTTTTCGCGTTCACGTACATTGCGCTGCCGATGGGAATGCTGGTGCAACTGCG